>NZ_PSRR01000377.1 GCF_004296405.1 Bradyrhizobium sp. Leo170
CCATGACCCGACCCCTCGCTGGTTCCGATTAACGATCGATTTACCGCTTCGGTAGAGCGCGATACCGCTGGCTGCGCCGTCAACCATTCGCCCCGCACGCGGCGGGGTCGCGAAAGGATGATCACGCCGGAGGCGGGGGGTGGGTGCTGGCAAGATGGTCAAGACCTGCTTTCAGGAATGATTTGACGGCGTCCGTTGCACCGGATGCTTCGTCCGACACCAGGTCGAAATGCGCGGACCATACGACCCTGCTGCTGTGGTCCGGGGCGTCCTCGATGCGGAACTCGCCGACATAGTTGCGGATCGGCATCGCGGTTGCCTCCATCCTGTAGCGATAGAAGCGCTCATTCGGCGCGAATTCGATCAGCCGTTCGGTCTGTCGCTTGCCGTCGTGCGTCTCGGCAACCCGCGTGCAGCCCTCGTGGTCTCCTTCGCTTTCCACCCTCGTCAGCATCGGGTGCCATCGGCCCACCGAGCCGAAAGAACCGATCTCCCGCCAGAGGTCTGTCGATTTCTCGCCGATCGGCACGGATACGATGATTTGCGGCATGCGTCAGTTTCCCCGTCATTCTGCTTGCCTCGTGGCGCAAACTATTTCGCGGCGCAGCAGTTCCGGGGGAACATCTGAAAAAAGCGGAGACGCGTCGCCTAGAGGCCAGGGATGTCGTGGTGCCCGCGTCCATGCCCCTGAAAAATTCATCCAGCGCGCCGCTGGCGCCGTCGCGCTCCTTCGCAAAAGAGGCTAGTGAATCCGAACCGTGACGGACGAGTCGTTCGCTGGCGTGGTCCTCTTGTCAGTTTGGAGACGTCAATGCAGCCGGAGCCGATCTACGACCTTGCTCATCTCGGCCACATGGAACTGCTGACGCCAAAGCCGGAGGAGAGCCTGAAATTCTTCGTCGACGTCATGGGCATGACGGTCAGCGGGCAAAAGGGCGAGTCGGTCTATCTGCGCGGCTGGGACGATTACGAACGCTATTCGCTGAAGCTGACAGGGGCGAAGACTTCAGGCATGGGTCACGTGGCGCTGCGCGCTCGCAGCCCGCAGGCGCTGGAGCGTCGTGTCGCCGCGCTCAAGGACTCCGGCTTCGATCTTGGCTGGATCGATGGCGATATGGGGCAGGGGCCGGCTTTCCGCTGCCGCGATCCTGACGGCCATCTCATCGAACTCTACTACGAGACCGAATGGTACCAAGCGCCACCGGAACTCAAGCCGGCGCTGAAGAAGCAGGCGCAGCGCTTTCCCGCACGCGGCGTCAATGTGCGTCGGCTCGACCATCTCAATTGCCTCGCCGTCGACATCAGGGCGAATCGCCTGTTCTTCGAGAATTACCTTGGCTGTCGGCTCACCGAGCAGATCGTGCTCAACGATGGTACGGAAGCGGCAATGTGGATGACGATGTCGAACAAGAGTTACGACTTCGCCCACACTCGCGACCACTACGGCAAGCCCGGCCGCTTCCACCATGTCACCTATGCGCTCGACAGTCGCGAAGAGATCTTGCGCGCGGCCGATATCTTCCTGGAGAACGGCGTCCATATCGAGACCGGCCCACACAAGCACGCAATCCAGCAGACCTTCTTCCTTTACGTCTTTGAGCCCGGCGGCAATCGCGTCGAGGTCGCCAACGCCGGCGCCCGCTTGATCCTGGCGCCGGACTGGAAGCCGATCGTCTGGACCGAGGAGGAGCGCAAGAAGGGCCAGGCGTGGGGATTGAAGACGATCGAGACCTTCCACACTCACGGCACGCCGCCGATTGGCGAATGAGTGTGAATCCGCGCCAAAGCCAGGAATAACCGATGGCGACACGCATCGATTTCACCAGCGAAGAATTCTTCCGTGATCCCGCGACCGCTGTCGCGGCGCTGCGAGCCAGCGCGCCCGTGGTTGCCACGCGATTTCCGATCGTGGGCAAGGTCTGGGTCACCACGACCTATGAGACCACCGCAACGATGCTGAAGGATTCCTCCATCTTCACGCTGCGCAAGGAGGACGGGGCGCTGGCAGGACTTCAGTGGTGGATGCCGAAATCCATCGCAACGATCGCCAACAGTATGTTGACCAAGGACGAGCCGGATCACAGCCGCTTGCGCGGCATCGTCGATGAGGCGTTCCGCCGTCGCGCCGTGCTCGAGATGGAGCCGCACATCCGGGCGATCGCGGACGGCCTTGCGGACGAACTGTTCGCATCCGGTAGCCCCGCCGATCTGGTACAGCGCTATGCGCGCATCCTGCCGCTCTCCGTCATCTGCGAGCTCCTCGGCCTGCCGGCGGCCGACCGGCCGAAATTCATCGGCTGGGCGAATGCGATGGGGCAGATTGCCAGCGCCTTCGGCTTCCTGCGCATGCTGTTCATCCTGAGGAAGATGGGGCGCTACCTGGAGGAACGCCTGCAGGCCGCGCGCAAAGAAGGCGGTGAGGGGCTCATTGCCGAACTGGTGCAGGTCGAAAGGGAAGGCGGCCGCATCACGCCGGACGAAATGGTCTCGATGATGATTCTGTTGCTCGGCGCCGGCTCCGAAACCACGACGCATCTGATCAGCGGATCGGTGTTCGAGCTGCTGAAGAACCCCGAAACGCGCAACTGGCTCGAGGCCGACTGGAACCGCGCTGCGCTGGCGGTCGAGGAATTCCTGCGCTTCGTCTCCCCGGTGCAATTCTCGAAGCCACGCTATGTGCGGCGCGATGTCGAGCTCGGCGGCGTCGCCCTGAAGAAGAACGATCGGGTGATGGCCATGATCGTGGCCGCCAATTTCGATCCCGCATCGCACCCACAACCCGAGCAAATGGACCTCGAGCGGCGGCCGAACCGCCACATCTCCTTCGGCACGGGCATCCATTTCTGCCTCGGTCACCAGCTCGCGCGGATCGAGGCGATCTGCGCGCTGAAAGCGCTGTTCACCCGCTGGCCAAAGCTTCAGCTTGCGGTTCAGCCATCGGAGATCCATTGGCGACGCCGGCCCGGGATACGGATGATCGAGAAGCTGCCCGTGGTGCCGAATGCGTGAGCGGCGCCGCGTATCGAGACCATGCTAGCCTGTACGACCGGCCGCCGGGGTCGAAGTCGCGAGGAGGCGGTTCTTGGTAGACATCTGGGCAAGGAAATCGACAGCCGACCTGCTGCAGGAGGCGGCAGGGGTGGAAGGAGACGCGCGGGCCTCGCCGCTGCGGCGCACGCTGTCGGCACTCAATCTCGTCGCGCTCGGCATCGGCGCCATCATCGGCGCGGGCATCTTCGTTCTGACCGGACACGCAGCGGCCGCGAATGCAGGACCTGCGGTGACGCTTTCGTTCGCGTTCGGCGCGATCGCCTGCGCCTTTGCGGGGCTCTGCTATGCGGAGATGTCGTCGACCGTCCCGGTCTGCGGCAGCGCCTATACTTTTGCCTATGCGGCGCTGGGCGAATTCGTGGCCTGGATCATCGGCTGGGACCTGATCCTCGAATATGCCGTCGGCGCGGTGGCGGTCTCGATCGGATGGTCGGGCTATGCCGTCAGCTTCGCCAGGGATTTTGGCCTTACGATACCGCCGGAGCTCGCGTCTGCGCCGCTGAGCTATGATGCGACCACGCATGCATGGTCGTCGACGGGCGCGATCTTCAACGTGCCGGCGATGCTCATTATCGTCTTCATCACGGCGCTGCTGGTTGCGGGGATCAGAGCGTCGGCGCGGTTCAACAATTTCATCGTCGCGGTGAAGCTGGTCGTCATCCTGCTCTTCATCGCCTGCACGGTCTCCTCGTTCACGACCGCGAACTGGGTCACCGCGAGCAATCCCGAAGGGGCCTTCATTCCGCCGAATGCGGGCGTCGGCGTCTATGGCTGGTCCGGCGTGTTCCGCGGCGCGGCCGTGGTGTTCTTCGCCTATATCGGTTTCGACGCGGTCTCGACCGCGGCACAGGAGGCGAAGTCGCCCGAGCGTGACATGCCGATCGGCATTCTCGGCTCGCTCGTGATCTGCACGGCGCTCTATGTCGCGGTCGGCTTGGTGCTGACGGGCATCGTGCCGTTCGACCGGCTGAACGTTCCCGACCCGATTGCGGTCGGGATCGATGCCGCCGGCGTCGGCTGGTTGTCGCCGATCATCAAGCTCGGCATCCTCTTCGGCTTGACCTCGGTGATACTGGTGATGCTGCTGGCGCAGCCCCGGATCTTCCGCGCCATGGCGCATGATGGATTGCTGCCGCCGGCGATCGCAAACATCCATCCGCGTTTCCGGACGCCTCATGTCGCCACCATCGGTTCCGGCATCGTCGTTGCCCTTCTCGGCGGGTTGCTGCCGATCGGGCTGGTGGGCGAGCTCGTCAGCATCGGCACGCTGTTCGCGTTTGCCGTGGTCTCGATCGGCACAATGGTGCTGCGCGTCGTCGATCCGGACCTGCCGCGTCCGTTCCGGGCGCCGGCGATCTGGCTGGTGGGGCCGGCCGCGGCCGCAACCTCGCTCTTCCTGATGCTCAGCCTGCCGATGGACACCTGGATCCGGCTCGCGGTGTGGCTGGTGATCGGCCTTGTGATCTATGCCGCCTATGGCCGCACGCATAGCCGTCTGCGCGCGAGCGATCAGCGCTGACGCGGCGGAACGATTCGACCCGGAGCAAATTCATCCAAGGCATCGTCCACGCCCGATCGAAATATGCCGGACAGCGCTGCGTCGGCGACATGAAGCTGTGGCGATTTTGCAGATGTGAAGGCGTGTGCTTAGCGTTCGGTGATAGCCTGAGATCGATCAACGAGAGCGGCAAGGGGAAGCGTCAATGAGCGAGCAAACAACCGCCAACCGCGAACGACGACCATCTCGCCGGCATTTTCTGCAAACAGGCGCGGCGGTCGCGGGCGGGGGCGTGCTCGGCGCGACGCCGGGCATGGCGGACACCAGCAACCTTCCGCCCAGCATTCCCGAATGGATGAAGGCGCCGGGCGCACCGATGGGCGATCAGCCCTACGGCACGCCGTCGGTCTATGAGAAGGGCGTCGTCAAGAACATCTCCAAGACGCTGCCGCAATACATTTCCGCCTCCGGCCGCACGCCGCTGCAGGAGCTTGACGGCATCGTCACGCCGAACGGGCTGTTCTACGAGCGCCATCACGGCGGTGTGCCCACCATCGATCCGGCGCAGCACAGGCTGATGCTGCACGGCCTCGTCGATCGCCCGCTGATCTTCACGATGGACGATATCCGCCGCTTCCCGTCGCAGTCGCGGATCCATTTCATCGAGTGCTCCGGCAATCCCGTCTACACCAAGCCCTATGGCAAGACGGCGTCCGACCTCGTCGGCCTCGTGAGCTGCGCCGAATGGACGGGCGTGATGCTGAAGGATGTCCTCAACGAAGCTGGCCTGCAGAAGGAAGCGAAGTGGCTGGTCGCCGAAGGCGCGGATGCGGCGGCGATGACGCGCTCGATCCCGATCGAGAAATGCCTCGACGATGCCATGCTGGTCTACAGCCAGAACGGCGAGCGGCTGCGTCCACAGCAGGGCTATCCACTGCGCCTCTTGCTGCCGGGCTTCGAAGGCAACATGAACATCAAATGGCTGCGCCGGCTGAAGGCCGTGGCCGAGCCTGCTTATTCGCGCGAGGAGACCTCGAAATATACCGACCTGATGCCCGACGGCACGGCGCGCGAGTTCACCTTCTACATGGAGGCGAAGTCGATCATCCTGCGTCCCTCGGGCGGACAGAAACTGAATGGGCCCGGCTTCCACGAGATATCAGGGATCGCCCGGAGCGGGCACGGCAAGATCAAGCGCGTCGAAGTCCCCGTTGACGACGGCAAGAGCTGGCAGGCGGCCCAACTTCAGGAGCCGGTCCTGACCCGCGCGCTCACCCGCTTCCGCGTGCCATGGCAGTGGGACGGCAATCCCGCCGTGATCCAGTGCCGCGCGATCGACGAGACTGATTATGTGCAGCCGACGCTTGCCGAACTGCTCGCGGTTCGCGGCGTCAATCATTTCTACCACAACAACGCGATCTGGCCGTGGCGCATCGCCGCGAATGGGGAGGTGAGCAATGCGCTGGCCTAGTTCGCACATCGCGCTGCTCGCCGCCGTGATTGCTGGGCTCGCTGTCGCCGCGCAGGCCGAGGAGCGCTTTCATATCGGGCGGCCGGCGACGCCGGCGGAAATCAAGGGCTGGGACATCGACATCGGCCATGACGGATCGAACCTGCCGCCGGGCGGCGGCAGCGTCGAACGCGGTCGCGTGGTTTTCAGTGAACAATGCGCGGCCTGCCACGGCGCCGACGGGCAGGGCGGTGTCGGCGATCGCCTGGTCGGCGGACAGGGCACGCTCGCGAGCGCAAAGCCGGTGCGTACCGTCGGCAGCTACTGGCCTTATGCGCCGACGCTGTTCGACTACATCCGCCGCGCCATGCCGCAGAACGCGCCGCAGTCGCTGAGCGATGAGGATGTCTATGCGGTCTCCGCCTACATCCTCAATCTCAACGGCCTCGTTCCGGCGGACGCCGTGCTCGACGCCAAGACGCTCGCCGCCATCAAGATGCCCAATCGCGACAGGTTCGTCTCCGACCCGCGGCCGGACGTGCGCTAGCTCTACGGCAGCCGTAGCCGAACGGCACGGAAACCGGCGGCCGTGCGGATCACGCCGGCACTGAGCAGCCGCCATATTGCCGCGCCGAAGCCGATCCTCGATGCCGTGCCGAGCGGCGTTTCCCCGCGGTTCGTGGTCGAGAGCGCGTATCGGGCCGCATCCATCGCCGGCTTCTCGATCCAGCGATAGGTGAGTGCAGCGACGGGAACGACGAGGACCACGGAGAGAACGAGCGCGGCCACCAGCGCCTGCGCTGGCGTTCCCAGGACCACCAGCTTGTCGTCATTGTGCCAGACCACCAGTTCGAGGTGGAGCTTGTGGCCGAGGAAGGAGGCGGCGCTGCGCATGATCTGGAAGATGAAGGTGTGAATCATGTAGATCGAATAGGACCACAGCCCGAGCTTCTGCAGCGCAGGCGAGCGCAGCATCGCCGAGATCCTGCCCTGATCGAACGAGAACACGCAAATCACGACCGCGGCGAGCAACGGAAACAGATATTGCGGTCCGCCGGATGGGGTAACCAACACGAACACTGCAACCAGTACGGCGCACGAGACCTCCAATATGTTCGGCATATCGAGCCGGCCGTTGGAATAGAGGCGCAGGTCGTAGACCAGGCATCCCGCGAAGAAGGAGAACATCGCGCGCAGCATGCCCCAATCGCTGGAGACGAACAGCGTACCCGGCGAGCGTTCGTAGAGCTGCATTCCGGCCGCAAGGCAGAGGCCGAGGAAGATCTCGCGCCGCCGGCGCGGGAACAGCACGACGATCGCCGCGAACAGCATCGAGACGTAGAACTCGACCGCCGCGCTCCAGGCGGGGCCGTTCCAGGTCAGGCCGCCATGCAGGTTGAAGGACTGGAGGAACAGGATATTGGTGACGGCTTCGTAGAGTGTGTGCCCGGCGCCGAACGGTACCGAATCCAGCGAGAACGAACCGTCGGTGCGCATGAAGACGATCTTGCTCACTTCGATCATCACGAACAGCGCCAGCATCACCATATGCAGCGGCCAGAGCCGCGCGAACCGCATCGCCATGAAGCGGATGCCATCCCCGGCATGGTTAAGGCGCTGACCATAGGCGTGACAGAGCACGAAGCCGGACAGGGCAAAGAACATGTCGACGCAGAATTGCAGGTTCACGAACGGCTGGGTGCCTTTCAGCGCATGGTAAATGGGGATGTGGAAGAGCACCACGAGCAGCGCGCAGATACCGCGCATTGCATCAAGTGCCTCAAACCGACCCGCGCCCGAAGATGTCTGTCCCGCCATGATACGCCTCTTTCGCCGGATGTGCGTTTGGCATGTCCTTGAGCAAGGCGGGGGCCAGCGGTGTTGGCGGAGCGGCAGGGTGATCGGGGTTCTGCAAGGTTTGGTAAATCGGCGGGCTTCGACGCTCGCAAAACGAGGACGCGGTGTCGTCACTGCGAAAGCAGGGA
>NZ_PSRR01000378.1 GCF_004296405.1 Bradyrhizobium sp. Leo170
CAGCGAAGCAATCCATCGCGCCACTTGCGGAGACGTGGATTGCTTCGCTGCGCTCGCAATGACGTGGAGAGAGCGTGCCGATTGCACGAACGTCGTAGGGTGGGCAAAGCGCAGCGTGCCCACCATCGCGCGCAGAGCGTCAGACGACCGCGGCGCGCCTGCTCGCCCTACGGATCTACGGCTTCGCGCCCTCGGCGGTCGGAAACACCACCCGGTCATCGGTGCGGCAATAGCGGTCGGCGAACATGCGGCCGACCGGGTGGTAGCGCTCCATGTGCACGCGCATGGCCTCGCGGTCCCACAGCTCGTCGCGGATGTAGAAGTGGATGCCTTCACCCATGATCAGCCGGCGGTCGTTGACGTCGATGATCTTCCAGGTCTTGCATTCCATCGCCCATGGCGCGTCGGCAAGGCGCGGCACCGCCACGCTGGTCGATGGCGCAAGCTTGAGCCCGAGATAATCGGGCTCGCCGACATCAGGCGGAAAGTCGCCGCTGGTCTCGTGCATCGCGTGCGCCAGCGGTTCGTCGGTCATGTTGACCACGAACTCGCCGGTACGCTCGATATTGACAAGCGTATCCTTCACCCGCCCGTCCGGCCGCAGATTGACCGCGAACATGCAGAGCGGCGGGTCCTCGCAGAACACGTTGAAGAAGCTGAACGGCGCGGCATTGACAACGCCGGTTGGGCCTGTGCTCGTCACCCAGGCGATCGGTCGTGGCAGCACGAAGGATGCCAGCACCTTATATCGCTCGCGGGGCTTCAGATCGCTGGCAGCGTATTCCATGGTGGCTTTCCTCAGAGATCGTAGGGCGGCTAGATTCGTAGGGTGGGCAAAGCGAAGCGTGCCCACCATTCTGGCTCGGCTCGTGAAGGTGGGCACGCTTCGCTTTGCCGACCCTACGAATCGCCGCGCCCTTTACGGCATGCTCAGTTCGTGCCGGCCGACCACCATCCAATGCACCTCGTCCGGACCGTCGGCGAAGCGGAGGTGGCGGACGTCCTGGTACATTTCGGCCAGTGGCGTCCATTGCGAGATGCCGGTGGCGCCGTGCATCTGGATCGCCTGGTCGATGATCTTGCAGGCGCGCTCGGGGATCATGGCCTTGACCATGGAGACCCAGACGCGCGCTTCCTTGTTGCCGAGCACGTCCATCGCCTTCGCCGCCTTCAGCACCATCAGCCGCATCGCCTCGATCTCGCAGCGCGCCTGCGCGATGATCTGGAGATTGCCGCCGAGATGCGCGATCTTCTTGCCGAAGGCTTCACGGGTGAGGCCGCGCTGCACCATCATGTCGAGCGCCTTCTCCGCTTTGCCGATGGTGCGCATGCAGTGATGGATGCGGCCCGGCCCCAGGCGAACCTGGGAGATTTCAAAGCCGCGGCCCTCGCCGAGCAGCATGTTCTCCTTCGGCACCCGGACATTGTTGAAGCGCAGATGCATGTGTCCACGCGGGGCATGATCCTGCCCGAACACATGCATGGGGCCGAGGATCTCGACGCCGGGCGTGTCCTTTGGCACCAGGATCTGCGACTGCTGCTTGCTTGGCGGCGCATCCGGATTGGTCTTCACCATCACGATCATGATCTTGCAGCGGGGATCGCCGAGGCCGGAGATGTAGTATTTCTCGCCGTTGATGACCCACTCGTCACCGACGAGCTTGGCGGTAGTGGAGATGTTCTTGGCGTCCGACGAGGCGACGTTGGGCTCGGTCATGGCGTAGGCCGAACGGATCTCGCCGTTCAGGAGCGGCTTCAGCCACATCTCCTTCTGCTCCTTGGTGCCGACACGCTCCAGCACTTCCATGTTGCCGGTATCAGGCGCCGAGCAGTTCATGGTCTCGGAGGCCAGCGGGCTCTTGCCGAGCTCGGACGCGATATAGGCGTAGTCGAGATTGTTCAGGCCTTCGCCGGTCTCGGCGTCGGGCAGGAAGAAGTTCCAGAGGCCTTCCTCCTTGGCCTTCTTCTTGGCTTTCTCCAAAACCTCGATCTGGCCGTCGGTAAAGCTCCAGCGGTCCTTCTTGTTCTCGCCGTGCCGATAGAATTCGACCGACATCGGCTCGACGGTTTCCCGGATGAACTTCTTCACATGCTCATAAAGCGGACGGACCTGATCCGACATGCGGAGGTCGTTGAGCTCGTCGCCCGGATTGAGCGTGTAGTTGGTGGTCCGGGGTATGTAGGCGTGTTTCATGTTCTTCCTCCCATCGCCGAGATCGTTGCGGCCAACCATAGACGCGGTGGTTTCAAAGTGCGAGCGCGCTTTTTTCATGGGTGCCTGCGCTGACGCAGCGCAGGACGCCATTGCCGCATGACGGAATTCGAACAGCGTTTAAAACGCTGTGTAGCCGCCGTCGATCACGAAACAATCCGTCGTGTGATACGACGACGCATTGCTCATCAAGTAGACCGCGATGCCGCCGAAGTCGGAAGGCTCGCCGAAGCGGCGCACGGGGATGCGTGGCATCACATTGGCGACGAATTTCTCGTTCGACATGATGCCAGCCGTCATCTCGCTCTTGATCCAGCCGGGCAGGATCGCATTCGCGGTGACGCCATGGCGGGCAAGCTCGACGCCGAGGGCGCGCACGAGCGCGTTGATCGCGGCCTTGGTGCCGGCATAGTGCTCGTTGCGCGCGGTGCCGAACAGCGACGCCAGGCTCGAGGTGGCGACGAGGCGGCCGAAGGCGTCGCCAGCCTCGGCGCGCTCGGTCATGTGGCGGGCGGCAGCCTGGAAAACGTGGAAAACGCCGTCGAGATTGGTTGCGAACATCGTTCGCCATTCCTCCTCGGTGCGGTCGATGAAGGCGCGTCGTCCGCCGCCGCCGATCCCGGCATTGGCGAAGCAGCCATCGACGCGGCCGAAAGTGTCGAGCGTCGCCTTCATCGCATCCTGCACCGAGGCCGCATTACTGACATCGCAGATGCGGGTGTCGACCTTGCCGGGACCCGCCGCCATCGTTGCCGCAGCCGCCTTGTTCTTCTCGGCGTTGCGGCCCCAGATCGAGACATCGCAGCCGGCGGCATTCAGCGCCTGCGCGATGCCAAGCCCGATCCCGCCATTGCCACCGGTGATGACCGCGACGCGGCCGGAGAGGTCGAAGATGCTCATGGTATTTTTTCCTTGGCGTATTTCCCTGGGGTGTTTCCATTTGGCCTGACGCACGTTAATCGTGCATCCGAAAGCGAGGCGTGCTTGCTCCACCATGGACAAGCGCGTCTCAAAAATCAAATATGGGTCGAAGATTTGGCCTACCGCGTTACCCATGGCGCGGGTGCAACCCACGAGGAAACAATGCAATTTAAACATGTCACGCTCGATTTCGATGGACCGGTCGCGGTCCTCAAGCTCGACCATCAGGAGGTCATGAACGCGGTGTCGATCGACATGCTCGGCGGCCTCGCCGAGGCGCTCGATGCGATCGAGGACAAGCGGGACGAGGTGCGCTGCCTTGTGATCACTGGTGCCGGCCGCGCATTCTGCACCGGCGCCAATCTGCAAGGACGAAACAACCAGACGCCGGGCAAGCGTAACGCAGGCGCGGCGCTGGAGACCGCGTTCCATCCGTTCCTGCGGCGGTTGCGCAATCTGCATTGCCCGATCGTCACCGCGGTCAACGGGCCGGCGGCGGGCGCCGGCATGAGCTTCGCGCTGATGGGCGACATGATCCTGTGTGCGCGTTCGGCCTATTTCCTGCAGGCGTTCCGCCGCATCGGTCTGGTGCCGGATTGCGGCTCGACCTGGCTCTTGCCGCGGCTGGTCGGCAAGGCGCGTGCGATCGAATTGTCGCTGATGGGCGAGCGACTGCCGGCTGAGAAGGCGCTGGAATGGGGCCTCATCAACCGCCTCCATGACGACGGCGCGCTGATGGACGAGGCGATGAAGCTTGCGCATGAGCTTGCCAACGGGCCGACGGTTGCGCTGTCGCTGATCCGCAAGCTCTATTGGGACAGCCCGGAGAATTCGTTCGAGGATCAGCTCGACCTGGAATACCAGTCCCAGCGGCTTGCCGGCACCACCGAGGATTTCAAGGAAGGCGTCACCGCGTTCCTCGAGAAGCGCCCGGCGAAGTTCAAGGGCAAATGATCGAAGCCGAGCTCGCGCGCTGCGTCGCGTCCTTCCGTCCGGGGGCGACCGGCGTCACCGGCGCCGCAAAACTTTCCGGCGGCGCCAGCCAGGAGACCTGGACGTTCGATATCGTGCATCCGGACGGCACTATCGGCGCAATCCTGCGCCGCGCGCCGCCGGGCTTTGGTGCAGCACCCTCGCGCGCGGCCGGGCTCGATGCCGAGGCGAGCTTGATGCAGCTCGCGCACGACGCCGGCCTGCCGTCGCCGCGCGTGCTGCACGTGCTGAATCCGGAGGAGGGGCTTGGCACCGGCTTCATCATGGCGCGCGTCGAAGGCGAGACCATCGCGCGCAAGATCCTGCGCGACGAGCAGTTTGCGAAGGCGCGGCCGCTGCTGGCGCGCCAGCTCGGCAAGGTCGCTGCCGGCATCCACGGCTTGCCGGCGGCGAAGCTGCCGAAGCTGCGGCAGATGACGGCGACCAAGGAGATTGGCGATCTCGAGCGGGAATATCGCAGCTTCGACTGGCCGCGCCCGGTGTTCGAACTGGCGCTGCGCTGGTTGCGCGACCACGATCCCGGTCCATCGGACGAGGTGACGCTGGTGCATGGCGATTTCCGCCATGGCAACCTCATCATCGGTCCTGACGGCGTGCGCGCGGTGCTGGACTGGGAGCTCGCGCATTTCGGCGATCCGATGGAGGATCTCGGCTGGATCTGCGTCAACTCCTGGCGCTTCGGCGAGATCGACAAGCCGGTCGGCGGCTTCGGTTCGCGCGAGGAACTGTTCGCAGGTTACGAGGAGACCGGCCGCAAGGTCGATCCTGTCAGAGTAATGTTCTGGGAAGTGATGGGCACACTGCGCTGGGGCGTGATGTGCTGCGGCATGATGCAGCGCTTCCGCACTGGTCCGGACCATTCCATGGAACGCGCGATGATTGGCCGCCGAGCGTCGGAGACCGAGATCGATCTGCTCAGGCTATTGGCACCGCGAGGGCGTTGAGATGCAGGATGAACCGACACCCAACGAGCTGATCAAGGCGGTCGCCGATTTTCTGCGCAGCGAGATCGCGCCTGCGATCGAAGGCCACAACGCGTTCAAGCTACGCGTCGGCATCAACGCGCTCGACCTGGTGATACGGCAGCTAACGCTCGCGCAAGCGGCCGATGCTGCCGAGGCTGCGCGGCTGCAGAAATTGCTCGGCACCGATGGTTCGCTGTTCGAGCTGAACCGTGCGCTTTCGGAGAAGATCGCAAAAGGCGAGATTGATCTGCAGACACCGGGGCTGGCCGAGCATCTCTGGCAGACCACAATGGACAAGCTCGCCGTCGATCAGCCGAACTATGCGTCGTACAAGCGGGAGATAGGCACCGCTTCGAAATCGTAGTTGTGTCGTCATGCCCGGGCTTGTCCCGGGCATCCACGTGCTTCCTTCATCGAAGTGCCAAAGAACGTGGATGGCCGGGACAAGCCCGGCCATGACGGAGAGGGCAGATAACTTACTTCCCCACCCACTTCGGCGGGCGCTTCTCGGCAAACGCCTTCGGGCCCTCGATGTAATCCTGCGAGGCTGCCATCGCCTTCACCGCGGGGTAATCGCGCTGCTCGTTGATTGCCTGCTCCAGCGACACGGCCAGGCCGCGTTCGATGGTCTGCTTGGAGGCGCGGATCGACATCGGCGAGTTCTTGCAGATGGTCTCGGCCCAGCGCACGGCAGCGGCGAGCGCTTCGCCCTGCGGCACGACCTCGTTGACGAAGCCGAGCTCGTGGCCTTCCTTGGCGCTGACGTGACGCGCGGTGAGGATCATGCCCATCGCGCGCTTCAGCCCGATCTGCCGCGGCAATCGGTGCAGGCCGCCGGCGAGCGCGGCGAGACCGACGCGCGGTTCCGGCAGCGCGAAGGTCGCGTTCTCGGCGGCGATGATGAGGTCGCAGGCGAGTGCGATCTCGAAGCCGCCGCCCATCGCCACGCCATTGACGGCGGCGATGATCGGCTTGTCGCAGTCGAAGCGCGAGGTCAATCCACCGAAGCCGCCCTTGTCCCAGCCGCGCTTGCCGCCGGCCGCCTGCCATTTCAAATCGTTGCCGGCGCAGAACGCCTTGTCGCCGGCACCGGTGACGATCGCGACCCATTGCTCGGGATCGGCGGAAAAGTCGTCGAACACCTTGTTGAGCTCGAAATGCGCGTCGATATGCAGCGCGTTGTACACCTCGGGGCGCGACAGCGTTACGATCGTGATCGGGCCCTTGCGTTCCACCTTCGAGAATTTCAGATCCATATTCGCTCCCGCTGATTTTCTGTGGCGAAGAATATTGGCCGCGATATTAGCGCCGGCTTGGGGTTTGATGCCACTCAATTACGCAAGCAAGGCGCGCATGCCAAGCGCGACGTGATTGCTTGACTTGAGCGCCGTCTTCTCACCTTAATCGACGAAGCAGGAGCGCGCAGCGCCTAAACGCAAAACGACAATCAACGATATCTCCGGGAGAGACTGCCTTGGATTTCAACCTGCCGGCCGACCTCGTCGCCTATCTCGCCGAACTCGATTCCTTCATCGCGCGCGAGATCAAGCCGCTGGAGGAGGCTGACGACAACATCCGATTCTTCGACCACCGCCGCGAATGGGCGCGCACCGATTTCGACAATGGCGGCCTGCCGCGGCACGAATGGGAGGCGCTGCTGCGCAAAGCAAAGGACCGCGCCGATGCCGCGGGCCATCTACGCTTCGCGATCCCGAAACGCTATGGCGGCAAGGACGGCTCCAACCTCTGGATGGCCATGATCCGCGAGCATTTTGCCTCCAAGGGTCTAGGCCTGCACAACGACCTGCAGAATGAGCATTCGATCGTCGGCAATTTCCCTGTCGTCACCATGCTGGACCGCTACGGCAGCGACGCGCAAAAGGCGATGATCGACGGCTCGATCACTGGCAAATACCGCATCACCTTCGGCCTCACCGAGCCCGACCACGGTTCCGATGCGACGCATATGGAGACCAAGGCGGAGCCTGCGACCCGAGACAACGTCAAGGGTTGGCTGATCAACGGCGAGAAGATGTGGACCACGGGCATGCATGTCGCGACCCACTGCGCGCTGTTTGCGCGCACGTCAGGCAATGATGGCGACGCGCGCGGCATCACCTGCTTCCTGGTGCCGGCGAAATCGGAAGGCGTGAAGGTCGAGCAATATATGTGGACCTTCAACATGCCGACCGATCATCCCCGTGTCAGCTTTACGGACGTGTTCGTGCCTGAGGATGCGCTGTTCGGCGAAGTCGGCCGCGGGCTGTCGCTGGCGCAGTGCTTCGTGCACGAGAACCGCATCCGCCAGGCCGCGAGCTCGCTGGGCGCCGCCGTCTACTGCATCAACGAAAGCGTCAACTATGCGCGGGAGCGAAAGCCGTTCGGCAAGGCGCTGGCCGAGAACCAGGCCATCCAGTGGCCGCTGGTCGAACTCGCCACGCAAGCGGAGATGCTGCGTCTCTTGATCCGCAAGACCGCCTGGGAAATGGACCAGCTCACCCAGGCGCAGGTCGAGCACACGCTCTCCGACAAGGTCTCGATGTGCAACTACTGGGCAAACCGCCTGTGCTGCGAGGCCGCCGACCGCGCCATGCAAGTCCACGGCGGCATGGGCTATTCACGCCACAAGCCGTTCGAGCACATCTACCGCCACCACCGCCGCTACCGCATCACGGAAGGCAGCGAGGAAATCCAGAAGCGCAAGGTGGCGGGCTTCCTGTTCGGCTATATGGGAGCGGGGAAGCGCTAGCCCCGCACTCCACTGTCGTCCTCGCGAAGGCGGGGACCCATAACCACAAGTGGATGTGATAAGCAAAGCTGTAACTGCTTGCTCGCGCCACAACGCCGCCCTGTGGTTGATGGGGTGG
>NZ_PSRR01000379.1 GCF_004296405.1 Bradyrhizobium sp. Leo170
CGGCGGTGGCGCAGTCGGCGCGCTTCGCTCCGCCTTTGCCGCTTCACCGCGCGCGGCCTACGCAGCGGCGCCCGGGGCTGGGGTCCGCTACGACTCGGCCTACCATCTCGATGCCGGCGACCGGCTGCGTGTCGTGGTCTACGGCCAGGAAGGTCTCACCAATACCTACGCGATCGACGCTAGCGGCTCGATCACCATGCCGCTGATCGGGCAAGTGCCCGCGCGCGGCAGGACGACGTCGGGGCTCGCAAGCGAGATCGCGGCAAAGCTGCGCAGCGGCTACATCCGCGAGCCTTCGGTCGCCGTCGAGATCGAGGCCTACCGTCCGTTCTTCATCCTCGGCGAAGTCGCCGCGCCCGGACAATATCCGTACGTGCCCAACATGACCGTCGAAAGCGCCGTGGCGATTGCGGGCGGCTTCTCGCCGCGCGCCAAGCGCGACATGGTGACGCTGACGCATACCGATGGCAACGGCTCGGGGCGCTACACGGTGCCGCTCGGCACGCCGATGAGTCCCGGCGACACGGTGTTCGTCGGCGAGCGGTGGTTCTAGGCGACACTCTCTCCACTCGTCATTCCGGGGCGCGCGCAGCGCGAGCCCGGAATCCATCGGGCCACAAAACGTGCGGATGAATGGATTCCGGGCTCACGCTGCGCGTGCCCCGGAATGACGGCAGAGAGCTGTGCGCTATCCCTTCAAATACTTCGCGAAAAACGCCAGGCTGCGCGGCCAGGCGATGTCGGCGCTGGCCTTGTCGTAGCTTGCCCTTTCGTCGCAATGAAAGCCGTGCTGCGCGCCGGGATAGATGTGGACCTCGACCTCGGGCCGCTTGGCCTTGATGGTCTCGACATCGGTCAAGGGAATGCCAGCGTCCTTCTCGCCGAAGTGCAGTTGCGTCGGCACCTTCGGCTTGTCGTCGGCAAAGCGGACGATGGCGCCCCCGTAATAGCCGACGGCCGCCTTCAGGCCCGTCAGCTTGGTCGCCGCGACATAGGCGACGCTGCCGCCGAGGCAGAAGCCGATGATGCCGACCGGGCCGACATCCTTGGCGGCATCAATGGCAGCCTGGGTGTCGCGCAGCATCGCCGCCCAATCCGGATTGGCGACGAATTTGCGCGCGATCGCGATTTCCTCCGGCGAGTAGCCGCTCTGGAAATTCGGCTCGCTGCGGTCGAAGATCGAGGGCGCGATCGCGACATAGCCGTCCTGGGCGAGGCGGTCGCAGACCGAGCGGATGTGGTGGTTGACGCCAAAAATCTCCTGGATCACCACGATCGCTCCCTTTGGCGCCCCAGTGGGGTCCGCGCGGTAGCCGCCGAGTTCGAAACCGTCCGAAGCCGTCAGCGTGATATCTCGTCCCATGGGTCATCCCTTCTCGTTTGAGGGTTGCAATTCGGGTTCGCGAAACAGCAGCGGCTGATTACCGCCACATCCAGTTTTGGCCCCAATCGGCCTTCCAGCCGGCGAGCCGCCCTTTGCGGAACTGCAGAAAGAGCCGGTCGTTGTGTGGGAACAGCCCGCTGCCGCCGAGATCGCGGAAGGTGAGATAGATCTCGTTGCCGGGACGTCCTCTGATGTAGGTGAGGGGCGTGCCGAGCGCGCGCGACGTCTCTTCCACGTCCATCCCAAACACCAGCGGCGCAGTGTTCGACAGCGTCGCTACGAAGGTGGATGGCGCAGGAGCAGGCCCGCCAAATGGCGGTAGGTGCTGCGCGCAGGCCGGTTCCGCGGCAGCGGCGAGCACGAGCAGTATCGCGGCAATCGTCCTCATGATGCAGCTTTCTGCGCCGACTTCGCCTCAAGTTCATCGAGGAACGGCAGCACCGCTTCGATGAAGGCCTGCGGCTGATCGATATTGACGGCGTGGCCGGCGGCCGGGATCACGACCTTCTGCGCGCCGGGAATCTTGGCCGCCATATAGTCCGAGGCGGCGAGGAACGGCGTGTCGTCGGCGCCGACCACGATCAGCGACGGCGCCTTGATATCGGGCAGCGACTCGATCACGCGTGCGTCGCGCTGGGTCAGCATGCCGCGCGCGGCAAGGGCAAGACCCGAGGCATCGCGGTGCGTCACCGTCGAGCGCTCGCGGCTGAACGATTTCAAGAGATCGAGGCCTTCGCGCTCGAACTTCGCTGCGGTGTCGTAGGCGCGCTTGTTCCAGGCATCGCGGGCGTCGTCCTTCTTGAAGCCGGGTCCGGTGTCGATAATCAAGAGCGCGCGCACCCGCTCCGGATGCGCGCGATAGAACGCAAGCGACATATAGCCGCCGAGCGAGAGCCCGCCGACGATCGCCTCTTCCGCGCCGACCGCGTCCAGCAGCGCGGCCATGTCGGCCACCGTCAGGGCTTCGCTATAGGCTGCGGGATCGCTCGGATAATCCGACTGGCCGTGGCCGCGCATGTCCCACAGCACCAGCCTGTGGCGCTTCGACAGCGCCGCGACCTGGCCCTGCCACATCGCCGAGGTCGATGAATAGCCGTGGGTCAGGAGCAGGGGCGGGCCGTCGCCATGGACCTCATAATAGATTTCGACCCCATCTCGCTTGATTTTCGGCATTGCGTTTCCCCGAGCAGATTCTGGCAGCGATGCTGCGCAATCATCCTAGCGCGATCTGTTCCCGGGTGGGAAATGCGGAAATGGAAGACCCGATCGTTAAAATTCTAGCATTGGCGCTAGACCGCTGTTCATCATGCCCATTAAGCCGCAGGGAACCCATTCTCGGCTAGCCTGGCTTGTCGATCGTCATTGCGAACGCCCAGGAATTTCATGACAGCGTTAGCCAACAAGACTTCGCCCAAACGCCGCCTGTTGCTGGCGTCGGATCGAGGCGACCAAAGCAGCGAACTGGCCAGGATTTTGCGGTCCGTCGGCGAGGTCGACACCATTTCGACCGCGGAGATTCCCGAGAAGCCCGCGGATAATCTTTCGGGCATCGTGGTCGACATCAACCTGCGCTCGCCCGAGAGCGTGCAGCTCGTGCGCAACAAACTCAGGACGGAAGCCTATCGCGAAATGCCGCGGCTGTTCGTGCTGTAGGATGCATTGCACCACGCGACCATGCAGGCCTGGGCGCTCGGGGCCATCGACACGATCTCGCGTCCGTTCGACGCTGCCGGACTGTTGCAGCGCATCCGCGCCGCGTTTCCGGACGCAGACGGCTACGATGAAACCGATCGCGGCAAGGCGCTGAACCGCGGCGTCGAGGCGGCGCATGCGGTGATGGTCAAGATGTTCGAAAAGCTGCCGGCCGGCGAGCCCCTGCAATTCAGCGATATCGTCGCCGCCGAGCGCAAGATCCTGAAGGCGATCAAGCACTCATCCTTGCGCGAATGGCTGACCATGGTCGGCTGCCATCACACCGACACCTATCGTCATTGCCTGTTCGTGACCGGTTTTGCGGTGGCGTTCGCGCAGCACCTCGGTATGCGCGAGGACGACCAGCGCCGCCTTGCCCGCGCGGCGCTGCTGCACGATGTCGGCAAGGCGTTCATCCCGACCTCCATCCTGGACAAGCCGACCGAATTGACGGCGGACGAGATGGCCGAGATGCGCGAGCATCCGCGGCGCGGCTACGAGGCGCTCTTGGTCCAGGGCGGCTTTCCGCCTGAAATGCTCGACGTGGTGCTGCACCATCATGAGATGCTGGACGGCTCCGGCTATCCGAATGGCCTCCACGGCGGCCAGATCAGCGACATCGTGCGGGTCACCACCATTGTCGACATCTACGCCGCGCTGGTGGAGAAGCGCGCCTACCGGCTGCAGTTCACCCACGCCAAGGCGTTCGCGATGATGGAAGACATGGGCGCCAAGCTCGACCAGCAATTGCTGCAGGCGTTCCGCCCGGTCGCGTTCGGGCATTATTGATTCCGACTGCTCCGCCGTCATTGCGAGGAGCGCAGCGACGAAGCAATCCATCGGCTCCGCAAGCGGCACTATGGATTGCTTCGCTACGCTCGCAATGACGTGGAGAGACGTTGCCCCGAAATAGCGAGTCGGCGCCTCACTCCAGCATCTTCCGCAACTCGGCTTTGGCGACCTTCTCCAGCGTCGAGCGCGGCATGTCGTCGACGAAGCGGATTTCGCGCGGCACCTTGAAGTCGGCGAGTGCGTTGCGGCAGGCGGCCATGACATCGTCATGCAGGTCGACGGGTGCGATGCCGCCTTGCGGAATGATGAAGACCACCGGCACCTCCTCGAGCATCGGGTGCCTCTTCGCAACCACCGCCGCCTCGCGCACGCCGGGCACCACCGCAATCACCTGCTCGATCTCGGAGGCCGCGACGTTCTCGCCGCCGACCTTCAGCATGTCCTTGGCGCGGTCGCCGAACTTGACGAAGCCGTGTTCGAGCAGCGTGACGCGGTCGCCGGTCAGGAAATAGCCGTGCTCGTCGAAGCTTTCGCGGGTGGCCTTTTCGTTGTGCAGATATTCCTTGAACAGCGACAGTCCGGGAATGCCCTTGATCGAGAGATTGCCAGTGCCGCCGACGTCCGTCGCCGAGCCGTCATCATTGGTGATACGGATCGAATATTCGCTCGCCGCGCGCCCGATCGACATCGGCGTGTTCGGCTGGTCGACCTCGCCGATAATGCCGTGGGTGATGGTCTCCGTCATGCCCCACCAGCCGATGGTTTTGACGCCGAATGCGGCAAAGGGCGGCGGCTCGCACACCGCCGTGCCCCAAAGCCGGAACTTGTGGTTGTCAGGAATCTCGTGCTCCAGCAGCGCCTTCATGCAGAACGGAATGGTCGAGGTCCAGGTGCAGCCATGCTCCAGCGCGACGCCCCAGAACCGGCTTGCCGAAAACCGCGGCTGGATCACGCAGGAGGCGCCGACCCAGAGCGTCGCCAGCATCGAATAGGCGAGCGCATTGGTGTGGAACAGCGGCAGGTAAATCTGGTGCACGTCGCCGGCATGCAGGTCCTCGTGCGCCGCATTGACCTTGGCGCCCCACAGCGCATTGGCGTGGGTCCACAACACCGCCTTCGGGCGCGACGTCGTGCCGGACGTGTACTGCACGCTGCAGGGAGCGAGCGGATCGGTGGCGCGGCGCGGCCGGTCGGCGCTGTCGGCGAACAGCGCCTCAAAACTGTCGCCGCGTGACACGGGCTGTGCCGGCGCGGCGCCGGCGTTATGCGAGATCACGGCGATCCAGCGCAGGTCGCGGCAATTGGCTGCGATCGATTCGGCATAGGCCGGCTGGGTGATTGCGGCAACCGCGCCGCAATGGCCGGCGAAATATTCCATCTCGGCGGCGGCCGAGCGCGTGTTGGTGGTGACCGCGATCGCGCCAAGCTCGACGCAGGCGAACCAGGCCAGCATCGCCTCGATGCAATTATCCAGATGGATCAGCACATATTCGCCGGGCGTGACGCCGCGTTTTGCGAGCCCCGCGGCCAGCGCGCCGACGCGCTCGTGAAATTCGCCATAAGTCCATTTTCGCGCCGGCGCCTCGAACGGCGCCCAGATCAGGAACGGGTGATCGCGCCGGATCTCCGCGCGCATCCGAAGCAGCCACGGCACGTCGAGGCCTGCGAACGGTCCCACGATACCAGGTGCTGCCTGTGAATTGGTCATGCTTCCTCCCGCGCAGCCTTGCTGGCTGCTTTCGTTCTTATTCCAGAAGCATTTGTGCCACCGGATCGTACGGCGGGCAAATAATACGGGCGGATTCCCTCCACGTCATTGCGAGGAGCGCAGCGACGAAGCAATCCATGCCCCCGCAAGTGGCGAAATGGATTGCTTCGCTCCGCTCGCAATGACGGTGCTAGGAGGCATCATCCTCATACGACGAAATCTCGATCAGGCTGCCGTCTGGATCGCGGCAATAGACCGAGCGCAGCATGCCGCGCGCGCCATGCCTGGCCACCGGGCCTTCCTCGATCTCGACGCCGTTGGCCTTCAGATGTTCGGCGACCTCGTCGGGCGTGCTGGAGGTGAGGAAGCAGAGGTCCTCGCTGCCGGGCGTCTCATGATCGGCTGTGAACCAGTCGATCTTGCAGGCATCGCGCGGCCGCACGTTGATCTTCTGGTTGCCGAACACCAGCGAGGTCCGTGGCGCCTTGCCTTCACCCGGATCGAACACCTTGACCTCCATGCCGAGGATCCTGCTGTACCATTCGGTGGAACGCGCCGCGTCTGACACGTTGATCACGAGATGGTCGAGCGCGTTCACCTTGACGGCCATGGCCTCATCCTTTCGTCGCGGTCCAGCGCGCAGGGTGCGCACTGGCTGTCCAATGCGTAGTTTGTTACAACGCACGCCGTCATCAGTTCAATAGAAACGGACCGGAGTGTGAACCCGGCCATATCGGAGGAAACTTCATGATTTCACGCCGTACTGCGCTTGGCCTGATCGGTTCCGGGATTTCGACATTCGCGATCGGCCGCGCTTCGGCAGCGGCGGACTATCCGGCACGGCCGGTCCGCTGGATCGTCGGCTATCCGCCGGGCGGCGCCACCGATATCCTGGCGCGCCTGATCGGGCAGCGGCTGTCGGAAAAGCTCGGACAGCAATTCGTGGTCGAGAACAAGCCCGGCGCCGGCAACAATATCGGCACGGAAGCTGCGATCAACGCCGAGCCGGACGGCTACACCGTGCTGCTGGTAAACCCTGCGAACTACATCAACGCCACGCTGTATGCGAATCTGAAGTTCAATTTCGTTCGCGACATCGCGCCGATCGCCTCGTTCCAGCGGGTGCCGAACGTGATGACCGTCAACAAGGACGTCCCGGCCAAGAACGTCGCCGAGTTCATCGCATACGTGAAAGCCAATCCCGGCAAGGTGAACATGGCCTCATCAGGCAATGGCACCTCGGTGCATCTCTCCGGCGAGATGTTCATGGCGATGAGCGGCGCCAAGATGCAGCACGTGCCCTATCGCGGCGCGGCGCCGGCCATCACCGACCTGCTCGCCGGCCAGGTGCACGTGATCTTCGACAACATGCCCTCGATCATCCAGCATATCCGCTCCGGCTCGTTGCGGGCGCTCGGCGTCACCACGGCGGAGCGTTCGCCGCAACTGCCCGACGTGCAGGCCGTCGGCGAGACCGTCAAGGGTTACGAGGCGAGCGCCTTGTTCGGCATGGGCGCGCCAAAGAACACACCGAAGGAGATCATCACCAAGCTCAACAGCGAGATCAACGCTGTGATGGCTGAGCCGGCGATGAAGACACGTTTGGTTGAACTGGGCGGCGAGCCGCGCATCCAGACGCCGGAAGCGTTCGGTGCGGAGATCGTCGCCGAGACCGAAAAGTGGAAGAAAGTGGTCGAGGGCGCCGGGCTGAAGGTGGAATAGGACGCAAGCGCGCATCATCCAGAACCTTCCTGCGGCATCGTGGTCTGAACCTTGACGCCGGCCACGCGACTACGCAGATGCAGGCATGAGCATGATCCGGAAAAGTGGGAACCGGTTTTCCCTCGCGACAAACGCGAAGCGTTTTCGTGGGAAGATCATGGTCAAGCAAAGATGAGATCATGATCCGATCTGATCGGATCATGATCTCGGCCAGCTTGGCCAAGGCGAAGGAGAACGACGATGCGCAAACTGATGTTGGCAATGCTGGCCGTGACGGCCGTCGGGGCGGGTGTCACCGCCGGCTCCGCTCCCGCCGCGGCCTACGACTATCCCTGGTGCGCCCAAGGCAGGGGCTTCGGCATTCCGGGCGACTGCTCGTATCAAACCTACGGGCAATGCATGGCGAGCGCGTCCGGCCGCAACCTCTATTGCAACATCAATCCACGTGTAGCCTTCGGTCAGCAACAGCCGCCACGTCGCGGTCGCGCGTACAGGGACTACTATTATTACAACTGAGCTTGCGAACGGCGTGCTTCGCCGTGCCTACCGGCCAGCGCCTTCGCGCTGTCAGTTGATGTGCCCTCTCCCCTTGTGGGCTAT
>NZ_PSRR01000380.1 GCF_004296405.1 Bradyrhizobium sp. Leo170
GTCGTCGCGCTGCGCTGCGCATGGCTCCGCGCGCCGCCCTCTCACCGCAAAAACCCGACCCACACCCGTTCGTTGAGAGCCTTGACTCACAAAGCCCCATATGAGGGTGGGGCAAAGGCGCGCTTGCGCCGTGCCCACCATTTCATGCTCCGCGGCGTCCGGATCGCGCTGGATTGAAAGAGCGTGATGAAAACGTTCGTTTCAAGGAGTCAACCAGCTCCCCACATCTGCTGTGAATACAAGAATACAACCAGAAAGGAACCAGCCATGAAACTCGCTGCAATCATGCTGGCAACTGCACTTGCTCTCTCGAGCACGGCGGCGCTGGCGCAAACGGCGGCGCAAACAGCCGGAACTGCTGGCTACGGCTCGGTCGTCGCGCCATCAGTGGGATCGTACTATTGGCCATCGGTAGGCTCGACAAACGCAGTTCCCACCTGGAGCAACACGACAAACGCCGCGCCTCTGCCCGGTCGCCTGCAGTCGGGTAGTGCAACGGTCGGTGCTTCCGCGGTTCGCAGGTAGCTACCGTAGGGTGGGCAAAGGCGCAGCCGTGTCCACCATTTCTTGCTCAGTTCGTGATGGTGGGCACGCTGCGCTTTGCCCACCCTACAAATCCATATCTCATACCGCGCGAAGTCCCTCCGGCGGCGTCTCGCGGATCAACGCTTCCAGGTCGCGCTGCTCCAGCGTCTCTTTCTCGAGCAGCTTCTTCGCTGCGCGGTCGAGGACAGCGCGCCGCGCGCTCAGGATGCCCTGGGTGCGCTGGAAGACGCGCTCGACGATGTCGCGCACCTCGTGGTCGACCACGGCCGCAGTCTCTTCCGCATAGTCGCGTTCCGGCATGGGGTAGGGCCGGTCGGCGCCGGCCAGAAAATTGCCGGGCTCGCGGTCATAGGCGATGCTGCCGAGCTTTTCCGACATGCCGTAGCGCGTCACCATGCTGCGGGCGATATCGGTCACCCGGCGCAAATCGTCGGCCGCACCGGTGGAAAGATGATCGAACACGATTAGCTCGGCGACGCGGCCGCCGAGCAGCACCGCCATCTTGTTCTCCAGTTCCTCCTTCGTCATCAGGAAGCGGTCCTCGATCGGACGCTGGATGGTGTAGCCGAGCGCGCCGACGCCGCGCGGAATGATCGAGACCTTGTGCACGGGATCGACGCCCGGTAGCGACAGCGCCACCAGCGCATGGCCCATCTCGTGATAGGCGACGATCTCGCGCTCCTTCGGATTGAGCAGCCGGTTGCGCTTTTCGAGCCCGGCCACCATGCGCTCGATCGCATTGGTAAAGTCGCTCATGGTGACGGCGTCGCCGCCGCGGCGTGTCGCCAGCAGCGCAGCCTCGTTGACGAGGTTGGCGAGATCGGCGCCGGTGAATCCCGGAGTGAGCGCCGCGACCGCCTCGGGATCGACGCCGGGTGCAAGCTTCACCTTCTTGATGTGAACCTTGAGGATGTCGATGCGTCCCTTCTTGTCGGGGCGGTCGACCAGCACCTGGCGGTCGAAGCGGCCGGCGCGGAGCAGCGCGGGGTCGAGGATTTCCGGCCGGTTGGTGGCGGCGAGGATCACTAGCCCGGACCGGGAGTCGAAGCCGTCGAGTTCGACCAGGAGCTGGTTCAGCGTCTGCTCCTTTTCGTCATGGCCGCCGGCGAACGGGCCGATGCCGCGGGCGCGGCCGAGCGCATCGAGCTCGTCGATGAAGATGATCGCGGGCGCCTTCTGGTGCGCCTGCTGGAACAGGTCACGTACGCGCGCCGCACCGACGCCGACGAACATCTCGACGAATTCGGAGCCGGAGATCGAGAAAAACGGCACCTTGGCCTCGCCGGCAACCGCCTTGGCAAGCAGCGTCTTGCCGGTGCCGGGCGGGCCCACCAGCAGCACGCCCTTGGGCATGCGCCCGCCGAGCCGGCCGTATTCGGTCGGGTTCTTCAGGAAATCGACCACTTCGCGCAGCTCATCCTTGGCTTCATCGACGCCGGCCACATCGCTGAAATTCACACCGGTATCGGCCTCGACATAGATCTTCGCCTTGCTCTTGCCGATCGCCATCAGCCCGCCGCCAAGGCCTCCGCCTTGCGCGGCGCGCCTGGCGATGAACCACCACAGGCCGAAGAACAACAGCACCGGCATGATCCACGAGAGCAGATCGCGCAGGAACGTGCTCTCGATCTGTCCGGTGAAGCGGACGTTGTATTTCTCGAGCTCTTGCGCGACCTCCGGATCGACACGCGTGGTGATGAATTGCTTCTGTCCGCCGGGCAGCGGCTCTTTCAAGGTGCCCTGAAGCGTGCGGTCGGAGATGCCGACGCTCTCGATCTTCCCTTGGCGCAGCAATTGCTGATATTCGCTGTAGGGAATCGCGGCGATCTTGCTGGCGCTGACATAGACGTATTGAACAAGCATGATACCGAATATCGCCGCAATCGCATATCCGATATTGAAACGCATCTTGTTGTTCATGACCGCCCTCCGATCAACATCGATATGGGCCGCTCCAAGCGTGGGTCCGATGGCCTTGGACGTGCCCCCGAGTGGGCAGCCGACACTTTAACATAATGGAACAATTAGCGCACGACGGCCCGGTTTCAACCCCTCAGCACGATATCGGCCACACGCAATAAAATTCCTGTCATTGCTCCGCGAGCAGTCGCGCATTGTTCTCATGCGCGAGAGGGATGGCGCGTCTGCTCTCGCCCGTCATCGGTTGTCTCGCGGCAAAAATCCGCTAAAACGCGCACCATCTCAAGAGGACAAGGACGGATTGATGAACATTCTTCCCAGTGATTTGCGTTTCGGTGCGGGCCAGCCGGTCAAGCGTTTGGAAGACCAGCGGCTGCTCACCGGGAAGGGACAGTTCATCGACGACAAGCCTGAAGACGGCGCGTTGTGGCTGCATGTGCTGCGCTCGCCGCATGCCCACGCCAAGGTTGTTTCGATCGATGTCAGCGCGGCGAAGGAAATGCCTGGTGTGGAGGCGGTCTATACCGGCGCCGATCTTGTGGCCGAGGACATCGGCACCATTCCGACGCTTGCGATCTTCAAGCGGCCGGACGGTTCACCGATGACCGTGCCGCCGCGCCGGCTGCTCGCGCATGAAGTGGTGCGCTTTGCCGGTGAGCCGGTGGCGGTTGTGGTCGCGACGTCGCGCGTGCTGGCGCAGACCGCATCTGAGGCGATCGTGGTCGATTACGACGTGCTGCCCGCGGTGGTCGATCCGGTCGAGGCGATCAAGCCCGGCGCGCCATTGGTGTGGCCGGAAGCGCCCGACAACATCGTCGCCGCCATGAGCTATGGCGACGCCGCCAAGGTCGAGGAAGCCTTCGCAAGAGCCGACCACGTGGTCTCGCTCGATCTCGTCAGCCAGCGCCTGGTGCCGTCGGCGATGGAGCCGCGCTCGACGATTGCCGAGATTGAGAAGAAGACCGGCCGCCTGATCCTGCATGTGCAGTCCCAGACGCCAGGCTCGACTCGCGATGTGCTGGCGGAGGCGATCCTGAAGCGGCCGAAGGAGAGCGTCCGCGTGCTGGTCGGCGATATCGGCGGCGGCTTTGGCCAGAAGACCAATCTCTATCCGGAGGACGGCATCGTCGCCTACGCCGCCACCAAGCTGAACAAGAAGATCCGCTGGCGCGGCGACCGCACCGACGATTTCGTTGGCGGCACCCATGGCCGCGACCTTACCTCGACCGGCGAGTTCGCGCTCGATGCCAAGGGCCGCGTGCTTGCCTATCGCGTGCGCTCGATCGGCGGCACCGGCGCCTATTCGACCGGCGCCGGCAACATCATTCCGCTGGTGCTCGGCCCGTTCGTGCAGACCGGCGTCTACGATCTGCCGCTGGTGCATTTCGAGGTGAAGTCAGTGATGACCCACACCGCGCCGGTCGGCGCCTATCGTGGCGCGGGACGGCCGGAAGCGGTGTTCATCGTCGAGCGTCTATTCGATGCCGCAGCGCGTCAGATCGGCATGGATCCGCGCACGATCCGCAAAGTCAACTACATCAAGCCGGCGCAATTGCCCTACACCAACGCGGTCGGCCAGGTCTATGATTCCGGCGCCTTCGCGCACATGCTGGAGCGCGCTTCCGATCTCGCCGATTGGAACGGGTTCGCCGCACGCAAAAAAGCCGCGAAGAAGAGGGGCCTGCTCTACGGCCGCGGATTGACCAGCTACATCGAATGGACCGGTGGCCGCGCGCACACCGAGAAGGTCAACCTGCATGCGACCGCGGAGGGGCGCATCATCCTGCATTCCGGCACCATGGCGATGGGGCAGGGGCTGCAGACCACCTACACCCAGATGATCTCGGATACGCTCGGCGTTCCCCTCGACAAGATCGATGTCGTCCAGGGAGATACGGATCTTGCCACCGGCTTCGGCAGCGTCGGCTCGCGTTCGCTGTTCGTCGGCGGCACGGCCGTGGCGGTGTCGACCAACGATATGATCAACAAGGCGCGCGAAAAGGCATCCAACCTGCTGGAAGCTTCCGTCGAGGACATCGAGTATCGCGACGGCTTCCTCACCGTGGTAGGCACCGACAAGCGCGTCAGCCTGTTCGAGATCGCCAAGAAAGAAAACGGCGCGCGGCTCTCTGTCGACAGCCAGGGCGAGGTCGACGGTCCGAGCTGGCCGAACGGCACGCATATTTGCGAGCTCGAGATTGATCCGGAGACCGGCGTCACCCGCGTGGTGCGCTACACCACGGTCGACGACGTCGGCGTCGCCGTCAACCCGATGCTGGTGACGGGCCAGATTCATGGCGGCGTCGCGCAAGGCATCGGGCAGGCGCTCTATGAGGGCGTCGCCTACAGCGAAGAAGGCCAGCTCTTGACCGCAACCTATCAGGACTATTGCGTGCCGCGCGCAGCCGATGTGCCGCCCATCGTGGTCACGCTCGATCCGTCCGCGCCGTGCAAGACCAACCCGCTTGGCGCCAAGGGCTGTGGCGAATCCGGCGCGATCGGCGGCCCGCCCTGCATCACCAACGGTGTGATGGACGCGCTGAGCGAACTCGGCATCACCAAGCTCAACACTCCGCTGACGCCGGTAAAGATCTGGAAAGCGATCCAGGACGCCAAGGCCGCGAGGACGTAGGCGGTCGGTTGGCAACACGCGCGACGAGGCGTAGCCCGGGTGAAGCGAAGCGTAACCCGGGGCCGCTAGTCATCGCGGATGCAGGAGTCCCGGGTTGCGCTTCGCTCCACCCGGGCTACGAAGTCACCTCAGTCGCGGGATAAACCGGCAACGAAATCAGATCCTTGGACCCTTGCGTAATTCGCGCGAATCAAGCGCAATGGTTGCGCTAAGCGATAACTCAATTGCAACTTGAGGAGCGAAGGCATGTTCGCTCGCGTGATCGTCATTGGCAATGAGAAGGGCGGCTCGGGGAAATCCACCGTCGCCATGCATGTGGCGGTTGCGCTGATCAAGTCGGCCCAGGCGGTGGCCACGATCGATCTCGATACCAGGCAACGCAGCTTCGCCCGTCTGATCGAGAACCGGCGCGCCTGGGCCAAGCACCTGCAGCGCGACCTCGGCATTCCCGAACATTTCTGTTTCGGCCAGCTCGAATATCCTTCCGCGGAAGAGGAGGCGGCAGGCTGCAAGGCGCTCGAGGAGACAGTCGAGACACTGGCCGGCCGCTATGACGTCGTCGTCATCGACACGCCCGGTCACGACAACTATCTGTCGCGCACGGCGCATGCGCTGGCCGACACCTTGATCACGCCGCTCAACGACAGCTTCGTCGATCTCGACGTGCTCGGCACCGTCCATCCCGAGACCTTCCACATCACCGGCACCAGCCACTACGCTAGCATGGTCGAGGAAGCGCGTGGCCGCCGCCGCATCACTCGTCACGGCACCATCGATTGGATTGTCCTGCGCAACCGCCTGTCCGCGCTCGGCTCGCGCAACAAGCGCCTGGTCGGCGACGGCCTGCAGCAGCTTTCGCACCGGCTGCAGTTCCGCTGCGTGGATGGCCTCGCCGAACGCGTGATCTTCCGCGAATTCTTTCCGCGCGGGCTCACCGCCGTCGACGATCTCGACGAACTCACGCTCGGCGCGCGCCCGACCATGTCGCACGTCTCCGCGCGCCTGGAGATGCTGAAGCTGATCACGACGATCGGGCTCGGCAACGCCGTGACCGCGAGCGAAATCGCCGACAGCCGCCAGGCTGTGGCCTGATTCCATCTTGAACCAAACTCTCGTCATCCTCCCGTCATTCCGGGATGCGCCCTCTTGGGCGCAGGCCCGGAATCCATTGCGCCGCATGCGCTGGCGGTGAAATGGATTCCGGGCTCGCGACGTCGTCGCGCCCCGGAATGACAAAAAAGTGGGGTCCGCCGGCCCTGATCTGCTACTCTAGCGCGAGAGCAGACCGGGAGAATTGCGATGCGGAGATTTTGGAGCGTGCTGGCGGCGCTGGCGACATTGAGCCTGACCAATTGCGGCTACAACGCCATTCAGTCCAATGACGAGCAGGTCAAGTCGAGCTGGTCGGAAGTGGTCAACCAGTATCAGCGCCGCGCCGATCTCGTGCCGAACATCGTCAATAGCGTGAAGGGTTTTGCGCAGCAGGAAAAGGATGTACTGCTCGGTGTCACCAATGCGCGCGCCAAGGTCGGCAGCATCCAGGCGACGCCGGAAGTGCTGAACGATCCCGCCGCGTTCCAGAAGTTCACGCAGGCCCAGGGCGAACTCACGGGCGCGCTATCGCGGCTTCTGGTCGTGACCGAAAACTATCCCCAGCTCAAATCCGATGCGCTGTTCCGCGATCTGGTGTCGCAGCTCGAAGGCACCGAGAACCGCATCACGGTGGCGCGCAACCGCTACATCAAGTCGGTGCAGGATTATAATGTCGGCATCCGCACCTTCCCGACCAATCTGACCGCGATGCTATTTGGTTACAAGGAGAAGCCGAACTTTACGGTCGAGAACGAGAAGGAGATTTCGGTCGCGCCGAAGGTCGATTTCAACCCATCGCCTTCGCCGTCGCCGTCGAAATAATTCAACGCTGCGATCCGCTTCCAATGAACGCTGCACGCGCCATCCTGCTTGCGCTGCTGGTGGGCTGGATTTTTCCAGCCTTCGCCGACGTCGCGGTGCCGCCACTCACCGGCCGCGTCGTCGACACGACCGGAACGCTGTCGCCCGGCGACATCGCCTCGCTGACGCAGACGCTGGAGGATCTGGAGAAACGCAAGGGCAGCCAGATCGCGGTGCTGATCGTGCCGACCACGGGCGAAGAGACCATCGAGCAGTTCTCGATCCGCGTCGCGGAAGCCTGGAAGATCGGCCGCAGGAAGATCGACGACGGCGCATTGCTCGTCATCGCCAAGAACGATCGCCATCTGCGCATCGAGGTCGGCTACGGGCTCGAAGGCGTGCTCACGGATGCGACCACAAGGCGCATCATCGACGAGGTCATCACGCCGAAATTCAAGACCGGCGACTTCGCTGGCGGCGTCGCAGCCGGCATCAACCGGATGATCCGCCTGGTCGAGGGCGAACAGTTACCCGCGCCGGAGCCCGAACACTGGCAGGCGCCTAACCTCTTCGACCAGATCGATCCGTTCAATCCCTTCGTCATTGTCGGAATCTTCGTGCTGGGCTCTTTTCTGCGCACGATGCTCGGGCGGCTGCTCGGCGCCGCCGCCACCGGCGGTATCGTCGGCTTCTTCGCCTGGATGCTTGCGGGTTCACTTGCCGCCGCGGTGTTGCTTGCGATCATCGCTGTCGTCGTCACCTTGTTGGCCGGCAGTTGGGGGTGGGGCGGTCCGGGCGGCTATAAGCGCGGCGGCTGGCCGGGCGGCGGTTATGGCGGCGGCTATGGCGGCTCTTGGC
>NZ_PSRR01000381.1 GCF_004296405.1 Bradyrhizobium sp. Leo170
GGCGCGATCCCGGAATCCATTGGGCCGCATGTTGAAGCAGTGAAATGGATTCCGGGCTCGATGCTGCGCATCGCCCCGGAATGACGGGGCGCTCCCGAGCGTCAGCGGAGGCCGTTCTGATTCGCTCAAAAATCGCAATCGCCCCGGATGACTACTGGCGCCCGTGGTTAACCCTTCGTTAGAGAATTGCACGGCATCTTCCGGACCAGGGAGAACTGCAATGTTTTCAAGCCGCAATGCCTTCGAGAACGACGTTTGCCCGGTCCGCGAGGAGCTGCTCGGACAGATGTACCGCGCCAATCCTGCTGGCCTTCAGGCCCTCGTCGAAAGCGTCTCGTCCGATGTCCGGGCAATGCTGGCGCTGTTCTGCTATCGCCGCCATCATCTGCATTCGCTGGCAGTGGCGATCGCCGCAACCTGCAGCGAACGCGAGCTCGCTTATTTCGGCGGCCACGTCGGCAACAACCTTTATAAACTGTCCCGCCAGCCGGCCCGCTCCGCAGCGCCCTCGCACGGCGGCCGCAAGCCGATCACGCTGTCGACCAAGCCGCTGGCAACCTTCGCGCCGATCGTCGACGACCTCGACGAGGAAGAGGTTGCCGAGACTGTGACGGTCTAAGCTCCACCTAGCCACGAACTCTCCCTCATCCCGAGGAGCCGCAAAGCGGCGTCTCGAGGGATGGGCCGCGGGCGAGATCTGGGCCTCATGGTTCGAGACGGCGCTTCGCGCCTCCTCACCATGAGGGACTCCTGCCGCATCCGGGCTACGGTTCAACAGCCAGCACCGGCAGTCCGTGCCGGCGTCGCGCCACCGCGCATTCCGCATCGCCGGGCATGCAGGTGCGGCAGACCTCGGGCCGTATCGCATAGATCGCGCAGCTCGTGGCCACGCCGATCTTGCCTGACAGTGCCGAGCAGCGGTCGCCGTCGCAGCGCATGCCGGATTGCCTTGCATTGACGTATTCTAGCGGGATCAGGTCGAGCGCCGCGTCGTCTTCGGTGGTGAAGCGGGGCCAGTTCTCCGAGTAGAAGCAGCACGCGCCGCAGGCCTGGCAGGGATTCTCGGTCGCCATCAGATGTCCTTCGGCGCTTCCCAGACCAGGCTGCGGCGCCAGCGCGCCCGCAACAGGTCGCGCCTTTCCGGATATTTCTCCTCATGATAGACCGCGTTGATCACGCGGTCGGTGCGGAAACTGCGGAAATCCTTCCGCAACTCGCACCATGCCGCCAGGATCCGCACCGCTTCGTGATAGCCGACTGCGATCGGCCAGATCGTGCGTTCGGTGTCGCGGCCACGTTCATCGCGATAGTTCAGCGTGATCTTCCTGCCGTCATGGATCTGCGCGCGTGTCCGCGCCATGTCGATGCGGTCGGGCTCCTGGTTCCGCGCCCAGCGGGCGCGGCTTGCGGGTTCGAGGACGAACGGCCGCAACCGCTCCGGCACGGTATCGGCGATCTTCGCCATCAAATCCTGCGCGGCGCGCGCCAGCGCCGGATCGGCGTGGCCCGTGACCCAGCTCGCGCCGAGCACGCAGGCCTCGATCTCGTCGGGCGTGAGCATCAAGGGCGGCAGGTCGAATCCTTTTTCCAGGATATAGCCCATGCCGGCTTCGCCGCGAATCGGCACGCGCTGCTCGATCAGGGTCGCGATGTCGCGATAGATCGTGCGCTTGGATGTCTCGAGCTCGGCGGCGATCGCATCCGCGGTCAGCGGTTTGCGGGTGCGCCGAAGCACCTGGATGATCTGAAACAGCCGGTCGGCGCGTCTCATGGCAGCTCTCTTTGGTCGGTCTCTTTGGCTGGTCTCTTGGCTAGTGAGTTCCAGGCCGTCGATTTTCCGAGGTCGGCCTCGCCGCTGCTGACAGGATGTTGGCAGCAGGGGGTGGTTATAACGGGACAACATCTCAACTGAAGGGAATTTGTCCATGCTGAATCATCTTAGTAAGGCCGGCCTCGATAGCCGTCTTGAAAGGTTCAGGCGAGCCCAAACCTTTGCGTTGGAACAGCTCGTCACAATCCACACCGTCTCCTCCGACCTCCGCTGGGCGCTCATCGAACTGGCCCTGCGTTCGATCGCCGCCCTGTTGACGGCGGGCGGGAGGCACCTGGTCTTCCGCAGCCGCCGCCTCGTGAAACGGGTTCGTTTGGCGACCCATTTTACCCCTGCTGACACCATGGTGGCAGCAGGGGGCCGCTAGGCTCGGTGCCGTTTTTTGGAAATTGGGAGGCTCCAGATGATTATTCTCCATGGCTTCGGCCCGGGGTTCGGCTTGCCGGAAATCAGCCCCTTCGTGACCAAGACCGAGGTCCAATTGAAAATGGCCGGGCTTGCCTATTGCAAGGAGAGGGCGATGCCGCCGAGTTCGCCCAAGGGCAATTGCCCTATATCCGTGACGAAGCGGAGACCATCGCCGATTCCACTTTCATCCGCGCGCATATCGAAGGCAAATACGGCTTCGACTTCGATGCGCCCTTGAGCCTGCAGGCGCGCGCGCAGGCCTGGGCGTTCGAACGGATGATCGAGCACCACGTCTATTGGGCCCTGGTCGGTGCGCGCTGGGTCGATGAAACCAATTTTGCCAAGGGACCGGCACATTTCTTCGACGGCGCGCCGGAACATATGCGCGAGAAACTACGCGAGGACGCTCAATTCCGGGTCGCCGAGAACTATCTCCTGTCTGGCCTCGGCCGCCATGCGCCCGATGAGGATATCGACCTTGCCATCCGGTCGCTGTTCGCGCTTTCCGTGCAACTCGGCGACAAGCCGTATCTGATGGGCGATACGCCGTGCGGCACGGATGCCACCGCGTTCGGGGCGCTTGCGGGAATCCTGACCCCGTTCTTTGATTCGCCGCTACGCGCGCGGACCGAGAAGTTCAGCAATCTCAGCGACTATGTCGACCGGATGATGGGGCAATATTATCCGGAGTTCGCCTGGTCGCCGGTGCGCGAAGCGGCCTAGCTACGATGAGGTTACAGCTCGCAGCGTTTTCGAGCGAAGTGGATATCGGTTCGCGTGAAGAAAACGCGTCAAAACAAAAGACCAGAGCTTCGGTTCTGATTCAATCAGAACCGAAGCTCTGGGGCTCGGCTTTCAATGCAGCCAGCTCCGCCTCGAGCTCGGCGATGCGTGCGTCGCGTGCGGCCAATGCCGCAGCGACATCGGCGGTATCGAACTTCTGTGGGATGTGCTGCGGACAGTTGGTGTCCCAGGTGGATATCTTGAACAGGATCACCTGCTCAGCACGCGCCCTGTAATCCTTGGGCATCAGCGATTGCGTCAGCGCCGGGTCGTCGTCGACCACGCGCGCTTCCCCCCAGAGCTTGACGCGTCTGCGATGCGCGTAATCCATCACGAAGATATACGCCTTCGGATTCTCCGACAGATTGCCTTGGGTGATGTACTGCCGGTTGCCGCTGAAATCGGCGAACGCGATGGTGCTGGCGTCCAGGATCTTGATGAACCCCTTTGGTCCGCCGCGGTGCTGGATATAGGGCTGGCCATCGGCAGACGCCGTCGCGAAATAGAAGCTGTTGGCGTTGGCGAGGAAGGCCGCGAGATTCTCGTCGATCGCGGTGCGCCAGCCGCGCCGTTCGACCTGGGCATAGGCCTCGCGCGAGCCTTTGCGCGCCTGGATCGCCTTCACCGCCGGCGTGAAAGCGACGTCACTCGGATAGGTCTGGCTGTCTGACATTTGAGCCCCTTGGCATGGAGCGCCAAAGCGTCGTTTCACCATGGAAGATGGGACCGTTCCCCGGTCGAACAATCAAGGCGATTGACACTTCACTATTGCGCATTATGCAATAATGAGATGGACCGTATTGATGCCATGCAGGCCTTCGTCGCCGTGGCCGATCTGCAGGGCTTCGCCCCCGCCGCTCGAAAGCTCGGGCTGTCGCCATCGGCCGTGACCCGGCTGATCGCGGCGCTGGAGGAGCGGCTCGGCGCGCGGCTGTTGCAGCGGACCACGCGATCCGTGACCCTGACCGATGCCGGCTCGCGCTATCTCGAGCGTATCAGGCGCATCCTTGCCGATCTCGAAGAGGCAGAGGAGGCGGTCGAGGGCGAACGCACGCGCCCGGCCGGGCGATTGGTGATCTCGGCGCCGGTCGGCTTCGGCCGCCTGCATGTCAGTCCCATGGTCACGGCCTATCTGAAGCGCTACCCCGACGTTGGCGTGGACCTCAGGCTGTCCGACCGCATGATCAACCTGGTGGAGGAGGGCGTCGACCTTGCCGTCAGGATCGGGCACCTGCCGGATTCGACGCTGGTTGCACGCCATGTCGGCGAGATGCGGCGCATCGTGGTGGCGTCGAAGCAATATCTGAATGCTCGCGGCGAGCCGAAGCGGCCCTCGGATATATCAGCGCACGACACCATTCAGTTCGGCGCCATGTCGGCGGCGCCGGATTGGCGCTTCGTCGAGGAAGGGCAGGAGGTCCGCGTTTCGCCGAGCCCACGCTTTTCATCCAACGGCGCTGATGCCGCGATTCAATACGCCGAAGCCGGCGGCGGGCTGACGCGTGTGCTCGCCTATCAGGCGGCTGCTTCGCTGAAGGCAGGGCGGCTCAGGATCGTGCTGGCGAAATTCGAAGAGCCGCCGCTGCCAATCCACATCGTCTATCCGACCTCGCGCTTGCTCTCGGCCAAGGTGCGCACCTTCATCGATCTCGTCGCCGAGACCGCGGACTGGCGGTTCGGATGACGGCTATCGTGCCGGGTTCGCGCTACGCGCGTCCCGAGACGACGTCCTTCTTCGGCATCACCCGGAACGTCCCATTCGCCCGCGCGATGATGACGTCGTCCGCCTTCACCAGGCTCTGCGCAAAGCAGATCGTGCTGCCGGTCTTGATCACGTCGGTCTCGACCGCGAGCCACTGACCGATCTCCGCGGTGCCAATGAAATCGACCGCAAGCGAGACCGTTACCAGCGAGGATGTCCAGCCCATCACTTGGGCGCAGCTATAGCCCATCGCGTTGTCGGAGAGCGCCGCGATCAATCCGCCATGGATCAGACCGCGCGAGTTGGTGTGCGCCTTTGCGAGCCTGAGCCCCATGATCACCGCCCTGTCGATGCGCTTCGAATAAAGCGGCTCCCAGGGATCGGTGAGCGGGCTCTTGCGGAAGTGAGGCTCAAAGCCTTCCGGAATGTCGGCAATGACTGATGTATCGGTGCTCATGGTCGGCCCGTATGTCTGATGATCTCGGCGCCATTGAACGCGATGTCGATGACAGTTTCACCGCATACAAAGTTTTAAACGGCATCTGCGCGGATGTTTGAAACACTCCGTCGTCATTGCGAGCGAAGCGAAGCAATCCATTTCTCCCCGCGTGGGCGCATGGATTGCTTCGTCGCTTCGCTCCTCGCAATGACGGCGTAGCCCGTAGGGTGGGCAAAGCGCAGCGTGCCCACCATCGCGAGCGGAGTGCTGAGGGTGGGCACGCTTCGCTTTGCCCACCCTACAATTTTATAACGGCAATCCGACGTAATTCTCCGACAGCGACGTCGACGCCGCCTGGGAACTCACGAGATATTCCAGCTCGGCGAGCTGGATCCGTGCGCCGAACTCGCCCTGGTCCGGGAATTTGTGCAGCATCGAGGTCATCCACCAGGAGAAGCGCACGGCCTTCCAGACCCGCGCCAGCGCCCTGGCGGAATACCCATCGATGCCGGCGGAAGATTTCTCGTCGTAGTACTCACGTAAGCCCTGCGACAGGTAGTGCACGTCGCTGGCGGCGAGGTTCAGCCCCTTGGCGCCGGTCGGCGGCACGATGTGCGAGGCGTCGCCGGCCAGGAACATCCTGCCGAAGCGCATCGGCTCGGCGACGAAGCTGCGCAGCGGCGCGATGCTTTTTTCGATCGAGGGACCGGTGACGAGTTCGTCCGCCGCCTTCTGGTCGAGCCGCCGCTTCAGCTCGTCCCAGAAACGTTCGTCGGGCCATTGGTCGATGTGATCGTCGAGCGGACACTGCACGTAATAGCGGCTGCGGTGCATCGAGCGCATCGTGCACAGCGCAAAGCCCCGCTCATGGTTGTTGTAGATCAGCTCGTGCGAAACCGGAGGGGTATCCGAGAGGATGCCGAGCCAGCCGAACGGATAGACCCGCTCATACGTCTTGATCGCGGAATCCGGCACGCTGGCGCGGCTGACGCCGTGGAAACCGTCGCAGCCCGCGATGAAGTCGCAGATGATCTCGCCTGCTTTGCCGTCCTTCACGTAAGAGACGCGTGGATGGTCGGTGTCGAAATCATGCGGCTGGACATCGGCGGCCTGATAGATGGTGGTGAGCCCGGCCTTCTGCCGCGCGTTCATCAGGTCGAGCGTCACCTCGGTCTGGCCGTAGATCATGACCGTCTTGCCGGTCGCCGCGTGCATGTCGATGCGATGGCGGGCGCCGCCGAAGGCGAGTTCCAAGCCGTGATGGATCAGCCCCTCGCGATGGGCGCGCTGGCCTGCGCCGACCTCGTCGAGCAGGCTGACCGTGCCCTCCTCCAGCAGGCCGGCGCGGATCCGCGCCAGCACATAGTCCGGCGTCTGCCGTTCCAGGATCACGTTGTCGATCCCGTAGGCGTGAAGTAGTTGCCCAAGCAACAATCCTGCCGGACCTGCGCCTATGATTGCTACCTTTGACCGCAATATTTGCTCCTCCCGATATTGTAGGCTTTAGCTTATACCGCCTGGCGGGTCGCTGTCGTCAGCTTGCAATGGTGATTATATCATATAACAATAATCGCAAAGGGCCGCCAAAGGCCTGCAAAGAGGGAGAGGATGCCGATGAGGAAGACGGTTCTGGCGTTGCTGCTGGCCGCCAGCGTGACCCCTGCGTTCGGGCAGGAGAAGAATTTCGACCTGAAGATCTCGCATTGGGTGCCGGCGTCCCATCCGCTGCAGAAGTCGCTGGAGGACTGGGCCGCGGCGGTGGAAAAGGATTCCGGCGGCACCATCAAGGGCAAGGTGTTCCCGGCGCAGCAGCTCGGCAAGGCCTTTGACCATTACGACATGGCGCGCGACGGCATCGCCGATGTCACCTATGTCAATCCCGGCTACCAGCCCGGCCGCTTCCCGATCGTCGGCGCCGGCGAATTGCCGTTCCTGATCTCCGACGCCAAGGGCGGCTCGATGGGACTTGATGCCTGGTACCGCAAATATGCCGAGAAGGAGATGAAGGACGTCAAATACTGCCTCGCCTTCGTCCATTCGCCGTCTTCGTTCCATTCGCGCACCAAGAAGATCGTCGTGCCTGAGGACGTCAAAGGCCTGAAGATCCGCCCCGCCCATGCCACCATGGCCAATTTCGTCACCTCGCTGGGCGGCACCAATGTGCAGTCCTCCGCGCCTGAAGTGCGGGATATCATCGAGCGCGGCGTAGCCGACGGCGTCACCTTTCCCTGGGGCTCGCTGGTGCTGTTCGGCATCGACAAGGTGACGAAATACGACATGGAAGCGCCACTCTACGTCACGACCTTCGTCTTCGTGATCAACAAGGACAAGTACAACGCGATGTCCGACCGCCAGAAGGCAGCCATCGACAAAAACTGCTCGACCGAGATGGCGGGCATCGTCGGCGAGCACTGGGGCAAGTTCGAGGACGCCGGCATCGATAAGGTGAAAGCCGAGTCCGGTCACGAGGTCTACAAGCTGACGCCGGAGCAGACCGCGCTGTGGAAGAAGGCGGCCGAGCCGCTGGTCAAGACCTGGGCCGACGGCGTCAAGAAGACCGGCGTCGACGCGGACGCCGCGATGGCCGACCTGAAGGCCTCGCTCACGAAGTACAACGCGCTCGCGCAGTAGTTCTCCCTCTCCCCGCTTGCGGG
>NZ_PSRR01000382.1 GCF_004296405.1 Bradyrhizobium sp. Leo170
TGCAACCAGCACCCGGCTTTCCCTGCGCCCTCTGATTTCGAGGAGGGCGGAAAGTGACGCAAAGCTCGGGCGTAACGCGCCGCGAGAATGCGAACTCACATCCTCTCACCACACTCCACCGTCATGCCCCGCGCAGGCGGGGCATCCAGTATCCGGCGGCCTCTCGGCTCAAGCACTACCGCCTCTGGAATACTGGATCGTCCGCCTTCGCGGACGATGACAGCGGAGAGCTGTTTGACATGTGAATCAGACCTCACCGTCATTGCGAAGCGTGGCCGTGACGCGGAACACACAGCGCCACCTGCATAACGTCCGTCCGTTTGCGCTGGTTGATCGGGCGGCGTCCGCTCTCCATAGTGCGCCTGCAACAGCGAGGTTCCCTGCCGGGCGCCTTGGGATGGGAACGTCGATGAGTGCCACAACCAGCGATGAGATCGCCGACGACGCGCGGGCGCGCGCCAATGTGCTGCGGCTGGCCGCAGCGCAGGCGCTGACCGGTGCCAATTCGGCCGTCATCTTCGCGACCGGCTCGATCGTCGGCGCGACGCTGGCGCCCAGCGTCTCGCTCGCGACCGTGCCGCTGTCGATGTATGTGCTGGGGCTTGCCGCCGGCACGCTGCCGACCGGCGCGATCTCGCGCGCCTATGGCCGGCGCACGGCGTTCATCATCGGCACCGGCTGCGGCGTGCTCACCGGGGTGCTTGGCGCCTTCGCCATCCTGCGCGGCGCGTTCTGGCTGTTCTGCCTTGCGACCTTTCTCGGCGGGCTCTATGGCGCAGTGGCGCAATCCTATCGCTTCGCCGCCGCCGACGGCGCCAGTGCCGCGTTCCGGCCCAAGGCGGTGTCCTGGGTGATGGCGGGCGGCGTATTCGCCGGCGTGCTCGGTCCGCAGCTCGTGCAGTGGACCATGGACATCTGGCCGCCTTATCTCTTCGCCTTCAGCTTCGTGGTGCAGGCGTTCGTCGCCCTGGTCGCGATGGCGGTGCTGGCCGGCGTTGATGCGCCAAAGCCCGCGGCGGTCGATCTGCATGGCGGCCGGCCGCTGCTCGAGATCGCGCGGCAGCCGCGGTTCATCGCCGCCGCGCTGTGCGGCATCATCGCCTATCCCATGATGAACCTGGTGATGACGTCGGCGCCGCTCGCGATGAAGATGTGCGGCCTCTCGCTCAGCGATTCCAATTTCGCGATTCAGTGGCACATCATCGCGATGTATGGCCCGAGCTTCTTCACGGGCTCGCTGATCGCCCGCTTCGGCGCACCGCGCATCGTTGCGCTCGGCCTGCTCTTGGAGGCGCTTGCGGCGACGATCGGGCTCTCCGGCCTGACCACGCTGCATTTCTGGGCGACGCTGATCGTGCTCGGCGTCGGCTGGAATTTCGGCTTCGTCGGCGCCTCCGCGTTGGTCCTGGAGACGCACCGGCCGCAGGAGCGCAACAAGGTGCAGGCGTTCAACGATTTCCTGGTGTTCGGGACGATGGCGATCGGCTCGTTCTTATCAGGCCAATTGCTCGCCAATTACGGCTGGTCGGCGGTGAATCTTGTCGTGTTCCCGCCGGTGGTGCTGGGGCTCGCCGTGCTGTGGATCGTATCGCTTGCGAAGCGGCGGGCGAAATTGCGAACGGTCGATGAGTTTCCGGAACCAACTATTTGAGGACTTGCTGACAACTGCTGACAGTTCGGTGGTGATCGAAATGATGATCTAGCAAGCCCTGCTAATGGTGTTCGTCATGGCCGGGCTCGTCCCGGCCATCCACGTCCTTGGCGGCCGAAAAGAACGTGGATGCCCGGGTCAAGCCCGGGCATGACGGCTAGACCAACAGACAAACGACAAGCAAGAACCGTGGACGCATCAACTCACACCAGCACCGACGAGACCGCGCTCCGCTACGACGGTTGGCGCATCGTGCTGGTCTGCTTCCTGCTCGCGACGTTCGGCTGGGGCCTCGGTTTTTACGGTCAGAGCGTCTATGTCGCCGAGCTGCAGCGCCTGCACGGCTGGCCGGCATCGCTGATCTCCTCCGGCACCACGTTCTTCTATCTCGCAGGCGCGGGGCTCGTCGTCTTCGTCAGCGAGGCGATCAAGGCGTTCGGTCCGCGAAGCTGCTTGATCGCGGGCACGATCGCGATGGCTGCGGCGGCGGTCGCGATCGGGCAGGTGCGCGAGCCCTGGCAGCTTTATCTTGCCGATGCCGTGCTCGCCTTCGGCTGGGCCGGCACCAGCCTCGGCATGATCACCAACACGCTCGGTCTGTGGTTCGACAAGAAGCGCGGCATGGCGATCAGCCTGGCGCTGAACGGCGCGAGCTTTGGCGGCATCGCCGGCGTGCCCCTGCTTATCGCCGGCATCGGATATTTCGGCTTCTCCGGCGCGATGACCGTGGCGGCCATCGCGATGGTCGCGGTCATGGTGCCGGTGATTGTGCTGTTCGTCGGCCGGCCGCCGGCGCATATCGAGGCGGTGGCGCTGTCGGCGGCGGGAGGGCCGTCGCCGACGCAGATCCGCGCCCGTGCGCTTCGCGATCTCGGCTTCCTCTCGGTCTCGATCGCGTTTGCCCTGGTGCTGTTTGCGCAGGTCGGCTTCATCGTCCACCTGATCTCGTTCCTGGATCAGGTGATCGGCCGCGAGCGCGCGGCGGTGGCGATGGCGCTTCTGACCGCGATGGCGGTGGTCGGTCGCGTGACGTTCTCCTTCGTGATCGACCGGCTCAATCAGCGATTGGCGTCGGCCGCTGTCCTTTGTCAGTCAGGCCGTGGCGCTGCTCGTCATCATCAACCTGCGCAGCGATTGGGTGCTGGTTGCGGCCTGCGCCGCCTTCGGCTTCTCGGTCGGCAATCTGATCACGCTGCCGGCCTTGATCGTGCAGCGCGAATTCGATCCGCGCTCGTTCGGGGTTCTGGTGAGCCTGGTCACCGCCATCAACCAGATCACCTATGCCTTCGGTCCGGGCGTGGTCGGCTTGCTGCGCGATATATCGGGGAGTTACACGCTGCCGTTCTACGGCTGCATCGCGCTCCAGTTGATCGCGGCCGTGTTGATCATGATCCGCGGGCGCGGCATTGCGTAGCCCGGATGGAGCGAAGCCAAATCCGGGAATCTTCCGAGGCGTCCCCGGATTGCGCTTCGCTCCATCCGGGCTACGAGGCTCAGACTTCCCGCTGCCGCAGCAAATCCTCGAGATCGAGCCGCTTGGTGAACATCGCAAGCTTGCCATCCGGCGTGCGCGGCCATTGCGCCTCGGGCCGGTCCCAATAGAGCTCGACGCCGTTCTCGTCGGGGTCGCGCAGGTAGAGCGCCTCGCTGACGCCATGGTCGCTGGCGCCGTCGAGTGCGATACCAGCGCTGAGCACGCGGTGGAGCGCGTCCGCCAGCGCGGGGCGGGTGGGGTAGAGGATCGCGGTGTGATACAGGCCGGTGGTGCCTGATGGTGGCGGGTGGCCGCCTTTGCTCTCCCAGGTGTTCAGCCCGATATGGTGATGGTAGCCGCCCGCCGAGATGAACGCGGCACCGGCACCCATGCGCTGCTGCACCTCGAAGCCGAGCACGCCGCAATAGAAGCCGAGCGCGCGATCGAGATCGGCGACCTTCAGGTGCACATGCCCGATCCGCGTGCCGGCGATGATGGGAGGATTTTGCGCCATGCTGCTGCTCCGGTTGAAAAACAGTATCTAGCGATGAACCGAACCGCGCGGTACCGGCCTATCCTGAAACCCTGTGTTTCCGGCAGCGTCCCTGGCTCACGCCAGTTCCGACACCTCGCCATCCGGCAAGCCGAATTCAAACGTGTTCAGCGTCATCGACACCATCGTGTAGTAGCCGCAGAGCCCGATGATCTCGATCACGCCCCGCTCGCCGAGCAGCGCGACGGCCTCATCATAGAGCGCCTGCGACAGCCCATGGCCTTCGTGCAGCGATTTCGCCACGTCGTAGATCATCCTGGCCTTGGGGTCGTCGAATTCGGGCGTGCGGCGGTCGCGGATGTCGTCGATGATCTTCGGATCGAGGCCGCCCTTCAGCGCGAGGCGCTTGTGCGCGAACCATTCGTAATGCGCGGTGAAGTGGCGCGCAGTGACGAGGATCGCGATCTCCGAAAGTTTTGGCGGGAACATTGTGTTGAAGCGCAGCATCTCGCCGAGCCGCGTGGCATGCCTCGCCATTTCCGGGCTGTTGAGCCAGGCCATCATCGGCGGCGGCGCCGAGCCGCGCTTGCCGGCAATAGCCTCGTCATAGGTCTGTTTTTGCGCCTCGTTCATTTCGCCAGGCGAAAGCAGCTTCAGCCTCATGTCCGTTTCCTCTTGTTTTTCAATCATTACGCCAGGAAGCGAATACACCCCTTTCAGCCGCGCGGCCACCGGCGCTGGGCGCAGGGAGATATTGAATTCCACGGTCCGGCGGCTAAGGTCGTTTCAACAATTCGTCAGATGGAAACGCGCCATGGCCGATCTTGAAAAATTCCGCAGTGAAACCCGCGCCTGGCTGGAGCAGAACTGCCCGCCGGAGATGCGCAAGCCCATGACCTCGGACGGCGACACGTTTTGGGGCGGCCGCAACGCGAAATTCTCCTCCGAGCCGCAGCGGGTCTGGTTCGAGCGGATGCGCGACAAGGGCTGGACGGTGCCGCATTGGCCGAAGGAATATGGCGGCGGCGGGCTCGATGGCGAGGAGGCGAAGATCCTGCGCCAGGAGATGGCGGCGATCGGCGCGCGGCAGCCGCTGACCTCGTTCGGCATCTCCATGCTTGGGCCGGCGCTGCTCAAATACGGCACGGAGGCGCAGAAGAAGGAGCATCTGCCGAAGATCACGGCCGGCTTGATCCGCTGGTGCCAGGGCTATTCCGAGCCGAATGCCGGCTCCGACCTCGCTTCGCTGCAGACGCGGGCCGAAAGCGACGGCGATGATTTCATCATCAATGGCCAGAAGATCTGGACGTCCTATGCCAACTATGCGGACTGGATTTTCTGCCTGGTGCGCACCGATCCGGTCGCGAAGAAGCATGACGGCATCAGCTTCATCCTGTTCGACATGACCTCGAAAGGTGTGTCGACAAAGCCGATCCTGTTGATCTCCGGCTATTCGCCGTTCTGCGAGACGTTCTTCGACAACGTCCGCGTGCCGCAGTCGCATGTGGTCGGCACCATCAACCGCGGCTGGGATGTTGCGAAATATCTGCTGCAGCACGAGCGCGCGATGATCTCGGGCATGGGCGAGCGCGGCGTCGGCCGTCCGCTCGGACAGATCGCGGCCGACTCCATCGGTGCCGACGCGCAGGGTCGGCTGGATGACGCGGTGCTGCGCAGCCAGATCGCGAGCTTCGAAGTCGATGAAGCGGCGCTCGCCGCGGCCGCTGAGCGCGCGGTTGATCTCGCGAAGGCGGGGCAGGCGCATCCGGCATTTTCCTCGGCGATGAAATATTACGGCACCGAGCTCAACAAGCGTCGCTACGAGATCCTGATGTCGGCCGGCGGCATCGACGCGCTGGAGTGGGAGAGCGAGCGCTCCCGCGGCGGCGCCCGGCCGCGCGCCTGGCTGCGCACCAAGGCCAATTCGATCGAGGGCGGCACCTCAGAGGTGATGCTCGGCATCGTCGCCAAGCGCATCCTCGATCTGCCCGGAGCTTGATACACCATGGCCCTCATCCTCAATGAAGAACAATCCATGCTGCGCGACAGCGCGCGCGGCCTCATCAGTGACAAGGCGCCGGTCTCGCATCTGCGCCAGTTGCGCGACAGCAAGGACGAAACCGGCTTCTCGCGCGAGCTCTGGAACACCTTTGCCGAGATGGGCTTCTCCGGCCTCTTGGTATCAGAACAATTCGGCGGCAGCGGGCTCGGCGCGGTCGAGGCCGGGATCGTGATGGAGGAGATAGGGCGCACGCTGATGCCGTCGCCGTTCCTTGCCACGTCTGTGCTTGCAGCCTCGGCGCTGTCGCGCGGCGGCAGCGAGGCGCAGAAATCGCAGCATCTGCCCAGGATTGCCGACGGCTCGCTGCTCGCTGCGCTCGCGGTCGATGAAGGCGCCAAGCATCGGCCGCTGCAGACCAGGATGCAGGCGATACGCAGTGGCAACGGCTTCAAGCTGAATGGCGACAAGGCTCTCGTCGTCGATGGCCACACCGCGGGTCTCCTGATCGTCGCGGCGCGTACGGCCGGTAGCGCCGGGGAGAAGAACGGGGTGACTCTGTTCCTTGTCGATCCGAAGGCCAAAGGGATTGCGAGAGAGCGCACCATCATGGTGGACTCCCACAACGCGGCGCGCATCGTGTTCGACAGTGTCGAGGTCAATGCCGACAGCGTGCTGGGGGAGGTCGACCAGGGCTATCCGCTGCTCGAAAGCGTGCTCAATGTCGGCCGCGGCGCGGTCGCGTCGGAAATGGTGGGTTTGAGCGAAGAGGTGTTCGGCCGCACCGTCGCTTACCTGAAGGAGCGGAAGCAGTTCGGCAAGCCGATCGGCGAATTCCAGGCGCTGCAGCACCGGGCTGCCCAGCTCTACATCGATATCGAGATCACCCGCGCTGCGGTGCTGAAGGCGCTGCAGGCGCTCGATGCTGATTTGGCCAATGCGGGCAGCGCCGTCGCCGTTGCCAAGGCGCGCGCCGGCACGACGGCGACGCTGGCCGTGCAGGAAGGCGTGCAGATGCATGGCGGCATGGGCATGACCGACCAGTTCGACATCGGCTTCTTCATGAAGCGCGCCCGCGTCTGCCAGGAGTTGTTCGGCGACAGCAATTTCCACGCCGATCAACTGGCCAGGGCAAAGGGGTATTGAACTCTATCCCGTCATTGCGAGCGAAGCGAAGCAATCCATCTCGCCGCTTGCGGAAGCGTGGATTGCTTCGTCGCTACGCTCCTCGCAATGACGGCGTATGTGGCCCCTACCTAATCGGCGGGGCGTATTGGATGCCGCCGGCGCTCCAGAGCTGGTTGAGGCCGCGTGGGATCTTCAGCTTCGACTCGCTGCCGACATTGCGGTCGTAGATCTCGCCGTAATTGCCGACGTGGCGGATGATGCGGGCGGCCCAGTCCTTGGTCAGGCCGAGGTCCTCGCCATAGGACCCTTCGGTGCCGACCAGCCGCATCACCTCGGGCTTCTTCGATTTCATCGCCTCGTCGATGTTCTTCGAGGTGATGCCGAGCTCCTCGGCGTTGATCATCGCATAAAGCGTCCATTTCACGATCATCATCCAGTCGTCGTCGCGCAGCCGTACCACGGGCGCGAGCGGCTCCTTCGAGATGATGTCGGGCAGGATGATGTGGTCGTTGGGCTTGGAGAGGTTGAGCCTGAGCGCATAGAGCTGGGAAGCATCGGCGGTAAGGGTGTCGCACTGTCCGCTGTCATAGGCCTTGACGACATCCTCGAGCTTTCCGAACTTCATCTCCGTATATTTCATATTGTTGATACGGAAATAGTCGGCGAGGTTGAGCTGCGTCGTGGTCTCCGCCTGCACGCAGACCTTGCTGCCGTTCAAATCCAGTGCGGAATCGATGTTGCGCGAGCGCGGCAGCATGAAGCCTTCGCCGTCATAATAGGCGACGGCCGGGAAATAGAGGTCGTAATTGGTCTCGCGCGACATGCTCCATGTCGAGTTGCGCGAGAGGATGTCCACCTTCCGGCTCTGCAACTCCTTGAAGCGCTCGCTGGCATCGAGCGGGATGAATTTCGCCTTGGACGGATCGTCGAAGATCGCGGCCGCCACCGCGCGGCAGAAGTCGACATCGAAGCCGGTCCAGTTGCCCTTCTCGTCGGGGATCGAGAAGCCCGGCAGGCCCTTGTTGACACCACACAGCACCTCGCCGCGGCGAACGGTGCGCTT
>NZ_PSRR01000383.1 GCF_004296405.1 Bradyrhizobium sp. Leo170
CGCAAGCGGGGGAAGGAGCGCAGCTTCATCGCGGTTGCATTTCAATCTGATCGGATCAGGCCGATTCCTCGCCGATTTCTTGATATTGCCGGATTGCGCCGGCCGAATCCCCTGCTATATCGCTGCTTTCCGCTTACCTGCGCTCGTTCGCAGGAGTGAGCCGCAGGAGAATGACATGCCCGACGAGCACAAGTCCGAGTCCGGATTCCAGTACAGCCTCAGCAACCTGAAACCCGCGCAGCCAGTGGACAAAGTCACCCTCACCTTCCCTGACGGGGCGAAACGCGAATTCCCCAGGAACATCACCGGGCTCGATATCGCCCAGGGCATCTCGCCCTCGCTGGCCAAACGCACCGTGGCGATGGCGCTGGATGGCGTTCTGTATGACCTCAACGATCCCATCACCGAGGATGCCAAGATCGAGCTGATCTCGCGTGACGACGCGCGCGCGCTGGAACTGATCCGGCATGATTGCGCCCATGTGCTGGCGGAAGCCGTGCAGTCGCTGTGGCCGGGCACGCAGGTGACGATCGGTCCCGTGATCGAGAACGGCTTCTACTACGACTTCTTCCGCAACGAGCCGTTCACCCCGGAAGATTTTGCCGCCATCGAGAAGAAGATGCGCGAGATCATCGCGCGCGACAAACCCTTCACCAAGGAAGTGTGGTCGCGCGAGAAGACCAAGGAGGTGTTCCGCGACAAGGGCGAGGCGTTCAAGGTCGAACTGGTCGACGCCATTCCCGGCGACGAGCCGATCAAGATCTACTTCCAGGGCGACTGGTTCGATCTCTGCCGCGGCCCACACATGACCTCGACGGGGAAGATCGGCAACGCGTTCAGATTGATGAAGGTCGCCGGCGCCTATTGGCGCGGCGATTCCAACAATCCGATGCTGACCCGCATCTACGGCACGGCATTCGCGAAGCAGGACGAACTCGACGCCTACCTGAAGCAGATCGAGGAAGCCGAAAAGCGCGACCATCGCAAGCTCGGCCGCGAGCTCGACCTGTTCCACTTCCAGGAAGAAGGTCCGGGCGTGGTGTTCTGGCACCCGAAGGGCTGGACCATCTTCCAGCAGCTCATCGCCTACATGCGCCGCCGCCTCGCCGGCGATTACCAGGAGGTCAACGCGCCGCAGATCCTCGACAAGGTGCTGTGGGAGACCTCCGGCCATTGGGACTGGTACCGCGAGAACATGTTCGCGGCGCAGTCCGCCGGCGACGAGGCCGAGGACAAGCGCTGGTTCGCGCTGAAGCCGATGAACTGTCCGGGCCATGTGCAGATCTTCAAGCATGGTCTGAAGAGCTATCGCGACCTGCCCTTGCGGCTGGCCGAATTCGGCATCGTGCATCGCTACGAGCCGTCAGGCGCGATGCACGGCCTGATGCGCGTGCGCGGCTTCACGCAGGACGATGCGCATGTGTTCTGCACCGAGGAGCAGCTCGCGGACGAGTGCCTGAAGATCAACGACCTGATCCTGTCGACCTATGCCGATTTCGGCTTCGATGGCGAACTCACCGTCAAGCTCTCGACGAGGCCGGAAAAGCGCGTCGGCACCGACGCGATGTGGGACCATGCCGAACGCGTGATGGCGACCGTGCTGTCGGAGATCAAGGCCAAGGGCAGCAACCGCATCAAGACCGAGATCAATCCGGGCGAAGGTGCGTTCTACGGCCCGAAGTTCGAATATGTGCTGCGCGACGCCATCGGCCGCGACTGGCAGTGCGGCACGACGCAGGTCGACTTCAACCTGCCGGAGCGGTTCGGCGCGTTCTATATCGACCATGACGGATCGAAGAAGGCGCCGGTGATGGTGCACCGCGCGATCTGCGGTTCGATAGAGCGCTTCATCGGCATCCTGATCGAGCACTATGCCGGCAATTTCCCGCTCTGGCTGGCGCCGGTGCAGGTGGTCGTCACCACCATCACCTCCGAGGCCGACGAATATGCCAAGCAGGTGGTGGCCGCGGCGCGCCGCGCCGGCCTGCGGGTCGAGATCGACCTGCGCAACGAGAAGATCAACTACAAGGTCCGCGAGCATTCGCTGGCGAAGATCCCGGCGCTGCTCGTGGTCGGCAAGAAGGAAGCCGAGACCCATTCGGTCTCCGTCCGCCGGCTCGGCAGCGAGCGCCAGACCGTGATGCCGACGGATGAGGCGCTCGCCGCGCTGGTCGACGAGGCGACGCCGCCGGACATCAAGCGGGCGAAGTCGCTGTCCTGATGCTTTAATCCGTCTAAACTCGCTTCCGGTCGCGGGCATTCGACCCTATCTCGTGGGAAGAATGTCCGTGACCGGTTTGAGCGTGATCCTTTTCGGAAAACCGGTCTCTCACTTTTCCGGATCATGCTCCAGTTTAAGGGAAAGCCGTAGTGCCCGATGCCATAGAACTCCTGAAGACCCGCCGCTCGGTGAAGCCGCGCGAGATGACGGGGCCCGGCCCCTCGCCGGCCGAGCTCGAGACCATTTTGACGGTCGGCGCGCGCGTGCCGGACCACGGCAAGCTCGCGCCCTGGCGCTTCATCGTGTTCGAAGGCGAGGCGCGCAACCGCGCCGGCGACGTGATCGCGAGCGTGTTCGCCAAGAAGAACCCAGGCGCGCCGGCAGCCGATATCGAAGTCGAGAAGCGGCGGCTCACCGATGCGCCGCTGGTGATCGGCATCGTCAGCTTCACCAAGCCGCATCCGAAAGTGCCGCCATGGGAGCAGGAGCTCTCCGCCGGCGCCAGCGCAATGAACATCCTCACCGCAGCCACCGCGCTAGGCTATGGCGCCTGCTGGCTCACCGGCTGGTTCGTCTTCGACCGCGACGTGCTCGATGGTTTTGGCTTGAAGCCCGACGAGAAGCTCGCAGGCCTGATCCATATCGGCAAGCCGACCAAGCCAAGCGAAGACCGCCCGCGGCCGGCGCTGTCGGATATCGTGACGCGGTTCTAGCGCTCCGCGCCACGCGTCAGAACGACTTGCGGGTGCAGCCCTTTGGCGGCGGCTCGCCTCGGAAGCGTGCCGCGGTCCATGCCATGAGCGGCGCCTCAAGCTTTGAGCCCGGCTGCACCATGCCGTGGTCCAGCCTCACGAAGGTCCAATATTCGAGCCGCTGGCCGGCGGCGCAGCGCTCCTCGACATAGCCTGCGGTCGCCGCCGGCGGCACCACGTCATCCTCCGCTCCTTGCGCGATCACCACCGGCGCCGCGATCGGGTGGTGGGCGCTGTTCTGCGCGAGCCTTGCCGAAAGCGCCGGGTTGCTGCGTGTTGCCAATGCGGGCCCCTCGAACGTCGCGGTGAGCGCCGCTGCCCGCATTGGCTCCTCCGCTGGGAGGAACCCGCACAGGCCCGCGATCTCGCGCGCGGCCGCAAGCGCCTCGGGACGAACCGCCTGCTCGAAGCTGATGTCGGGATAGAAGCGGCTATAGGACAGCGCGACATACGGCCCGAGCCGCTTGTCGACCCCCTGGTTCATGGCAAGGATGTTCCGCAAGTCTGCGGCCGGCGCGATTGCCGCGACGCCTACGATCTCGATCTCCGGCGCGTAGCGTGGAGCGATGATGCCGGTCCACAACGCCGAATGCCCGCCCTGCGAATGGCCCCAGACAACGGTGCGCGCATCGAGCGTCAGCTCGGGCATCTGCCGTGCGGCACGTACCGAGTCGAGCGCGGCGCGCCCCTCGCCTTCGCCGATGAGATAGGGATGCGGACCGCCCCTCTCGGCGAATGAGTAGTCGGTGGCGACGATCACCCACCCTGCCCGCACGATCCGATCGAGCGCCGGAATCCCCAATGTCGGGGCCGATATCAGCGACGGCATGCACTTCTGCTGCAGGCCGGTCGTGCCGTGCTCCCAGGCGATCACAGGACGCGGACCTGCGGGCGGATCGATCGGCGCAAACACGGTCGCGACGGCGGTTGCGCGCGTGGTGTCGTTCACCGTGGTCGTATAGAGGATGCGCCAGCCCCGCATGCCGGCCGGCAACCTTACATCCTGAAGGGACTCGCTGCGCAGCAGCACGCCCGGCGTATCAGGCACTTGCGCCGGCGGATCATAGAACGCATCGGGCACCCGCACCGTGACGCCGGCAAACATCTCTTGAGCGGAGGCTTCGAGTGGCGTGCCGACAACGCGCGCAAGCAGAAACGACAGCACAGCGAGCCAGATTGCACGACGTCCTGGAGCGATGGTCATGGCCCGCGCCCAATATCGCCGCGAGCCGACAAATTTGCGGCGGAGACGGCCGCGCCGCAGACGGCGTCAGGCCGCCCTCGATGCGCGCCCGGCAAAGCCTGCCAACAGCGTTGCGATTTCGTCCGCCGGCCGCGCTGCGCTGAACAGGAAGCCCTGCACTTCGTTGCAGCCTTCGGCGCGCAGCCAGTCGAGCTGATCAACCGTCTCCACGCCCTCGGCGGTGGTGGTGATGTTCAGGCTGCGGCCGAGGCCGGAGATTGCGCGCACGATCGCCACGCAATCGGTGCGGCGCGCCAGATCCTTGACGAAGGAACGGTCGATCTTGATCTTGTCGAACGGAAAGCTGCGCAGATAGCTCAGGCTGGAATAGCCGGTGCCGAAATCGTCCATGGAGATGCTGACGCCGAGCTCGCGGAGCTGGTGCAGGATCGCGAGATTGGCTTCGGTCTCGGCCAGGAACACGGACTCCGTGATCTCGAGCTCGAGCCGTCGCGGCGACAGACCGGAATGCGCCAGCGCCGAGATCACCGCCTGCACCAGATTGCGGCTGCGGAACTGCACCGGCGACAGGTTGACGGCGACCTTGATCTCGCCGGGCCATTTCATCGCTTCCGAGCAGGCCTCGCGCAGTACCCATTCGCCAAGCTGGACGATCAGGCCGATGTCTTCGGCGACCGGCACGAACTCGGCCGGCGAGATCATGCCCTTCTCCGGATGGCGCCAGCGTAGCAGCGATTCGAACCCGCTGATCTTGTCGGAGGCGATGTCGACCAACGGCTGGTAGTGCAGCTCGAATTCGCCATTGGCGAAGGCCTGGCGCAGGTCGCGCTCGAGATCCCGGCGCTTCTGCGCCTGGCGGTCCATCTCGTGCTCGAAGAAACGATGCACGCCGCCGCCGTCCGACTTGGCGCGATAGAGCGCCATGTCCGCGTTGCGCATCAATTCTTCCGAGCTGGTGCCGTCGCCCGGCGACAGCGCGATGCCGACGCTCGCGCCGACCACCACCTCGATGCCGTCGATGTCGTAGCGCACGCTCAGCGTCCCGATCAGGCGTTCGGCGAAGTCGCTAGCCTCGTTCGGCGTGACATCAGAGAGCACGATCGCGAATTCATCGCCGCCGAGCCGCGCGGCCAGATTGTCGCCGGTGATGTCGGCCGTGAGCCGCTCCGCAACCTGCTTCAGGAGCCGGTCGCCCATCGCGTGGCCGAAGGAGTCGTTGACGTTCTTGAACAGGTCGAGGTCGACGCACAGCACCGCGACGCGCTTGCCCCCCGGCTTGCTCCGCTGCAGCGCCTCGCGCAAGCGGTCCTGGAAGAAATCGCGGTTCGCCAGATTGGTCAGGCCGTCATGGTGGGCCATGTAGGCAATGCGGGCCTCGGCCTTGCGCCGCTCGGTGATATCGACCAGGGCCACGAGGTAGCCGTCGCGGCCGTCGAACGAAACGCGGCGGCCGAAAGTCAGCACATGGATCTCGCTGCCGTCCGCCTTGATGTGCCGCCAGTCGCGGCTGGAATGGTAGACGTCGCCGATCTCCTGCAGCGCCTTGCTGTGGGAGGCCCATTCGTCCTCCGGCCAGATCTCGCGCAACTTCATGCTCAGGAATTTCTCGCGCGGATAGCCATAATGCTGGACCGCCGCGTCGTTGACGCCGAGGAATTCCATCGTGGCGGCGTCGAACACCCACATCGGCATCGGGTTGTTGTCGAACAGGAGGCGGAAGGAGACCTCGCGCCGCTTCAGCGCCGTGACATCGGACAAGGTCAGCGACAGCATGTCGCCGAACGCCGTGACGGCGAGCCGCAGGCAGCGGTCCTCGCTCTCGATCTCGAACTGGGTCCCGCTGGTCGTGCGGACAGTCTCGCGCAGGCGCTCAGTCACATCGGCCGCGCCGAGCAGGTTTCCGCCTGTGCTGAGCCTCTGCCACAACAGCTCGTGCTCGGGCCGCTTCAAAAGCTTCGCCGCACCCTGGTTGAGATAGATGATCTGGAAATCGAACGGTTCGCCGCGCGGATCGCGAATGGCGGCGAGCGACAGCACGCCTTCATCGGTCGCCGCGAAAATCGTATCGAGCAGATTGTACTGAGCGCCGCGCTCGTTGACGTAGGCGCCGATCAGTGTGCCGCCCCAGCGGGAGGAGGTCGGCAGCGCCAGCACGTCATAGGTGCGGACCAGGCCGTCGCGCACGCAATGCGCCGTGGCAAGATAGGGCCGGTCATTGAGAGCCGCGTTGGCGGCGGCTTCGCCGAGCGCGGTCGCGCAATCCGGCGGAAGCTCGTTCAGCGTCATGTCCCAGCGGTCGTCATTCAGCCATTGCTGGATGTAGCGGCCGGGTTGCGAAACGGCGAGCGCGCCGCCCCTTTCCTTGAGCAGGACGATGTGGTCGGCGAGCCTGCCGAGGCTGCCGAGCATCACGTCCTCATAGTGGGGCAACCTGTCGCCCGGACGCAATGCGGCTTGCCACTTGCGCTTGAGCACCGGGACGTCGCCGAACATTTCTGTGTTGAATTTTCCCGACGACTTCTTCGCCGCACTCATGACGCGCCCCGAACCACCAGATCATGGTCCGACGAAGATCGGAGCACGACCTCACTTCACATTCGAGCATGATCGCGGCGCAAACGCTCCGCGTTTGTCGCGAGGGAAAACCGGCTTCCCCTGTCCGATTTCATGCTCCAGTCCCCGCCCGCATCCAAATCAGGCTCGCTTAAAGCAATGTAAAGATTGCGCAGGCGACGGGGCGCCGGCGCCATTATGACAGTTCTAAGTCAGATCTTGGTTAGTGCGCGTTAGAGACTATGACAGTCACTGAAAATTTTATTCATATCTAGCGCGCGATGACTTCGACCTCGCCGTCGACGCCGTTGACGACGTTGAAGGGCCGTTCGAACACCTTGCCCTCGTTCTTGGCGATGGCGCGGTATTCGCCTTCGGAGAGCACGACGCGGGGGAATGCACCGATCGATTCCTTGATGACGTCCCCGCCGGGCGTGATCACCGACCATGCGGTATTCGCCAGCGCCTCGCCGCCTTTCTCACTGACGAGCTTCAGCGTGATCACGGCCGCGCGATGGCTGACGGTGACATCGGTGAGCTTGCCGGCCTGGACGCGGATGTCGGAACGCACCACCGAGTTGGCGTCGCCGTAATTGGAGATGATGTAATAGGTCCCCTCCGGCAATAGCGCGACGTCGCCGGCGGCGACGTTGGGGATCAGGGCATTGCGGTCCGATCCGTCGAACTGGCTGCCCTTGTAGATCGCAAACGAAATCTGGTTCGGCGGAATCTTGCTGGAGCCGACCCGGCCTTCGATCCGCAGGCCGCCCGCCGGCAGGACGAAGGACTGGCGATCGGTCTCCGACTTCAGGCTCACGGCGCGTACGGCGCTGACCAGGCCGAGCGCCACATGGACGACGTAATTGCCCGGCGGCAACACGATGTTGGGCGTGGCGCCGCGGTCCTCACGGATCAGCTTGAAGGAGCCGTTGTCGTCCGGCTTGTCGGCAAAGACCCGCCATACCAGGCCATTGTTGATGACCGGCAGATCCTTGCCATAGCGGGCGGTCAGCGCGAGCACCGCCTGGTTCGCAGTCTGCGCCCCCGGCGGCGGCCCGGCCG
>NZ_PSRR01000384.1 GCF_004296405.1 Bradyrhizobium sp. Leo170
AAAGCGGAATGTTTTTTGCGTGAGGGCTGGACAGACTTTTGGGTGATTTGCCCGTCGGGTTGATTTGTCGCACCCGTTGCATCCACATCGCCATTGCGAGCCAGCGGGTCGGCGCGTAGCGCCGCCCGATGACGGGCTCCGCGAAACAATCCATAGCGCCGCACGGGACCACGCGAACTGTTACAATTTATGTACCAGCCTTCTTGGTTACGACCGGCTGCCCAGCTTGTAGAGCCGCTCGCGCCTGGCGAGGCGTCATCCCATAGACACGCTTGAATAAACGGGTGAAGTCGGCGGCCTGCATGTCCAATCCGCAGGTCCAGGCAAGGCGGCCGATTCCGGACGCGTCCGTCGTCCTCAAGGCATCGACGAAACGGCGCAGCCGAACGTCGCGCAGATATCCTGCCACGGTCAGGCCATTCTCCGAGAACAGCTTGTAGAGCTGGGTCCGCGATACGTTGATGCCCCGCCAGATATCATCCGGCGTCAGCTCGGCGCGATGATAGTTCTCCTCGATGTAGGCAATCGCCCGCATGAATTCCTTGCCTGGTCGTGCCTGAAACTGCTCGCCCCGGGATAGCTCACAGCGCAGCAGATGGATGAGGAGTTCGGCCGTCGCCTCCAGCACGATCTCGAAGTCCTGCGCGTCCATCCTCCCGTAGGACTCGAACAGCAACCGCATCTGGGCGCCGATAAAGGGCGCCAGCGGAGCGGAACTGAGAAAGCGAAGAATGAAGCGGTCGTCGGAGAGGTCGGTCTCGAGTGCGGCGACAAGACGCGTTCGCGGCAGGAAAATCGTCGCCATGCGAACCCGGCGCGACCGCGCCGTTACCTCGACCGTGCTTTGGACCATCCCAAGGTCTCCGGCGCTCAGGCTGACGAAATCGGTTGCAGTTTCCTCGCTATATTCTCCGGACAGGACGTAGTCGAATACCACGCCGTCGATCTTGTCGGCCGCGGCGTCCGCTTCGGTTCGCTTTGCCTCCACGCAGGAATTGGATGTCAGCTTGTAGAAAGCGACGTTGTTTCCGACGAGCCATGCCGTGGTGCTGTCGAGCGGCATCCCCTCGGATTCGCCGATGGTTCGAACATAGCTGCGACGAAACAGGTTGGCGTCCGCGAGATAGTCGGCGCCGTTCGCGCGGGGATCAAGGCTGCTTCGCTCTCCGTAGAGGAAGCGCGCGGGGCGCTTCGGTGAGGGCGATTCGGGAGATGTCCGCGAGGAAGCGCGCGGTTCCACTCGATCGTTCGAATCATTAACCATAGACCATCTCACCGCGTGATGAAGTGCAACCCGCGAGGCGTGCGTTCGGATCGTACGCACTGCTACCGAAAACTTCGCATTCCGTCCAAAACTTCATGCTTTCCGTACCAGGGGGTAGCCGTCAGATTGCTCGTGTGTTTGCTGAACAACTTCAGCTTACCGGTCGATCGCTGCCCATGAATCGCGCCTCCCGTCCTGCCTTCAATCAAGTCGTTGGCCTCGTCCAGGCGTCGGAACCGGTCAGGGTTCTCAGCAAGAAAGATCGTCCCGGACACCGGCATCGCCGCCGGGTCGGCTCTGAGTGGAAGTGGGGCGTTTCGGCCGCTGCACCGCTGCTGAGCCTTGCGCCGTCGCTGGCGTGGGCCGATGCGGTCGGCGACGCGTCCAGCGCCCTGCAAGCCACCATCGTGGCCTACGCGGGCAACCCCAGCGCGACCAACACCGCTGCGATGCAAGCGGCGCTGACGGCCTACAACCAGGCCGTGGCCAGCAACGCCACCACGACCGTCAGCACGCCCACATCGGTCTCGACCATGCAGACCATATCCGGCGCGACGGCGAACTATGTAAATGCGGGCGGCACGCTGACATACTCGGTGAGCGGCAGCGGAGCGAGTGGCGGAGCGATTTATGTGAATTCCGGCGCCTCTTTCTCGATCGGCAGCGCCAGGGCCGATCTGAGCGATGCCGGGGCCAACTCGTCCGTGATCTTCTCCGGCAACTCGGCCACCTATGGCGGCGCGATCTACAACAGCGGCACGGCGACGATTGCCGACAGCAGCTTCTCCAACAACACGACCGTACAGCGGGGTGGCGCGATCTTCAACGCCGGCACGGTCACAATCGCTGACAGCAGCTTCTCCGGCAATTCCGCCGCCTTCTATAGCGCCGCAATCTACAACAACTCCGGCACGGCAACGATCGTCAAAAGCAGGTTCTCGGGCAATTCCGCCCGTAGCGGCAGCGCGATCACCTCCTCCGCCACGGCGATAATTGTCGACAGCAGCTTCTCCGGCAATTCCGCCAGCGTCACCGGCGGCGCGATCTTCAACACCGACACGATGTCGATCTACGGCAGCAGCTTCTCCAACAATTCGGCCACTTATGCCGGCGGTGCAGTCATCAACTATTATCGCACGGTTATCGCCAACAGCAGCTTCGTTGGCAACACGGCCACCTCCTATGGCGGCGCCATCTACAGCGACGCCGACAGCACAACAACGATCGTCGACAGCAGCTTCTCCAGCAATACCGCCGGTAGTCAGGGTGGCGCGATCTTCAACGCCGGCACGATGTCGATCACCGGCAGCAGCTTCTCGAGCAATTCCGCCAGCAGTGCCGGCGGCGCGATCTACAACACCGGCAGGGCAACGATCGCCGACAGCAGCTTCTCCGGCAACGCGAACGGAGCGATCTATAACACTGGCGCGGCGTCGATCAGCGGCAGTAGCTTCTCCGGCAATTCGTCCACCACCTATGGTGGCGGCGCGATCTTCAACTTCGGCACGGCAACCATCGTCGACAGCCACTTCTCCAATAATTCCGCCGGCGCCGGTGGCGCGATCTTCAATGAAACGAACCATACGGTGACGATCACCGACAGCAGTTTCTCCGGCAACTCGGCCACCTATGGCGGCGCCATCTTCATCAACGGCACCGCGACGATCACCGGCAGCAGCTTCTCCAACAATTACGCCGCCCATGGTGGCGGCGCCATTTTCGACGCAAGCGGCACGGTGACGATCGCCGACAGCAGCTTCTTCGGCAACACGACCGGCACGCTGGGCGGCGCGGTCTACACCGATTACGGCACGATCAATCTGACGGTCGGCGGAGGCCGGACCTCCACCTTCTCCGGCAATACGGCCAGCGGACAAGCCTCGTCCATCTACTTGAATGGGCCCGCCACGCTCAATGTGAGCGTAGCCTCGGGAGGGGTGCTGGACATGCGCGATCCGATGGGCGGCAGGGCCAACGGCACCCTCGCCATCACCCAAACCGGCGACGGCACCTGGAAGCTCGGCGGCAACAATGTCTTCACCAACTCGGGCGGCCAGACCACCTTCAATGTCGTCGCCGGCAGGCTCTACCTCTATGCCGCCGGCGAGGTCAGCAACGCCACTTCAGCCAACGCCGCCGCCACGGTGACCGCCGGCGCGATCCAACTGGACGGCTCTTCTTCCAGCTTTACCCTGGGCAGCACTGCCACCCTGGTCGCCGCTGGCAACAACAGCATCACCACCGAAGGCAGCATCGTGCTGGCAAACGGCGCCACGCTCCGCGGCGGAACCGCAACGGACAATGCCAATGTCGACGGCGGCGGAGCCCTGATCGCCGGCGGCAAGACCTCTCTCACGCTCACCGCGAGTGGCGGTGTCACCCTGCAAGGCAACCTCAACGTCGAAGCGGTCGCCGCCGCCGACACCTTCACCCTGAACGCCGATCTCGCCGACGCCGCGGGATCGACCGGCAGCCTGACCAAGCGTGGGACGGGCACCGTGGTCCTGACCGGCGACAACAGCTACACGGGGACCACGACGATTCCAGCCGGCACCCTGGCCGTGGATGGCTCCATCGCCTCGAGTGCGCTGACCATCGTCAATGCCGGCGCCACCCTCGCCGGCACCGGCAGCGTGGGCACCACGACGATCAACAGCGGTGGCATTCTCGCCCCCGGCAGAGCGGGCACGATCGGCAGCTTGACTGTCAACGGCAACCTCACCTTCGAGAACGGCGCGATCTATGCGGTGGATGTTGCCGGGTCCGGCAGCGACCTGACCACGGTGTCGGGCGGAGCCACCCTTAAAGGCGGCACTGTGGTGGTCTCCACACTTGATCCCTTGGCCAGCTACCAGAAAGGCCAGACCGCCACGATCCTGAGGGCCGGCACTGGCGTGAGCGGCAGCTTCGCCGGCTCCGCCATCTCCTCCGCCTTCCTCACGACCAGCCTCAGCTACACCGCCGATAGCGCCTATCTCACCGTTGCCCTGGCCCCAACGAACACAGATGGCTCGGGCAACCCGGCCATTTTCGAGACGGTTGCCCACACCGCGAACCAGTACCGCACCGCGGTTGCACTCGACACGCTGGCGCAATCCGGCTCGTCGCTTGCGCTCTACAACAAGCTGCTGTTGCTTGACGCTGGCGAAGCCCGCGGCGCCTACAACGCTCTCGACGGCGAGATCCATGCCAGTCTGAAGAGCGGCCTGATCGAGGACAGCCATTTTGCCCGCGACGCCGTCACCGGCCGGCTGCTCGCCGCCTTCGGCGAGGCGGGCGGATCATCCGCCGACAATGTCCGAAAGCTCAGCGACGGCCTCGCCGTCTGGGGTTCCGGCTATGGCAGCTGGGCCCGGCTCGGCGGCGGAGGCGGCAACGCCGCCAGCCTCGACCGCGCCGCGGGTGGTTTCTTCGTCGGCGCCGACAAGCTCATCGACAGCGGCTGGCGGATCGGCGTGATGGGCGGCTATGGCCGCTCATTCTACAGCGTCGATGGCCGCGCCTCGTCGGCCGACGTCGACCAGTCCACGATCGGCGCGTATGCCGGCACAAGGATCAACGATCTCGGCCTGCATCTCGGTCTGGCCAACACTTGGCATGCGATCGATACCAGCCGCAACGTCGCCTTCCCCGATTTCGCCGAAATCGACAAGACCTCCTACAATGCCCGCACCACGCAGATCTTCGGCGATGCCGGCTACACCTTCCATGCCGGCGGGGCCGCCCTTGAACCGTTTGCCGGCTTTGCCTGGGTCAATCTGCACACGAACGGCTATGACGAGAACGGCACCGCCGGCCTGCACGGCGGCGGTGAGACCCAGAACGTCACCTATTCCACGATCGGCCTGCGTGGCGCACTCCCCGTCAGTCTGGGATCGTTCAGCGGCAATCTGCACGGCACGCTCGGCTGGCAGCATGCGTTCGGCGATGTCACGCCGTGGACCACCCACGCCTTTGTCAGCTCCGATGCCTTTACGGTGACAGGCGTGCCGATCGCCCGCGATGCCGCGCTCATCCAGACCGGGCTCGATATCCCCCTCAGCAAGGACGCCACGCTGGGTTTTTCCTATACGGGTCGGCTCGGCGCTCACACCGAGGAAAACGGGCTGTCCGCCCGGTTCCGCCTAACGTTCTGAACATGAACCGCGCCAGGATCGCCGCCGTCCTCTCCGAGACGGGGCGTCCGAAGGACGAGCCCGGAACCCATCCAACAGCAGAGCATGCGGTGAAATGGATTCTCTGATGTGCAGTTGCCGGGGCGCGCGCAGCGCGAGCTATGATGTTGGCTCAGGCCAACACCGCCCGCTTTAATCCCGCGAGGACTCCGATCAAAGCGATGCCGAATATTGAGATCACCGAGGAGTGCCGCGCCTTGATAGAGAGTGCGGCTGGGGCCCGACCGGACGGCGCCTGCCAAACGGCAACTGGCTCATACCGGTCAACGAGGCAACGTTGGCGGGGCTGCAGCAAGTGCGCCTGCGAGGCGAAACGATCTCGGACTGCATCATTCGCCTCATGATCGTCGCGTTGCATAAGTACGGCCTGCAATAAAGCATCGCAGCCTATGGCTGTTAGATAGTCGTCTTCATCGATCAGCGGTTCTGACGAGACATCACCGCGCACTTCAAGCCGGGACGACGCCGTCATTGCGAGCCAACGGGTCGCAATGACGGGGAGGTTTCTGATTCAACTTTCAAACAGCTTCCGCTGTCGTCGTCCGGCTTGACCGGACGATCCAGTATTCCAGAGGCAGCAGTGCTTGAGCCGAGAAGCCGCCGGTTACCGGATGCCCGCCGGAGCCTGTCATCGGGCTCGCCGAAGGCGAGACCCGGTGGCGGGCATGACGGTGGCCGACGGGTTAAGCGATCTATTTTTGGGCGAAGGTTTTAGCTGATTTGCCCGTCGGGTTGATTGTCGCACCCAAAGCAGCCACATCGACATTGCGAGCCAACGGGTCGGCGCGTAGCGCCGCCCCGGTGGCTCGCAATGACGGCGAAAGCGGTTACGTGGTCGCCGGCTGCGGCTCTTCCGCGTATTTGTGCGCCAGCCAGGACGACAGCGTTGCCGGCACCAGGCCGACGAGCCCATACAGAATGAACTGCACCGCGCCGGAGTCCGGGCCGCGCGAACCGTAGAGCAATTCGGCCGCGATGAATCCGATCGCGCCAATGGTCAGCATCCGCGCAAACGGATTGATTTTCCGCACATGCATCAGGATGTCGTCGATCGCCGCCAGCATCAGTGACGGCACGATGCCGAACAGATACGCGTATTGCAGCGTCTTGGCGAAAGCCAGGAAGAACTTTCCGACCTCGTGCACGCCCGTCTCGTTCCAATAACCAGACTGATAGCTGGTCGCGAACAGCAGAATGAGACCACCGATGAACGGACCGATAGCGGCGAAGATCAGGTAGCGTTTCATGGCGCCTACTCACTGCAAAACAACTCAGCGAGAGGAAAGAACTCCCCTCACTCCCCCCACGCCGCAAACGCGTCGTTGAACGCGCGCTCGCCGGGGGCGCCTTTTTCGATCGCGATGATGGCGCGGCGCTGGTTGGTGTAGACGAGCGGCACGTCGAACCAGGAGCGCTCCTTGAGGAGCTGCAGGTTGCGCGAGCGGTCGGCATCGACGTTGGAGAGGCCGACCAGGAAGAAGCCGTCGGTGACCTTCACCGCCAGGCCTGCGAGCGGGGTGCCGCGGGCCTGCTCGTTGGACTTCATCAGGATGCCCGGCACATTGCCGACGCCGCCGTTCGGGAAATCCTGCGGCAGGATGAAGGTGAGCTCGGCGGTGTGGCTCGCGGGCAAGGACGAGTCGGTGTTGCGGCGGAACGACATCGTCATCTTGAACTTGCGGTCGGGGATCTCGATGTCGGCGCGCACGGCGATGTCGGGTGCCGCGTTGCCCGAAGCCTTGATCGGTTCGGTGCGCCAGATCACCGAGCCCACATATTGCTTGCCCTTGGGATCGCTGGGGTCCTCGTCATAGAGCACGACACGCTGCGCCACCGGCGCAACCGGCTCACTGGACGACGGCTGGCCGACGCGGTCCGGAATCTTCGGCTTGGTCGCGGGCGTCGCGACATCCTTCGGCGCCTCCACCGAGGGTGACGACTTGAGCAGCCCGCTCACGACCGTGACCGCCTGCTTGCCCCAGAGGATGCCGGCGCCGACCAGGATCAGGATGATGCCGACCGCAATCGCGCTCTTGAACGGGAATGCCGAGCCGAGCCGCGCGCTCTTCTTGACGTTGCGATCGCCGCCATTGCCGATCCGCGCCCGCGGCTGCGATCCCTGCGGGTAGCGCTCGGCCTCCTCGCTCGACTCGTCATAGGAATAGGGGGCGTCCGGATCGGCGCCGCGATTCTCCATGTTCGGCTCGAGCCGGTCGAACTCCGGCGAGGGAGACGGCACATTGGCGTAGGTCTTGCGCGCATTGCGGTTCGCCTGCGCGGCGGCGCGGCCGAGATCGTCGGCGTCGGCGGCGAGATCGCGGAAGCCACG
>NZ_PSRR01000385.1 GCF_004296405.1 Bradyrhizobium sp. Leo170
ACCTCGCTCCGATCCAAAATTCGACTCCCGCTCAATGACTTGGGAGCTTCTTCACGGACGACGAAACCGCTTCCGCGGCGCCCGCGCTTCTCCTCAGTCGACGCGAGCCGAACTCCAGCGCCTTCACCTGCTTCAGCCTTTCACGACGCCAGGTCCCTACAGGGCTAGCGTGGATTCTCCAGGCCCACAACCTCGTTGATTATGTGACGTGGCTCATCCCGGCCGACAAGCCGCTTATCGTAGAAGATCACTTCATATCCGTGCAACATCCCTTCCTTACGGCGAACGTAGCCAGCGGCCTCATAAAGTCTTTGAGCCCCTACTTGGATCTTTGTCGTGTCGAGTACTATCCGCTTGAATCCCAGGGCGGCGGCTCGCGTTTCCAATTCAGTAAGAATCCTCGTCCCAAGCCCTCGCCGTCGAAAGGCAGGATCGACTCGCATACGCTTCAGCTCTGCGACGTCATCGTCAATAAGCTTCAATCCACCCATGGCAACGAGCTTGGAACCAATATGCGCAACTACGAAGTCTCCGCCTGACGCGATGTATATTTCTCCAATGTTTCGTAAATCATCCTCCCACGCTCCTTCCGGGCCACACACACCAACCGCCTCCGATGCGCGTCTATGCAGATGCCACACATCATCAGTATCTCCTGACTCAAATTGACGAAACATCACTTCGTCCTGAGACATCGAACGCCACCTTTGGACCCGTGTCGGATGCCTGCGCCTCTCAGCATCACTACATGTTTTAGCTAGCCAAATACCGCCGGCTATCGCGCCGCCGTTAACAGCCGCTGTGAAAGGACAGCCTCAACACTTTCCGAAGCCTCGACTCCGACAATTGGACGACCCGGTTCAACCGTATATTTCAAAGCCGTAGTACGGTGCATCCGGGTAAACTGTTCCAGCGCACAAACACACGAAGCGCGCAGCCTTCGGACTTCTCCACCATAGCGTTCGATGACGGGCGAAATGGTTGCAAACCCAGGAAAGTCCGCTTTCCCTTCCAGCCAACTTGGCGTGGGCTCCGCGCCTTTGTCATCTGGTGACAACCAGCGGAATACCTCGTGAATGTCTCCCTGCGGATAGTATTCGGACAGCCGATACAAATCCCTATAGTATTGCGGCTTCTGCTGAAAGAGTTCTTCGCCGACCAGTAGCACCGAGACCGCCACGACCCGGGCAGAAAACCGACCGCTTGGGCCAAGCCTATTCTTGTAAGGGTTTTTTCCGTAAAACACACGAAATTGGCTAAATAGGTCGGGCGACATATGTTCAAAAAATCGGGCCAGAACATAGTTCGCTGACTCAAGGCGTTCCAAGCATAGCGCAAGACATTGATGAGCGTCCGCGTCAGCCGCATCACGCAATTCAAGTAGAGCTGCGATTGCCAATTTTAGCTCGCTCTCGATGAGTTGATGACCCAAGCAAAAGTCTCGCTCCTCGACCCCGGCGGCGCCAAGGCAATATATGCGAGGATCGCTCTGCACTGGATTCGTCAGGATCATATCTTCATAGGAGAGAACCTCAATGCTAGGCTGTCGCTGGCAGCTTAAGCGGGCGAGACGGCTCAGCGCCTCTCCCACCGTCAACTCCGCCTGCACGGGATCAAGGCCGGCAAACGCCGACATCTGATAAGCACAATTGACGAGATATTGGACGTCTGTCTTAGCGACGGCGAAGTCGGGATCCGGCAACTTCAGCAGCTGTCCATCATGGTCAGCCGATGCAATCATCGCATTAATGCTACTTCCAAGAGCCTTGACCGCTTCATCTGGCCGTTCACTGCCTTTGATCTCGGCAATGAAGTGCGGCAGTTGATCGGCGACAACATTGCTGACAAGCCCAAGCGGCCGTTTCCGTTGCCCGCGATCGAAGCTATCGGACACATGAGAAAATATCTGCCGCGCCCGACGGCGCTGCTGTTCCGGAGTGGAAAAGGACAACGTAGCGACCATAGACGAGCGCTCCCCCACTTCATCGAAAAACAGCTTGCATTTCTGCACTCGACCCATATCTTGCGGCGGGCGAGTAGTCGTGCTTTTCGATTAGATCCGTTTGTTTGTCTGTTATCCTGCTATCGTTGTACGCGACCCGCTCAAGTACATTCTCAGAGAAAAATAGCAACGATACAGCGCCCGAGTTGATAATTCCGGCGTCGGTTAACGAAAGCACGCCATCGTTTGAAATGCGAACGAGGCCTGCCTCCCTTAAGATTTCAAGCTCGCCGAAAAAGTATTCTTCTAGCGATACTCCAAATTCGCGCTCGAAGCGGGAGAGCAGCACTCCGCTGCTTCGCAAGGCAAACATTAATGTTCGGCGCATGAGGTCGTCCTGGGACAGTACAACCCCCTTCCACACTGGTTTCTCGCCGGCTTCGACCCTACGTAGATAGCGATCTAGATCTGCCTCGTTGTAGAACTGGCACTGGCTCATGTAGCCAAATCCACCCACCCCAAACGGGACGAGATTATTGTCGTTCCAGGAATCGTATTTACGGCTTTGTTGAACGGAGTGCGGCTGCGACCTCTTAGTCCAATAGAAAATTGGTCCATAGCGATAACCGAGCTTCGTGAGGATGTGCTCCGCCATGAAGTGCATTATAATGCGCTCCTTGGCCCCGGCGAATTGATAGCGTCCCATAGCCAAATGGCGGGCCACGGGGTCAGTCAATTTAAACATCAACGGGAATACGTTGAACTTCTCTATTCCAATGTCCAACAGCCCGATTATTGAGTCGTACCAGCTCCGAAGCGTTTGCTGCGGCAGCCCATACATGAGGTCAAGCGATAGATTCTCAACGCCCATCTCGTTCAGCAATGTCACGAGTTGTATCACCTCCTCCAGACCGTGCCCGCGGTTCAATATACGCAAAATATCCCGATCTAGACTTTGAACGCCCAGTACGAAGCGGTTTACTCCGCCTCTAAGTAGAGTCGAGATGCGATCCGCGGCGTCCGCATGCTTCACAAGCGAGGGATGCAACTCAAAACTTACTTCTGACTTCGACAAATCAAAGCGCTCGTTAACCATGGCAAATAGCGTTTTGAGTTGATGGTTCGTCAAAAATGAGGGAGTGCCCCCTCCAAAAAACGCAGTCTCAACAGCTCTCCCAGCAAGCGCCGCGCCCGACCAAGTCATTTCTTTATTTAAGGCCGCCAAATAGCGTTCCACTCGCTCGGAAGATGGATTGATTTCCTTGGCGAAGTGGCAAAACGTGCAATACTGATTACAGAATGGGATATGAAAATAGAGGTCAATTGACGAGGCGACCTGAGTCAACAATCTTTCGGCATCCAGGTCACCCATTGCCTTGAGAGGAGGATATGTGCCGACGAGATAGTCGTTGTGCGCGTCCAGGTGCAGATTTCGCGATCTCAACATGTCGAGATTGATCTCGTACGAGCGGTCGATCGCAAATTCCAGGGCTTCGGAATAGCTGGGCGCGTTCATCTGTTGGGGACTCCATTAGCTTTCGTGTAGGAAAGCCGCGCTGGCAGCCGCGGCCGTACCACATCAATCTCGTCTTGCTCGTTACTGAAGCGGCGCGTTTCAATCAGCGAGCTGCATTCGCGCCCCACTCGCTGCAGCTCCGTTCGCAGGTCGCGATGCGCTCGGTGGTACACGGAGACGACTACAGATTGTCGACGAGAGGCAGATGTTTTGGCTAATGCGAATGCATGCGATACCGACCGCACTCAACCGTACAGCTATGGCGCTGACTTGTTTGGATCGAGCAAGTTTCATTTGAACTCCTGCGGCGACGACTGGATTGCATGGTCATGCGGATCCTTTTCCGTGTCCCAGCAATCGACGTGCCACCAAAGTCCGCTCGCGCGGGGCTTTTTTGAGGAACGAAAACCATGTGCTTTGCGCTGTATTGTCGGAATAGTTACGCCACAGCGTCGGCTCCCGGACATACGCGTCCTCAACGGGACACGGCCGAAAAACGACAACACGGAGCATCGAGTGACCATGATCGTCTCTCGACAGTGGGTTCTGAGGTGATTGGACAACACCCCACGTACTCTTCAACGGGAGCCAACGATTGAGCCCTTTGGCGCCGAGGGCGCTCCTGCCTCCTGAGTCGCGGCATACACCGCCAAATTGCCAGGTGGCCGACGATCGCTGGTGCACCGGCGTTTGGCGCGAACGCGCACCATGCGATCAGCTTTCCGGAACCCCATGTCGAGTCGCCCGGAGGGCTTTCACCTCCGGGCGCTCCCAGAACCGTACGTGAACCTCTCGATTCATACGGCTCCCGATGTTCGGCCGTTGCCATGACATAGCTGCCAGTGCTGTCAATCGGCCCTTTAATTGCGAGGTGTTGTTAAGCTGCCATTCTTTGTCTCCGGTGGCACGACGGCAGCGATCACTTCGTCGGAGCTGGTCGGGGTTGCGGAGACGGAGTGATCGCGGGTGACGAGAGAATCGTCAGCCGGAATTGGCTGAGGCCCGGCCTCTTTAACGGGTCAACTTGTTCGCGTTGATGTCGCAGCTGGGGTCATGGTCCTTTCCGAGGTAGCGGGCGCCTCATGTTGATGTCCGGATCCGACGCCTCAACGTTTGCAGCGGAGTGCGGACAAGCCGGGGCCAGCCGATTCCCATTTCTTCGTACGGTAGAGCAGGACAGTTGCGGCTTCGTAGAGATAAGTTCGCAGCAGTCGATCGCCCCAGCGTGAGATTCGGCCGTTCTGATCGATCTCGCCGGACTGGTTGCGTCGAGGCGTAAGCCCGAGATAGGCTCCAACGGCCGCCGCAGATCGAAAGCGCGACGGACCGTCGACCGTGTGCCTGAACGTCAGGGCGGTTACGACGCCCACGCCCGGGACCGTCATCAGGCGCGCGTCGTTTCATCCGCTTTTGCGAGCCGCCGAATCTCGTCGTCTATTTACTTTGCTGCCGACAGACCTGATCATGGACCAGCAAGAGAGGATCAACCACGGAACGCAGGTGGTGATCATCACCCAACAAGTCGTTGACCTGCTTCCGAAACTGAAGGCCTATAGCTCTTGGGAACAGCAGGCCGTACTCTTTGACGATGCTGCGGACTTGGTTTTCGATATCCCTTCGGATTGCGACCAGACGAGATCGCGCCACGAGAACGGCCCGGGTCCTTTGGCTCTCTTCGCTCTTGACCTTCACTTCTCGGTACCAGCCGACCCTGACCAGCTCGGCCAGTCCTCGGGCGTCATTCTGATCGCTCTTATTCAAGCGGGTCGAGAGTACGGCATGTGCGTGGCGAGCATCGACACAGACGACAGGAAGGTTAACGCGTCGGAGCTCGTGCCAAAGCCAGCTCGCCATCGCTCCAGTTTCAAAACCGATACGCTCAGCATTTGGCGCACGCTTGCAAAGTAGCTCGGTCAATGCTCCAGGTTCGGACTTGGCCTTGCCTTCGAACGTTACTCGTCCACTTTCGTCGATTACGCAGACTGAAGTTTCCCGTTGTGAGACATCCAACCCGACGTATTGCTTCATGGTAGCGCTCCGAATCGGTTGATTGCGAGTACCCGCCGTCTGCGGGTTGCCCATTCTGCGACAACACGAAGAGAGCCTCGGAAGCCGCGCGTCCTTAGACGTCGCCAAAGTTCAGTCCCGTTTCGGCGGCCGGCAACCCACTGATCGTCGAGCCATGGCAGGTGATGATCGAGCGAACTCTGCCGGGTCCGGAAGACATCATGGCGTTCGCCACGGATCACCTGTCGAACCAGCTTCCTGCTATGGCCAGTCTTGCGTACGATCTGCTTGATCGGTGTTCCGCTTTTCGACAAAGCCAAGATAGTTGCATTGGTCTCTTCGCGGCGAAGATATCCGTCATACTGCAGGCGCTCGGCCGCGGTGAGCAGCTTGGGATCGATCGTGGTCGCGCCGATGACGGTGCGGATCTGGCGCATCGATTTTCGGACGGCGTCAAGGAAGGCCCGACTGGCATTCTCCATCAAATGCCAACGATCGGCGACCTGTACCGCGTGCGGCAGGGCCTTTGCGGCCGCTTCGCCATATCCCCCGCCGCGGACCCGGGCAACGATCGCGATCGTGGGATGACCGGCAAGCCAGGCTTGGGCGGTCGCGGGCTCACGATCTGGCAGCAGGGTAACGATCCGGCGCCTTTCCAGGTTGCAGACGATGCTGGCGTATCGGTGATTGCGCCGCCAGGCCCAATCATCAGTGCCGATGACCTTGAGCGGGTCGGCCGGCGGACGGTGACGGCGTCGGACCACGCGCAGCAGCGTATCCTTACTCACCGGCAACATCAGCCGCTTTGCGAAGCCTGCCGCCGGTCGACCGCCAAGCGCCAGGCCGAGGTGATGAACGATCGAATCCATCCTCGCCGTGGGTCGGGCCGACGGCGCCAGAATCCCCTCGGCGAAGCGCTCAGTGAAGATTTGGCGCCCGCACAGGACGGCGTCGCAGCGGAAGCGGCGAGCGATTACCAGGAGCTGGACGATCCGCCCTGCGAGCGGCAAATCGGTCACGCGTCTTCGATATCGGCTATGGACACGTGGACGGTGATCGCGACGACCTCGTTCAATCGGCTGGCGGCGGCTTGTCCGCACTCCGCTGCAAACGTTGAGGCGTCGGATCCGGACATCAACATGAGGCGCCCGCTACGTCGGGAAGGACCATGACCCCAGCTGCGACATCAACGCGAATAAGTTGACCCGTTAAAGAGGCCGGGCCTCAGGCCAATTCCGGCTGACGATTCTCTCGTCACCCGCGATCACTCCGTCTCCGCAACCCCGACCAGCTCCGACGAAGTGATCGCTGCCGTCGTGCCACTGGAGACAAAGAATGGCAGCTTGACAACACCTCGCAATTAAAGGGCCGATTGACAGCCAGTGAGCGAGGAGAGTCGGATTTGCGCGGCAAAGCCGCTCAAACCAATCTCGTGCCCCTTTGGTCTTGCGACGCAGCCGCTTGAACTTGCGGCGCGCCCAGGGGATGACAAAGGCATCGATCCTCTTCAGGGTCGGACGCAACTGCGTCCGATGGAAGGGGCCGTAGTAGTTGATCCAGCCTTGAGTGTACGGATTGTAGGCCTTGGCCAGATCCTGCAGGGACTTGTCGCTGTGATGGTGAAGAGTCCAGCGCCGGATCGTCCGGCTGATGGCCTTCAGCGCTTTTGGACTTACCGCGGGCATGAAGCCGTGCGCGTGGATAGTTCCTTGCCATACCGTCTTTCTTGCTCGGAATGAGAACCCGAGAAAGTCGAACGACTGGTTCGGAAAATCGCCACGCCGGTTCGCATCCTTGCAATAGACCATCTTCGTCTTCTCCGGATGCAGCACCAACTCGCAGGCCGCAAAGTGGTCGGCAAGCGCGCTCCATAACGCCTGCGCCTCGTCGGCGCTCTTGCAGTGACAAATGACGTCATCCGCGTAGCGCTCAAACGGGATGAGGAAAGGTTCTCGCCATCCACATATCGAACGCATGATGCAGAAACAGATTCGCCAGGATGGGCTTACTACTCCCCGTACGCAAAAGGTAACTTGCGTCGCCGACCGACGGGTGGCCGCCTCCAGGGGGCGAAGTCGGTCCGCCACCGGCGGGTGAACCGCTTGGCGCAGGAATCGAGTGGCGAATCACGATTGTGTCATTGGAGACCAGGATTTCTTTGACGAGGAGTCGGACGATACGTTGGCGCTCTGAAACATCTAACGTCTTCGCGGTTGCGCGTAGCCGTGCAAGAAAGCTTGTAATTGTCTCGGCCAGTCGCAGGTATCCACCGCGATCGGCAAGGTGACTCTGAATGGCAGC
>NZ_PSRR01000386.1 GCF_004296405.1 Bradyrhizobium sp. Leo170
ATCATCCGCTCGAGCCGGGCACGCGCCCGACCGGACGGGTGTCGACGCCCACCGAACGCATCGCCGCGTCGGAGAGCGCGATCAGCGAGATCTCGCCCTCCACTAAAGAGCCGGTCTCCACGTCGAGCTTCATCGCCGCCGCACGCCGCGCCGCCCAGGCCGCGGCCGCCCAGGCCGCCACCGAGAAGGGCGGACGTGGTGGGGCCAAGGCGGCAGCCAAGGCCAAGCCGGTCGACAAGGCTCAGGGCAAGTCCGAGGGCAAGGAGCCCTCGACCATCACGTCAAAGATCCGCTCGCTGCTGGTCGGCGCGAGTGTGGTGGTCATCGTGCTCGGCGCCTTCAAGGTGGCGATGATCCTGCTCGATAGCGGCACCGCCTCGCAGATGCCGCCGATGGAGAGGTCGAGCGATGCCCCCGCCGCGGCACAGCCGCCGGCCGACACTGCGGTCGTCGCACCCGCGCCCGCGCCGGCCCCTGCGGCGCCATTGATGACTTCGCCGACCCCGCTCGGCCGGCAATCCAACAACAGCACCGCGCCGAACATGCTCGATGGCTCGCAGGTGGCGATCCCGCCGGCGCCCGCGCCGTCCCCATCTCCCGTTGCGAACAATGACATCACCGGCTCGATCCCCGCGCAGTCCGTCGCGCCGATGGGCGGCAGGCTTATGATGGTGCAGGTGCCGCCGAGCGAGCGGCTGCCTGATGCCATCGGCGGCCCGGTGCTGCGCGCTGCGGCGCTGAGGGGCGATCCGGCCGCGGCCTATGAGGTCGGCGTGCGCTTAGCCGAAGGCAAGGGCGTTCCGATCAATTATGACGAGGCCGCAAAGTGGTACGAGCGCGCCGCGCAGGCCGGCGTGGTGCCCGCGATCTTCCGGCTGGGAACCTTCTATGAGAAGGGCCTCAGCGTGAAAAAGGACGTCGACACCGCGCGGCGTTACTACGTGCAGGCCGCCGAGCGCGGCAACGCCAAGTCCATGCACAATCTCGCGGTGCTCGATGCCGATGGCGGCGGCAAAGGCGCCGACTACAAGAGCGCGGCACAATGGTTCCGCAAGGCCGCTGATCGCGGCGTCGCCGACAGCCAGTTCAATCTCGGCATCCTCTATGCCCGTGGCATCGGCGTCGAGCAGAACCTGGCCGAGTCCTTCAAATGGTTCAGCCTCGCCGCAGCCCAGGGCGACGCCGACGCCAGCCACAAGCGCGACGATGTTGCTAAGCGCCTCGACGCTCAATCGCTGGCAGCGGCCAAGCTCGCGATCCAGACCTTCACCGCCGAGCCGCAGCCCGACGACGCCGTCAACGCCGCGACCCCGCCGGGCGGCTGGGACTCCGCGACCGTGCCGCCCAATGCGGCCAAGCCCGCGGCCAGGGCGGCGTCACAGAAGCGGACCGCCTCGATCGCGCATTAAAATTATGACAGACGCAGGACGCTGCGGTGCGGCGTCGCCATATGTATCTCAGCGCTGAAGCTGTGTAGAAAGGCCGCGCCCCCGCGCGGGTAGCTGCCAGCGCCGAGAGAACCAGTTTGTCAGCCCAAGACCACGAAGGTCGCTACCGAAGCTCGCCGACCGGGCCCCGCGTAGCACCACCACGCCAGTCGATCGATCAACCGAAAGCGCGGCCGCCTCATCGGCCGGCATGGCGGTGGTCGATGTGGTCGATTGTCATATTCGTCCTCCTGATCTCCGGCGTCGGCATCCGCGCCTATCGGGACCTGTCGCGGCCCGACGCCTGGGCGCATTGGAGAGACCAGTATTTTTCGCCGAGCCTGAGTTCGAAACTGATCAGCAAGACCGATCTCGGCGGGGCGGTCGGCTCGCGGCCCGCTTTGGCCATCAGGGGCGAGATCGGGCCGGCCGCCGCGAACTGGTTCCGCGACAGGTTGGATGAGGCCCATCTGGCGCCCGGCGATGTTGTCCTTCTGTCATCTCCGGGCGGCGCTCTGAACCAGGCGCTCATCATCGGCGAAATGATCCGGACCCGCGGGCTGACGACCGCCGTCGGCGTTGCCGATGCTTCGGGCCAGGTCCGCCCGGCCTATTGCGCCAGCGCCTGCGTCCTCGCCTTTGCCGGTGGCACGACCCGCTACGGCATCGAGGGCTCGATGCTGGGCGTCCACCGGTTCGTCACCACGGCGCCGGTTGCCGACCCCGTCGCCGACACCCAGCGCGTCACCGGTGCCGTCCTGCACTACATGACCAGGATGGGCGTTTCGTCCACCGTCGTCGAGGCGATGTCACAAACCAGGGACATCCGCTGGCTCAGCACCAAGGAAGCCGCGGCGATGAGCCTGATCACCGATCCCATCGGCCGGCCGTGAGGCGACGCCGGCCCAGATCATAATCCGATTGGACGGAATCGGATCATGATCTCATCTCTTTGTTTGAGCATGATCTTTTCGGAAAACCGGTTTCCACTTTTCGGGATCATGCTCTGGGTGCGACAAAAAAATCCGCCTTGGCGGATTCTATAGTCCCTCGTCGCGGCGATTTCGGTTATTCAAGGGCGCGGCAACCGATCCGCGCCCGTCTCCGCGTCGGATTCCGCTGCCCGCAAGCTCGATCAGAAAACCGCGCCGTGGGCTGGCCGTACGCCAGCCCCGCGGCATTATAAGAAGCGACCGCGCGTGCAGCTCTACCTCCCGATCGCCGATATTCCCGTCAATATCTTCCTCGTGCTGGCGATGGGCGCGGCGGTCGGTTTCGTCTCCGGCATGTTCGGTATCGGCGGCGGCTTCCTGATGACGCCGCTCCTGATCTTCATCGGCATCGCGCCGGCGGTCGCGGTTGCCTCCGTCGCGAGCCACATCGCGGCCTCCTCCTTCTCCGGCGCGATCTCCTATTGGCGCCGCCGCGCGATCGATCCGACGCTGGCGCTGATCCTGTTAAGCGGCGGCACGATCGGCACCGCGCTCGGGGTATGGACCTTCACCTATCTGCGCTCGCTCGGCCAGCTCGACCTGATGATCGGGCTGTCCTATGTCGTGCTGCTCACCGCGGTCGGCGGGGCGATGGCCTATGAGGGCCTGCGCGCGATGCTGCGCACCCGCCGCGGCGGCACCGTCACGCTGCGCCGCCCGGGCAGCCACGGCTGGATCCACGGCCTGCCGCTGAAGATGCGCTTCAAGCGCTCCAAGATCTATCTCTCCATCATTCCCGTCATCTTCGTCGGCCTCGTGATCGGCTTCATCGGCGCCGTCATGGGCATCGGCGGCGGCTTCATCCTGGTGCCGCTGATGATCTATTTGCTGCGGGTGCCGACCTCGACCGTGATCGGCACCTCGATGGTGCTGACGCTGGTGACGATGATCTTCGCGACCCTGCTGCACGCGGTGACCAATCACCTGGTCGATGCCGTGCTGGCCCTGATCCTGATGGTCGGCGGCGTCACCGGGGCGCAGTTCGGCGCCCGCGCGGGCCAGAAGATCCGCGGCGAGCATCTGCGGCTGTTGCTCGGGCTCCTGGTGCTTGCGGTCGGCATCCGCTTTGCGGTCGAGCTCGTGATCCGCCCCGCCGATCTCTTCACCATCCGCGAAACCGGCGGGGCCGCGCCATGACCGCCCGCGCACTCCTCGTTCTCGCCGGCCTGCTCGTTGCGATCCCCGCTGCAAGCCCGGCCTGTGCGGAGCGGCTGATCGTCTCTGTCTCGAACCACCGCGTCACGGTGACGCCGAATTATTCCGGCGAGGAACTGGTGCTGTTCGGCTCGGTCGAGAGGGATGCCGATACGCCACCCGGCCGCACCAATTACGACCTCGTGGTGAGCGTGATCGGGCCGCGCGCCGACATGGTGACGCGGCGCAAGGAGCGCCGATTCGGGATCTGGATCAACAGCGATTACCGGCAGTTCCTGCAGGTGCCGACCTATCTCGCCCTGTTCTCCAACCGCCCCTTCGACCAGATCGCTTCGCCGGAGGTGCAGCGGCGCCAGCAGCTCGGGCTCAACAATGTGCTGCTGATGCAGCGCGTCGGCCCTGACTATGCCGACGTCGTTCCCAACGACGTCTTCCGCAGCGCCTTCGTGCGGCTGCGCATCGAGCACGGGCTGTATCGCGAGGAGACCTCGACGGTCACGTTCCTGACCCCGACCCTGTTCCGCACCACCATTCCGCTGCCGGCCGAGGTGCCGATCGGCACCTATAATGTCGAGATCAAATTGTTCACCGACGGCGCGCTGGTGACCAAGGCCGATACTGCCTTCGAGATCGTCAAGGTCGGCTTCGAGCAGTTCGTCGCCAATACCGCGCGGCAGAACGGCCTTGCCTACGGCCTCGTCACCGCCGCCATGGCGCTGATGACCGGCTGGATGGCCTCGATCGTGTTCCGGCGCGATTGACGTCACGACGCGAAGAGCCCGACGCCCATCGCAACCACGCTCAGCAGCATCGCCATCGTCGACAGCCACCCGAGCCAATAGAGCGGGCCGGTGATGATATACCGGCCCATCACGTCGTGGCGGCGCGCCATGAACATCAGCAGCACCATCACGGGAACGGCGAGCACGCCATTGATGACCGCGCTCCAGTACAGCGCCGAGATCGGGTTGATCGGCGTGAAATTCAGCGCGATGCCGAAGCCGGCCGACAGCGCCAGCACGGCATAGAAGGCAACCGCCTCCTTCGGCTTGCGCGCCAAGCCCACCGGCCACTGGCGTCCCTCGCCGACAGCGTAAGCGGTTGAACCCGCGAGCACGGGAATGGCAAGCAGCCCGGTGCCGACGATGCCGAGCGCGAAGATCGCCTCCGCGAACGGGCCCGCGATCGGACGCAGCGCCTCTGCCGCCTGCGCCGAGCTCTGGATGTCGGTCTTCCCCGCCACATGCAAGGTCGCAGCGACCGTGACGATGATCGAGAGCGCGATCAGGTTCGAGAACGCCATGCCGACGATCGTATCGGCGCGGATGCGGGAAAATTCCTTCCGCGCGCCGTAGTGCTTCTCGATCAATGGCTGCTTCCTGGCGTCGATGCGCTGGTCTTCGGCTTCCTGCGAGGCCTGCCAGAAGAACAGATAGGGCGAGATCGTGGTGCCGAAGATCGCGACGATGGTGGTGAAATAGTTTCCGTTCCAATCGAGCCTTGGAATCAATATGCCGGCAAGCGCCTCGCCCCAGGAGATGCGGGCGAAGGCAAGCGCCGCGACATAGGCGAACAGGCTGAGCGTCAGCCATTTCAGCACCGCGACGTAGCGCTTGTAATCGAGGATGATCTGGGCCGCCACCGACGCCACCCCAAAGAACAGCACGTAGAGGATAGCGTGCCCGCCGACCAGGAGCTTCGCCGCATCCGCCATGGCGCCGAGATCCGCCGCGATATTAATCGTGTTGGCGATGAACAACAGCGCGACCACGATGTTGAGCAGCCACAGCGGATAGTGCCGGCACACATTGCCCGAGATGCCGTGGCCGGTGACGCGGCCGACGCGGGCCGAAATCTCCTGGATCGCCACCATCAGCGGAAAGGTGAACAGCATGGTCCAGCCGATGCCGTAGCCGAGCTGCGCGCCGGCCTGGCTGTAGGTGCCGATCCCGGACGGGTCATCGTCGGAGGCGCCGGTGATCAGGCCGGGGCCGAGCGATTGCAGGAAGCGCTTGAGTTCGAAGGGCTGGCGCGGCTTGGCCTTGGAGGCCGGCTTATCGCCGGGTCTTACGTGATTGCCAGTCGATGCCTTGTGTTGCGTCATACCCGGTCCAGTCGCCGCGACAACGAACCGGAGGTGGTTCGGTTCCCGGCGCTGTACCTGGCTCCTCGTTGTGGCACAAGCAAGACATGTCGTCAGGCGCGCGGTGCGGGCGCGGCGGTTGGACGGGTCACGAGATAGATGCCGAGCGCGACCGGGATGATGCCGAGCAGATCGCGGGACTCGACATGCTCGCCGAGCACAAGGAATGCGAACAGCATGCCGAGCGGCGGCATCAGGAAGTGGTAGGCGCTCGCGGCGGTGGCGCCGCACACTTTCAGAAGATGAAACCACAGCGCGTAAGCCAGGATCGATCCGCCGAACACCAGGAATGCGAATGCGCCGAGCAGCCGCGCGCTCGGCACGATCTCGGAGACGCTCGAGAGCGTGAACGCGAATGGCAGGAGCACCAGCCCCCCGGCGAGATTCTGGATGCCATTGCCGATCCACAGGCCGCCCTTGGGTGCGAGAAGCTTGAACAGGATGGTGCCGGTGACGATGGAGGCGAGCGAGGCCAGCGTGAACACGATGCCTTCCATATGCTCGGTGCCGACGGAGATCCGGTGCCAGACGATGAAGGCGACGCCGACAACGCCGAGCATGAGGCCCGCGACCTTGCGCCAGGTCAAGACTTCGCCGAGGAACAGCGCCGCCAGCACCGCCGTGAACACCGGATTGGCCGAGACGATCAACCCGCCGATGCCGGCGGAGACTGTCTTCAGCCCGGTATAGCCAAGCCCGAGATAGAGCGCGTTGTTGGCAACGCCGAGCACCGAATAGACCGCGACATCGCGCCAGGAGAGCTGCCAGCCCTCGCGGCGCAGCGCCAGAAAGCCGAGGATCAGGATGCCCGCGAGCGAAAATCGCGCCGTGAGCAGGAGCAGCGGCGGACAATCGGTGACGCCGATCTTGCCGGCGATGAAGGCGTAGCTCCAGAGCAGGCAGAACAGAGCAATCAATAGCGGCAGCCGATTGAAGCCTTGACGGGGAGCCGCAATCGAAGGGGCGAGCGACATGTGAATTCTCCTTGGCCCTTCCATCTAGGGCCTCGCCTTCCCATTTGGAAATTAAATGATAGACTGGCAGCCAGTGGATTTTTGAATAGGTGCCGCCATGTTCGATTTGGAACTGCTGCGCAGTTTCGTCTCGGTGGTCGATGCCGGTGGCTTCACCCGCGCCGGCGAGCGCGTCCACCGCACGCAATCCACCGTCAGCCAGCAGATCAAGCGGCTGGAGGAAGATGTCGGCCAGCCGCTCCTGGTCCGCAACGGCAAGGATGTCACCCCGACCGAAGCCGGCGAGCGGCTGCTCTCCTATGCACGACGGCTGCTGGCGCTCGCCGAAGAGGCGCGCGATGTCGTGACGCGACCGACCTATCAGGGCGCGATCCGGCTCGGCATCCCCGAGGATTTCGCCGCCTATCGGCTGGCAAAACTGCTCGGCGCCTTCTCGCGCTCGCATCCAACGCTCCGGCTCGACGTGCGCGCCGACCAGAGCATGCACCTGCAGCGCGATCTCAATCGCGGCGAGCTCGATCTGGCGCTGCTCAAGCGCACCGCCGGCGAGAAGGGCGCGATCGCGGCGTGGCCGGAACGGGTGCACTGGGTCACCAGCAAGACGCATCCGCGCGATACGCGCAGCGGCTCGGTGCCGCTGATCGGATTTCCGGCCGGCTGTCTCTACCGGGCCGGCGCGATCCATGCGCTGGAGAGCGCGGGCCGCGCCTGGCACATGGCCTATACGTCCTCGAGCCTCTCCGGCATCCAGGCCGCGGTCGCCGCCGGCATGGGCCTGAGCATCCTGTCGGAGATCGCGATCCAGGCCGATCACCGCGTGCTCACGGCAAAAGACGGTTTTGCCCCGATCGACAGGACCGAAGTCGCCCTGCTCGCCTCCCCCGCCGCCAGCCCCGCCACACTGCGGCTTGCCGACAGACTCGCGGAGTTCTGCGACACCGTGCAGGCGAAAGCGGCGTAGCGGGCGTAGGGTGGGCAAAGCGAAGCGTGCCCACCATCAGCACTCCGCTCGTGAGGGTGGGCACGCTTCGCTTTGCCCAC
>NZ_PSRR01000387.1 GCF_004296405.1 Bradyrhizobium sp. Leo170
CGCGCGGCCATCGGCTGGCCGGCGTCGTGGTCTGCTATCCCGGCGCGATCATTCCGCGCTATGCCATGCCGCCGAAGAAAGTGCCGCGGCCGGCGAATTCCCGCAGGGTCTCGCAATGACATCAGCCAAACAGGAAACGCTCGCCACGCTGTTCAGCCAGGCCAAGATCATCCCCGTCCTGACCATCGAGCGGCGCGAGGATGCGGTGCCGCTGGCACGCGCGCTGGTCGCCGGCGGGGTGTACACCCTGGAGGTCACCTTGCGCACGCCGGTCGCGACCGAGGCGGCGAAGGCGATCATGGCCGAGGTGCCGGACGCGATCGTCGGCATCGGCACGATCCTGAGCCCCGACGATCTGGCCCGCGCCGAGGCGCTCGGCGCCAAATTCGGCATCAGCCCGGGTGCGACACCCGAGCTCCTGAAAGCCGCTGCCGGCAGCAGCCTGCCGTTCGCGCCGGGGATCGCCACCGCATCCGAATTGATGCTGGCGCTGGCGTACGGCTTCGACCTCGTGAAATTCTTCCCGGCGGAATCTTCAGGCGGTATCAAGGCACTTCGGGGGCTGGCCGGGCCGTTCCCGAACGCGCGGTTCTGCCCGACCGGCGGCATCGGGGAGGCCAATGCCGCCACCTGGCTGGCGGAGCCCAATGTGGTCGCGGTCGGCGGGTCCTGGCTCTGCCCGCCCGCCGAGGTCAGGTCCAACAATTGGGCCGGCATAACCGCCATGTGCGACCGCACCCTGAAATCGCTGAAAGCCGGGTGAAGTCCGGATACGGATCAGCTACAAGCGATCAGGAACATTTTTGGGAGAACGGCCATGACAGCCAGCATCGTGGGGTGGGCGCACACGCCCTTCGGCAAATTCGACGCGGAGACGGTTGAAAGCCTGGTCGTGCGCGTCGCCAACGAGGCGCTGACCGATGCCGGCATTTCGGCTGGCGACGTCGATGAGATCGTGCTGGGACATTTCAACGCAGGCTTCTCGCAGCAGGACTTCACGGCCTCGCTGGTGCTCCAGGCCGATCCGCAGTTCCGCTTCAAGCCGGCCACGCGCGTCGAGAACGCCTGCGCGACCGGATCGGCCGCCGTGCACCAGGGCATCCGCGCCATCCAGACCGGCTCCAAATTCGTGCTTGTGGTCGGCGTCGAGCAGATGACGAAGACGCCGGGACCGGAGATCGGCCGCAATCTGCTCCGCGCCTCCTATTTGCCTGAAGATGGTGATACGCCCGGGGGGTTCGCTGGCGTGTTCGGCAAGATCGCGCAGGCCTATTTCCAGAAATATGGCGACCAGTCCGATGCGCTGGCGCTGATCGCAGCCAAGAACCACAAGAACGGCGTCGCCAATCCCTATGCGCAGATGCGCAAGGATTTCGGCTTCGAATTCTGCCGCGCCGAGAGCGACAAGAACCCGTTCGTCGCCGGCCCCCTGAAGCGCACCGACTGCTCGCTGGTGTCGGATGGCGCCGCCGCGCTGGTGCTGACGGATTCGGAGACCGCCAAGACCATGGGGAAGGCGGTGAACTTCCGCGCCACCGCCCATGCGCAGGACTTCCTGCCGATGTCCAAACGCGACATCCTGCAGTTCGAGGGTTGCACGGTGGCCTGGCAGCGCGCCCTGGAGCAGGCCGGCGCCAAGCTTTCCGATCTCTCCTTTGTCGAGACCCATGACTGCTTCACCGTCGCCGAACTGATCGAGTATGAAGCGATGGGCCTGACGCCGCGCGGGCAGGGCGCCCGTGCGATCAAGGAGGGCTGGACGCTGAAGGACGGCAAGCTGCCGATCAATCCGTCCGGCGGGCTGAAGGCGAAGGGTCACCCGATCGGCGCCACCGGCGTCTCCATGCATGTGATGAGCGCGATGCAGCTCACGGGGCAGGCGCCCGAGGGTATGCAGTTGAAGAATCCCGAGCTCGCCGGCATCTTCAACATGGGCGGCGCCGCGGTTGCGAATTACGTTTCGCTGCTGGAGCCGGCGAAGTAGGCTGTAGGCGAAGCGGGCTGCCGTAGGGTGGGCAAAGCGAAGCGTGCACACCATCAAGCACTCCGCTGGTCACGGTGGGCACGCTTCGCTTTGCCCACCCTACAATGCTACGAATTGCCGCGGTGCACCGCGGCGCAGACTTTCGGAGCGTGTATCATGGGTAACGAAAGCTCGCTGTCGCTGGACGAACTCAACGATCGCATTGCGATTCTTGAAGACAACATCAGGCAGCTCATCGAACAGGCCGCCGCGGCATCCGGCGAGCAGAACGAGGCGCGTATTGCCGACCGCATCAGCCAACAGAATGACGAGCTCGAGCGGCTGATGAAGGAGCGCGACGCGCGGGCGAACAGATAACCCGCTACCCGCCGCGCATACGCCCATACGCGCGGCGCGCCTTGATCTTGCGGACGCCCTGCCGTTACTAGGTCCCCGGAAGCGATAACGCGGCCGTGATCGGCTGCCTTTCTGAGAGGATGACAAGGCTATGGGACCGCTGGAGGGCATCAAGGTCGTGGACATGACGACCGTTCTGATGGGGCCGTATGCGACCCAGACGCTCGGCGACTACGGTGCCGACGTCATCAAGGTGGAATCGCCCGACGGCGACGTCACGCGCCAGATCGGCCCGACCCGCCATGCCGGCATGGGCCCGGTGTACCTCAACACCAACCGCAGCAAGCGCTCGATCTGCCTCGACTTGAAGAAGCCGGCCGGGCGCGAGGCCGTGCTGCGCCTGATCGCGAAGGCCGACGTGCTCGTCTACAATGTGCGCCCGCGGGCGATGGCGCGGTTGCAGCTCGGCTACGACGTTGTCTCCAAGATTAATCCGCGGCTGATCTATGCCGGCGTGTTCGGCTTCGGCCAGGACGGACCGTATGCCGCCAAGCCCGCCTATGACGACCTGATCCAGGGCGCGACCGCGCTACCGGCGCTGATGGCGCAGACCGCCGACGGCGTGCCGCGCTACGTGCCGAACGCGCTGGTCGATCGCATCGTGGGACTGACCGCGGTCGGCGCGATCTGCGCGAGCCTCGTGCATCGCGACAAGACCGGGCAGGGGCAGCGTGTCGACATCCCGATGTTCGAGACCATGGCCGGCTTCGTCATGGGCGACCATATGGGCGGCCTCACCTACGATCCGCCGCTCGACCGTGGCGGCTACAAGCGCCATCTGTCGCCGGACCGCCGCCCCTACAAGACGAGCGACGGCTATATCTGCGTGATCGTCTACAACGACAAGCAGTGGGACAATTTCTTCACCGCCATCGGGCGCGACGATCTCCGCGAGGATTCGAGATTTGCGACCTTCGCCGGCCGTGCCGCCAATATCGATTGCGTCTACGCCGAGCTTGCGCGCATCCTCAAGACCAAGACCACCGCGGAGTGGAACGAGATCCTCGAGAAGGCCGACGTGCCGGTCATGCCGATGCACGATCTCGAGACCCTGTTGCAGGACCCGCACATCGTTGCAACCGATGTGTTTCCGGTCATCGAGCATCCGACCGAAGGTCGCATCCGCAGCATGAAGGTCTCGGCGCGCTGGTCGGAGACGACAGCCGAGCCGAAGCGGCTCGCGCCGCGGCTCGGCGAGCACAGCGTGGAGATCCTGCGGGAGGCCGGTTTCTCCGCCGACGAGATCGCCGCCATGCGCCGCGACGGCGTCAGCAAGACACCAGAGAACTAGGACAGAGACTGATGGATTTTGCGCTCTCGGCCAATCAGGAATCCATCCGCGATGCAGTGGCAAAAATCTGTGCGCGCTTTGACGACGCCTATTGGCTGAAGAAGGACAAGGAGGGCGGCTACCCCGCCGACTTCCACCGCGCACTGGCGGATGCCGGCTGGCTCGGCATCTGCATCCCCGAGGAATATGGCGGCTCCGGGCTCGGCATCACCGACGCCGCGATCATGATGCGCACGATTTCGGAATCCGGCGCCGGCATGTCGGGCGCGTCGGCCGTGCACATGAACGTATTCGGGCTCAATCCGGTGGTCGTGTTCGGCACCAAGGAGCAGTGCCAGCGCATGCTGCCGCCGATCATCGACGGCCGCGACAAGTCCTGCTTTGCGGTGACCGAGCCGAACACCGGGCTCAACACCACCCAGCTCAAGACCCGCGCGGTGCGCAAGGGCGACAAATACATCGTCAACGGCCAGAAGGTCTGGATCTCGACCGCACAGGTCGCCAACAAGATCCTGCTGCTGGCGCGCACCACGCCGCTGGAAGAGGTGCGGACGCCGACGCAGGGCCTGAGCCTCTTCTACACCGATTTCGACAAGACGCGCGTCACCGTGCACGAGATCGAGAAGATGGGCCGCAAGCCCGTCGATTCCAATGAATTGTTCTTCGAGAATTTTGAGATTCCAGTTGAGGATCGCCTCGGCGAAGAGGGGCGCGGCTTCGAATATATTCTGCACGGCATGAATCCGGAGCGCATCCTGATCGCGGCCGAAGCAGTCGGGCTCGGCAAGGTCGCGCTGTCGCGCGCGCAGGCCTACGCCAAGAGCCGCATCGTGTTCAACCGCCCGATCGGCATGAACCAGGCGATCCAGCATCCGCTCGCCAAATGCTGGATGGAGCTGGAGGCCGCATGGTTGATGGTGCTGTCGGCCGGATGGCACTACGACAACGGCCTTCCTTGCGGGCCGGCCGCCAACTCGGCAAAATTCCTGGCCGCCGAAGCCGGCTTCCGCGCCTGCGAACAAGCGGTGATGACCCATGGCGGCTTCGGCTACGCCAAGGAATATCATGTCGAGCGCTACCTGCGCGAATCCCTGATTCCACGCATCGCCCCGATCAGCCCGCAGCTCATCCTGAGTTTTATTGCCGAGAAAGTGCTGGGGCTGCCGAAGTCGTATTGAGGGCGGGTGATGATGGCGTCTCCACAGTTCACACCGTCATTCCGGAGCGCGCGCAGCGCGAGCCCGGAATCCATTTCTCCTCTTTCGCATGCGGCCCGATGGATTCTCCGATGTGCAATTGCACATCGTAGCTCGCCGCTGCGCGGCGCCCCGGAATGACGGAGGAGGAAGTAGCGTCATGAGCTTCATCACCGGCGTCGGGCTGACCTCATTCGGCAAGCACGAAGGCTCGTCCTCGCTCGACCTCATGAGCAAGGCGGCGCAGCTTGCGATCTCGGACGCCGGGCTGCAGCGGTCGGAGATCGATGGCATCCTCTGCGGCTACTCCACGGTGTCGCCGCACATCATGCTCGCGACAGTGTTCGCCGAGCATTTCGGCATCCGCCCGTCCTATGCCCATGCCGTGCAGGTCGGCGGCGCCACCGGGCTCGCGATGACCATGCTGGCGCATCATCTCGTCGATGCCGGTGTGGCGAAGCATGTGCTCGTGGTCGGTGGCGAGAACCGTCTGACCGGGCAGAGCCGCGACGCCTCGATCCAGGCGCTCGCGCAAGTCGGCCATCCCGATTACGAAGTGCCGCTCGGGCCGACCATTCCCGCCTATTATGGCCTCGTCGCTTCCCGCTACATGCACGAATACGGCCTCACCGAAGAAGACCTCGCCGAATTCGCCGTGCTGATGCGCAGGCACGCGCTGACCCATCCCGGCGCGCAATTCCACGACCCGATTACGATCGCTGACGTGATGGCTTCGAAGCCGGTGGCGAAGCCGCTGAAGCTGCTCGATTGCTGCCCCGTTTCCGACGGTGGCGCGGCCTTCGTAATCAGCCGCGAGCGGATTGGCGATGCCGGCGTGCGCATCCGCGGCTGTGCGCAGGCGCATACGCATCAGCATGTCACTGCGGCGCCGGCTTTAAGCGAACTCGGCGCCCAGATCGCGATCGCCAAGGCCAAAACGGTGTCCGGCGTTGCGATCTCCGATGTGCGTTACGCCGCGGTCTACGACAGCTTCACCATCACGCTTGCGATGCTGCTCGAAGATCTCGGCCTGGCAAAGCGCGGCGAGGCGGCCGCGCGCGTGCGAGCCGGATACTTCAATCAGGACGGCGAGATGCCGCTCAACACCCATGGCGGTCTTCTGAGCTACGGACATTGCGGCGTCGGCGGCGCGATGGCGCATCTGGTCGAGACGCATCTGCAAATGACTGAGCGAGCCGGAAACCGTCAGGTCCGCGACGCCTCGGTCGCGCTATTGCATGGCGATGGCGGCGTGCTGTCCTCGCATGTCAGCATGTTCCTGGAGCGGGTGCGATGAGCGGCAAACTTGCGGACTGGACCACGGGCGCGGAATCGATCGTCTATCAATCCTGCGCCGCCTGTGGCGCTGCGCAATATTTCCGCCGCAGCTTTTGCGCCGTCTGCGGCGCACCCGATCCGCAGGAGAAGCGCGCCAGCGGGGCAGGGACAGTGTACGCGACTTCGCTGGTCTGCCGCGCCGCCACGCCCGAGACGCGCGCGCATGTGCCCTACAACATCGTGCTGGTCGACATCGCCGAGGGTTTCCGCATGATGGCGCACGGCGAGAACGATCTTGCGATCGGCGACAAGGTGAACGCGCGGTTTGCGCAGTTCGCCGGGCGATTGGTCCCGTATTTTCAAAAGGTAAAGTGAACGACCGTCGTTATTCCGGCGTCATTGCGAGCGTAGCGAAGCAATCCATTTCGCCACTTGCGGAAGCATGGATTGCTTCGCTGCGCTCGCAATGACGGTTGTTGGTTGGCATATGACGACAGTCACCGCCAATAGAGCACAATGCCGGCGATGACGACCATTGCCGTCACCGCCAGCATTTGCGCAAGCGCCTCCGAGGCCGCCCTCCTGGTGGCTTCCTTCATGCCTGTCTCCCTAGACTTGGGCGTGACTCATCGTGGCGCGGAATCCGCGCAAGCGACGGCCTTTTAGATTGGTACTCTCGGAACACCCCGCGTCGGACATTCGCTCTGATTGAGTCCCCACTCGGCGAATATCGACGGTAGCAGGGTCGGCCAGCATTGCGGCGGCATTTTGACTCGGCTGTGTTGCTCCTGCGTCAAGCGCCAGATAGTGTCTTGGACCTTAACGGAACCCACGCAAAACGCGAAAAAAGAAACGAGACGGAAAGAATGGCCCGCATCGAATACAGCGATCCCGCCAAAGCCAGCGATCGCACCCGCGAAATTCTCGACAAGAACCGCAACGCCAATATCTTCCGCATGATGGCGCATTCGCCGAGTTATTTTGAACAATACTGCCGGCTCGGTGGCGCGATCCGACACAGAGGCGAGCTTGATCCGATCGTGCGCGAGCTTGCGATTACCCGCACCGGAATCCTGTGCGAAGCGCCATACGAAATCGTCGCGCACAAACGGATCGGCAAGAATGTCGGCGTCACCGACGAACAGAACGAAGCGCTGGAGAATTGGCAGTCCGCCACCTGCTTCAACGAAGTACAGCGCGCCGCGCTCGCCTTCACTGATGAGATCGTCAAGCTGAAGAAACCGACGGACGCCACCTTCAACGCGATCGCCTCGAAACTCTCGCCGGCCGCGCTCGTCGAATTGCAGCTCTCAGTCGGCTTCTACATCATGACCTCGAAATTCCTCGAGACGTTCGAGATCGATTTGCAGCCGGTCACGGAAGTGGTGGGCTGAGTCTTAGCTAAGGCCGCGAGCTCCCTTCGCCTCGCCCCGCCTGCGGGGAGAGGCCGGATCGCATCGTCAGATGCGATCCGGGTGAGGGGCTGCCTCCGCGAATACAACTGGCAGCAATGTTCGCGGAGG
>NZ_PSRR01000388.1 GCF_004296405.1 Bradyrhizobium sp. Leo170
GCGCGCGGCCGCGTCAATGATTTTCCGAACCAGGTTTGCGCGCCGCATACCCTGCTCGCTTCCGCGGCCGAGTTCGGCCGAGGCGCGAAAGTGCCGGTGACATGGCTCGTTGCCGCCAATGACAGTTATTTTTCGCCGGCGCTGTCGCGCCAGCTTGCCGATGCGTTTCGCGAGGCCGGTGGGCGGGTGGATTTTCACGTCCTGCCGGCCTATGGCGGCGAGGGCCATTGGCTGCCCGAAAGCGAGAATGGCGTTAAGCTCGCCACGGCAGAACTCGACCGCGCGCTGAGAGCGCGGCCTGCCGCTGCGGTCAGGAAGCGATGACGCTCTATTTCCTCGTCAAATATCTGCATGTGCTCGGCGCCATCGTCATCCTCGGCACCGGCACGGGCATCGCCTTCTTCATGCTGATGGCGCATCGCAGTGGCCATGCCGATTTCATCGCGCGCACGGCGACGACGGTGGTGATCGCCGATGCGGTATTCACGCTGACGGCGGTATTGTTGCAGCCGGTGACCGGCGGGCTGTTGATGCAGATGTCATCGACTTCGCTTACCGAGGGCTGGCTGCTTGCCTCGCTCGGGCTCTATGTCGTCGCAGGAGCCTTCTGGGTGCCCGTGATCTTCATGCAGATCGAGATGCGCGATCTCGCGAGGCTGGCGGCGGAGAAAAGCGAGAGGCTGCCGCCGCGCTATTTCGCCCTGTTCGGCCGCTGGTTTCTGTTCGGCATTCCCGGCTTCGGCTCGGTGATGCTGATTCTCTGGCTGATGATTGCAAGACCGTTTTAGCCGCGTAGCCCGGGCGGAGCCAACGGGTCGCGCGAACGCGCGCCCGATGACAGGCTCCGCGCAACCCGGGACCTGCGCATCAACGTTTGCGAGTGCTCCCGGGTTACGCTGGCGCTTCACCCGGGCTACGGTGGCGGCGGATGATCGCAAGACCGTTTTAGGGGCAGGATGAGTGATCGCAGGATACTTGTGCTCGGTGCATCCGGGCTGATCGGCCGCTTCGTCACCGATGATTTGCGCATCCGAGGTTTCCAGACGATCGGGATCGCGCGCCGCTTTGCACCCTCGCAGAGGGGCAGCTCCCTCGACCTGGAATTGCCGGTCATGACGCTGGATGCGGCGGCGCTGGCGCGATTGTTGCGGGAGCGCGAGGTCGATGTCGTCGTCAATTGCCTCGGCGTGCTGCAGGACGGCCCGGGCAGCGATACCGGCGCGGTGCACAGAGATTTCGTCGCACGGCTGTTGGCTGGGATCCGTGACAGCGGACGGGCGATACGGCTGGTCCACATCTCGATTCCCGGCGTGGCCAAGGACGACCACACCGCGTTCAGCGTGACCAAGCGCGAGGCCGAGGGGTTGATCGCGGACTCGGGTATTCCTTACGCGATCCTGCGGCCGGGCTTCGTGGTGGCGCCGGCGGCCTATGGCGGCAGCGCGATGTTGCGCGCGCTGGCGGCGCTGCCGGTCGATCTGCCACAGAAGGATGCGGCGACACCGTTTCAGCCGATCGCGGTGGAGGATATCGCCGCGACCATCGCCTGGCTTGCCGAGCGCGATATCGCCGATCCCGCGGCGAGCGCCGTCACATGGGACCTGATGCAGCCGCAGCCGGTCACGCTCGGCGGCGTGATCAAGCAGTTCCGCTTTTCCTTTGGCACCGCCGACACGCCGCGCCTGACGCCACCCGCGTTCATGATCGATCTCGGTGCGAAGCTCGGCGATCTCGTGAACCGGCTCGGCTGGATGCCGCCCCTCCGCTCCACGGCGATCGCCGAACTGCGTCGCGGCGTCACCGGTGATCCCAGCGCTTGGATGGCGGCGACGGGTATCGTGCCAAGGACACTGGCGGAGGTGGTCGGCCAGCGCTCGGCGACCATCCAGGACAAATGGTTCGCGCGGCTGTTCCTGATCAAGGCGCTGGTGATCGCGAGCCTGGTGCTGTTCTGGGTCGCCTCGGGCTTCATCGCGCTGTTCGTCTCCTACGATGCTGCGGCCGGGATCCTGAGCGCGCGCAACTTTCCGCCGGCGCTGGTTGGGCCGTTCACGGTGCTGACCAGCCTGATGGATATTAGCATCGGCGTCCTGATCGCTTTCCGTCGCACCGCCGCCTTCGGTCTGATCGCGGGCATCGTGGCCTCGCTCGGCTATATGATCGGCACCGCGATCCTGACGCCCGATCTCTGGATCGAGCCGCTCGGCGCACTCGTGAAGACGGGACCCGCGATCGTGCTGATGCTGGTGGCGTTGCTAACACTGGATAACCGATGATGCAGTGGCCCGACGATGACGTGATCCTCTATGACGGCGTCTGCATCTTCTGCTCGCTCTGGGTTCGTTTCGTCATCGCCCGCGACTCTGATCGCCGCTTTCGCTTCACGCCGGTCCAATCGGACTATGGCACGCGGCTGGCGCGAACGTTCGGCATCGATCCCACCGACCCTGATACCAACGCGGTCGTGCATGGCGGCATCGCGTACTTCAAATCCGACGCCGCGCTGACGGTGCTGAGCCACCTGCCGGGCTGGCACTGGACGACAGCGCTGTTCGCGGTGCCAAAGCCGCTGCGCGACGCCGTCTACAATCTCATCGCCCGCAACCGCTACCGCATCTTCGGCAAATACGACACCTGCTTTGTGCCGGATGCGGAGACGCGGGCGCGGGTATTGGAATGATGCTCTCTCCCGTCATTGCGAGCGCAGCGAAGCAATCCACGCCTCCGCAGGTGGTGAAATGGATTGCTTCGCTGCGCTCGCAATGACGGAGTGTGCAGTTAGCGCTTCGCCTTTGACGCCAGCACTTCCTTCGCCGCGCGCTCGCCACTGTCTCGCGCGCCATGTGCGGTGGAGAAGAAGTTCGGCGAGGTCGCTTCACCCGCGAAGAACAATCGTCCATCGACAGGCGCGGCCAGCACGGCGCGTTTGTCTGCATGGCCGGGGAGTGCGTGCGAATAGGCGCCGCGGGCGAAGGGATCGTGCGCCCAGCGGGATTCCGTGAGCGGCGTCAGCTTGCGCCGGATGTCGTTGCCGAGGAAGCCCGCGATTTCGTCGATGCTGTGCGCGGCAAAGGCGCCGTCGCCGGCATCTTCCAGCTCTCTTGCAAACCGGCCGCCGAAAAAGCCTTCGATGCAGGGCTGGCCGAACGGGCGGATGTGATAGGTGCCCATCTCCGTGCGCATGCTGGCGCCGCGCAAATTGCCTTCCTTCGGAAAGGCGTCCGCATCCGCGAGCGCCAGCACCACCTTGTCGTCGACGCCAAGCGGCAGTCCCCGCGCGGCGTCGACCTTTGCCGGCAGCGCCGGCGAGAAGCGGATCGCTTCATGCGCGATCAAATTGGTCGGCACGGTCATGATCACGTGGTCGGCCGCAAGCGTGCCCAGCGACGTTTCGAGGCGCAGGCGTTTTCCGGAATGGTCGATCAGCGTGACATTGCAGTTGAGCGCGACGGGACATGAGGCACCATAGGCGGCGATCAGCGCGCCATAGCCGCGCCGCACGCGCCAATTGATGTTGGTGTCCTCGTAAGCTTCCATGTCGAGGATCGAGACCTGGTCGAGCTCGCAGCCGTTCACATAGGTGGAGATCGCGTCGATCATCGGATTCCAGCGGTTGCCCGGCTCGAGATAGCGGCTGGCGGGCGCGTCTTCGCCCGTTTGCGCAGCTTCCCAGGCGCGCTCATAGAATTCGTCGAGCGAACGGATGAAGTCGTCGCGATCGGCTTGCGGGAACGCCTTGCCATAGGCGCGCTCGCGCCAGGGCGGCAAGGTCTTGTTGATCGCGAAATTCAGTTGTTCGGCGATGGTGACGAAACTGTTCTTGTCCGCTGAATGCAGCCAGCCGCAGCCGACGTCGAACACCACATCGGGCGCGGCCTGAACCGTATGCGCCCTCCCGCCGACGCGGTCGCGCGCTTCCAGCACGATCGTGGAAAGACCGGAATCCTTCAGCGCATTGGCAGCGCCAAGGCCGGCTGCGCCAGCGCCGATGATGGCGACGTCGACTGAGGAGGGGAGGAGCATTTAGTCAGCGAATAGTGAGTGGCGAATGGCGAATAGCGTATAGGAAACGCCGCCAGAGGCCAAACGTCCCTAGTCGCTACTCCCCATTCGCTATTCGCACGTTTACGCTACCGCTTCCTTGGCCTTTTCGGCGCGCTTGCGGTCGTTCGGATCGAGGTGTTTCTTGCGCAGCCGGATCGACTTCGGCGTCACTTCGACGAGCTCGTCGTCCTCGATATAGGCCAGCGCCTTTTCTAGGGTCATCCGGATCGGCGGGGTCAGGCGCACCGCTTCGTCCTTGGAGGTGGTGCGGATGTTGGTGAGCTGCTTGCCCTTCAGCACATTGATCTCGAGATCGTTATCGCGGGTGTGCTCGCCGACGATCATGCCCTTGTAGACCTTCCAGCCCGGCTCGATCATCATCGGGCCGCGATCCTCCAACTTGAACATGGCATAGGCGACGGCCTCGCCCTGATCGTTGGAGATCAGGACACCATTACGACGGCCCTGGATCTCGCCCTTGTAGGGCGCATAGCCGTGGAACAGGCGGTTCATGATCGCGGTGCCGCGGGTATCAGTCAGCAGCTCGCCCTGATAGCCGATCAGGCCGCGGGTCGGCGCGTAGAACACGAGCCGCAACCTGTTGCCGCCGGAGGGGCGCATCTCGATCATCTCGGCCTTGCGCTCGCTCATCTTCTGCACGACGACGCCGGAATGCTCCTCGTCGACGTCGATCACGACTTCCTCGATCGGCTCCAGCGCCTGGCCCGTGGCCTCGTCCTTATTGAACACGACGCGCGGACGCGACACCGAGAGTTCAAAACCTTCGCGGCGCATGGTCTCGATCAGGATCGCGAGTTGCAATTCGCCGCGGCCGGAGACTTCCAGGGAATCCTTGTCGGCGGCTTCGGTGACGCGCAGCGCGACGTTGCCTTCGGCCTCGCGCATCAGGCGATCGCGGATCATGCGGCTCGTCACCTTGTCGCCCTCGGTGCCTGCGAGCGGGGAGTTGTTGACGATGAAGGACATCGACACCGTCGGCGGATCGATCGGCTGCGCCTGCAGTGGCGTCTCGACGGTGGGGTCGCAGAACGTATCGGCGACGGTGCCCTTGGTGAGGCCGGCAATGGCGACGATGTCGCCGGCTTCGGCTTCATCGAGCGGTGTGCGCTCAATTCCGCGGAACGCCAGGATCTTTGACACGCGTCCCTGCTCGACCAGCTTGCCTTCCGCATTCAACACCTTCACGGCCTGGTTCGGCTTGAGGATGCCGGAGGAAATGCGGCCGGTGATGATACGCCCCAGATAGGGATTGGCCTCGAGGATGGTGCCGATCATGCGGAACGGGCCTTCCTCGACCTTCGGCGGCGCGACGTGCCGCACGATCAGGTCGAACAGCGGCTGCATGCCCGCTTCCTTCGGGCCTTCGGGGCTCTCCGCCATCCAGCCCTGCTTGGCCGAGCCGTACAGGATCGGGAAATCGAGCTGCTCCTCGCTGGCGTCGAGCGCCGCGAACAGATCGAAAACCTCGTTGATCACTTCGGTTGGGCGCGCGTCGGGGCGGTCGACCTTGTTGATGACGACGATCGGCTTCAAGCCGACCTTGAGCGCCTTGGAGACCACGAACTTGGTCTGCGGCAGCGGGCCTTCGGCGGCGTCCACCAGCACGAGCGCACCGTCCACCATGTTGAGGATGCGCTCGACCTCGCCGCCGAAATCGGCGTGGCCGGGGGTATCGACGATGTTGATGCGGATGTCCTTCCACTGCACCGAGGCGGCCTTGGCCAGGATGGTGATGCCGCGCTCGCGCTCGAGGTCGTTGGAATCCATGGCGCGTTCGGCGACCTTCTGGTTCTCGCGGAACGTACCGGATTGCTGCAGCAGGCGGTCCACCAGCGTGGTCTTGCCGTGGTCGACGTGGGCGATGATGGCGACGTTACGAAGATTCATGGCTCTGCTTTTCGGTCATGCACAGGTCTTGAGCGATCTCGCCGGAAAGCCGGGATCGATCTTTAGCAACTACGGCCCCTCCGGGTCCGGATCACACTCAAGCCGTTGAAATCTCGCGGGGCGCGGTTCGCCTCAAAAAGCAAGCCCGGCCAAAAGGGACCGGGCAAAGCTTGCGCGTTTGCGGCGCAATATAGTCAGAAACCGTCAAAAAACAATGCGTTGTTTGCCGGTTACCGGCCGTTTTTCGAACCCTGCCGGTTGTTCCGGCAACCGCCGATATCTTACCGGGATCCCGCTATCCGGTTTCCTCTTCCTTGCTCGGATAGACGCCGCGGAGCACCTCCTCAAAGTGGTCCTTGACGGCCTCGTTGCACAGGCAGGAGCGGAGCCGCAGGACATCGAGGTTGCGGACCAGAATCGCGCCGCGGCGCGTCTCCAGCACGCCCTCGGCCTTGAAGGACTGAATCACGCGGCTGGCATAGCTGCGGCCCACCCCCAGCAGGGTGGCGAGCTGCTCATGCGTGAGCGGCACGGCGCCGTTGCCATTGGTGCGCTCCATCGCCGAGATGATCCATTTGGCGGTGCGCTGCTCGATCGAGTGGATTGCGTTACAGGCCGTCGACTGGAAGATCTGCGCCAGCATGCAATCGGCATAGCGCGCGAACACGTTGCGGATCGAGGGCGATTTCAGCTTGGCCGCTTCCAGCCTGCCGACCGTCATCCGCACGAACGGCCCGCCGAATTTGACGATGATGCGGGTATAGGCGGGAAGAAATCCCTGGCTGACGACGCCACCGACAGCACCTTCGCGGCCGACCAGAATGGTCTCGACGTCGCGGCCGTCCTCGTTGGTCACGAGGTAGGAGACGAGGCCGGGCCCGCAGGGAAAATACACAGTCTCGACGTCGTCGCCGGGGTTGTAAAGCAGGTCGTTGGCGTTGGCCTCGGCGCGCGCGAGGTGCGGTGCGATCAGCCCATAATCGGCGTCGCTCAGACGGCGCAACAGGTTGTTAAAGGGCCGGTCTGCTCTGTCCGGTTGGCTGCGTTGTTGAAGCATCGGGTCTCCCCCTCACTAACCGCGACGATAGTCAACCCGTTCCTCCTGTTGTGTGCACAAGTGAACAGACGACGGGATCCCGGTGTGGTGCGTTTCGATAAGGGAACCGCCGGTGTGCTTGGGCGACGCGCCGGCAGCGTGCCGATGGCCGGCTCATCACCGGCGATCAGATCAATCCTTCAAGACAGGACCTTCAACACAGGACTTGGCACGCTCATGGAACCCGCCCTCTTCAACGGCATGCCCTCCGACGTGTTGATCGTCGAGGATGATCCGATCATCGCCCTCGATTTCGAGGACACGATCCTCGGCTTTGGGGTGAAGACGGTGCGGACGGCGACCAGCGTCGCGCGAGCGCTTCAGATCATCGCCTATCGCCGGCCCGACTTCGCGCTGCTGGATGTCGTGCTGGCCCGCGAGAACACCTTTGCGCTCGCCGAAGAGCTCGGCGCGCTACAGATCCCCTATGTCTTCGTCACCGGCTATGGCGCCGATGTCCGCCTTCCCGCCGCGCTGGCCGACAAGCCGCGCCTGGTCAAGCCGTGCTCAAGCGAAGCGCTGGAAGCAGCACTGCGAAGGCGGGTCTAAGATCTGTAGCCCGGATGGAGCGCAGCGCAATCCGGGGTCTCGAGTTCGCCGATGGACTGA
>NZ_PSRR01000389.1 GCF_004296405.1 Bradyrhizobium sp. Leo170
CAGCGCGAACCCGGAATCCATTTCTCCACTTACGCATGCGGCCCGATGGATTCCGGGCTCGCGCTGACGCGCGCCCCGGAATGACGTCGGTTCAGCTTTAGCCAGCTAACAGCTCAAGCGTTCGTGGGTCGGCTTCGCCACCATAATATTTCTTCAGCGCAGCGGGAAATTCGGGAACGGCCGACACCGCGGCAAACAGCGTCATCGAGGAGCGGAACTTCAGATCGTCGGGACTGCCGAGAATTTCCCGGATGGTCTTGCCATCGACGGCGTTGACGAGACGCGTGCATTCGAGCAGCCGCGGTCCCAGGATCTCATGCTTCAGATAGGCGATCGCCTCGTCGCGAGAGGCGATCGCAAAGCGCTGCGCCATCGCGCTGAACCCGAGACCGGCAAGCTGCGGGAAGATGAACCACATCCAGTGGCTTTGCTTGCGGCCGCGGCTGAGCTCAGCCACAACCTGCCGGTAAACCGGAGCCTGCGCATCGACAAAGCGCGCGAGATCAAAGCGGTCGCTCATGGGCTTCTCCCTGATGGGCCGACGAGCTCGACGAGGCGATCGAGCAACGGCCGCTGGCCTTCGAGTATCTTCGCATGCGCGGCCGCGAGATCGAACCATTCGGCGCGATCGATCTCAGGGAACGCCTGCATCTTCCCGCTTCTCGGCGGCCACTCGATCTCGAACATATTACTCCTGATAGCATGCACATCGAGATCGCCTTCGACGGCGAAAGCGATCACGCGCTTTCCGGCGCGCTGGCGGATCTCGCCCAGCGGTTCGAGCGGCTGATCAAGGACGACGCCGGTCTCCTCGGCAAATTCGCGGCGCGCCACGGCGATTGCATCCTCCTCGCCGTCCATCTCCCCCTTCGGGATCGACCAGGCGCCCTCGTCCTTGCGGCGCCAGTAGGGCCCGCCGGGATGCACGAGCAGAACTTCCAGCCGCGACCCCGAACGGCGATACATCATGATGCCCGCACTTGCGGGCGTGCGACGTGTCGCCTTCAACGATCTTTGCTCCCGCCATGCATTTTCGGCTCCGTCGGCCAGCACCGGATTGGTCGGCATGTATGCGACGTTTCGCATCGGCTCAAGACGCTACATGCGAGGTTCTGCGAGATCACATCTTAAGGTAGAATCCGTTCCACCGATCCAACCGTGTGAGGTCTCCCATGTCTTTCCGCGATGATAACAGGGAATTCGAGAAGTGGTTGGCGACGCAGTGCGATATCGTCAAGAGCGACATCGACTACAAGCACGAGCGAATGAAGGAGAGCGCCTTCATCTTCCTGCGCGCGACCTATTTCCGCTGGGCGAGGAAAATCGGCGACTGGTGTCCGGAGCTGATGGACGCGCCCAAGGTGCTCGCCGTCGGCGATCTGCATCTGGAAAATTTCGGAACCTGGCGCGACGCCGATGGGCGTCTGGTCTGGGGAGTCAACGATTTCGACGAAGCCGCCGAGATGCCCTATCTGCTCGATCTCGTCCGTCTGGCAACCAGCATCCAACTCGCGCCGCGTTCGGCTGTCGACGATGAAGATGCCGCCAGCACCCTGTTGAAGGCATATCACGAGGGCCTGAAATACCCGCGACCGGCGCTGTTGTTCGAGAACCGAACCTGGCTCAGGCCTTACGCCGAGCCGGACGACGGAGAAGCGGAAGAATTCTGGGACGACATCGAAAAATATCGCAAGCCCCGGCCGCGACCGAGGGAGGTCGAGAAGGTACTGGAGGCAAGCCTGCCTAAGGACGCGACCGACATCCGGCTATGCCAGATTTTCAAGAAGGGCGGCGGCAGCCTGGGACGGCCGCGTTACGCCGTGATCGCAAAATGGCGCGAAGGCCTGGTCGTGCGTGAGGCAAAGGCGTTAGTGCCCTCGGCATGGACCTGGGCTCACGATGCGACAACATCGAAGAAATCGAATTTCCTCAAATCGGCCAACGGCAGGTACCGTTCGCCGGATCCCTTTCTGACCGTACACAAGAAGTTCATCTTCCGCCGCATCTCCGCCGACTCCAAGAAAATCGAACTCGGCAAGAGCGCCGGGAGAAAGCTGCACCTGAAGCTGCTTCACGCCATGGCATTCGATGTTGCGTCCATCCACGCCGCCAGCCCGGCCGGACGCCAGGCCATCGAAGCCGACCTGCGAAAACGCCCACGCGGCTGGTTGCAAGCAGCGGCAACTGTCGCGAACGGGAAGGTTCGGCGCGACTATCGGCAATGGCGGGGCTGATGGATTTGTAGTCGTTCCAAACCGCGAAGCCCGCTCGCGCTGGGCTCATTTCGTTGTTATATTGTCTTCGGGACGATCGACCGGACATTGATTATTGGGTGCGGCGTTAGTCGAAGGAAACGCGATTCTTACGGAGATCCTTCATGTCTTCCTTGACCGAATGGAAAGTGCCACCGGCACACCAGCCCAGTTCCGGCAACTACAAGTTTGACCTCGACCGCGCGCTTGCCGCCGTGGTGGGACTGCACTCCATCATCCCGTCCGACGCGTTCAGCGCGGAGACGCTGGGCACGGAGCGCGCCGGCAACGGTGTCCTGATCGACGACGGGCTGGTGCTGACGATCGGCTATCTCATCACTGAAGCGGAAACCGTGTGGCTGCATCTTGGCGACGGTCGTGTGATCGAGGGCCATCCGCTCGGGTTCGATTTCGAATCCGGCTTCGGCCTGGTGCAGGCGCTGGGACGGCCGGGCATCGAGCCGATGCCGATCGGCTCGTCTGCCGCGACGAAGGTCGGCGACAATGTCGTGGTCGGCGGCGCCGGCGGCCGCACCCGCTCGCTGGCGAGCCAGATCGTGGCGAAGCAGGAATTTGCAGGCTATTGGGAATACCTGCTCGACGAAGCGATCTTTACCTATCCCGCGCATCCCAATTGGGGCGGCACCGCGCTGATCTCCGGCAAAGGCGAATTGATCGGCATCGGCTCGCTGCAGCTCGAACGCGAGCGCAACGCCCGCGCTGAGCATGTCAACATGATGGTGCCGATCGACCTCTTGATGCCGGTGTTCGACGACCTGCGCAAATATGGCCGCGTCAATCGGCCATCGCGGCCCTGGCTCGGCATGTACACGACCGAGATCGACAACCGCATCGTCGTGGTCGGCATCGCCGGCAAGGGCCCGGCGGCGCGCGCCGAGCTGAAGACCGGCGACGTCATCCTCGCCGTCAACGGCGAAAAGGTGATGAGCCAGGCGAGCTTCTATCGCAAGCTCTGGTCGCTCGGCACCGCCGGCGTCGACGTGCCGCTCACCGTCTATCACGAAGGCGTCACCTTCGACGTCACGCTGGCCTCGATCGATCGCACGAAACTGTTGAAGGGGCCGCGGCTGCATTGAGCGCGAAGAGCAGCGCAATGGGCGAGGCCGTGGTGGACGACATCGTTGCCGTGCTGCCGCCGCTGTTGCAGACGCTGGAATCGCTCGGCTTCATCGCGCGCCATTTGCACCCGCCGGAGTTCGGCCACGTCATGCAGATCGCGGGCGAGCCGGACGCGGCGCTGCGCGCGGTCCGCCCGCGGCTCGCCGACTGGCCGGAGCAATTTGCCGCGATCAGGGCGCAACTCGAAACCGCAAGCGATGCGGCGCTCGCCGCATATCGGGGCCTGCGCGCGGTGCAGGACGGCAATGGTGATCTCGTGAGTGTGTTCCGCGCGCTGCGCTACACGCCGCGCGCGCTGGAGGCGCTCTATCCGCTGGCCACGCGATTGCCACCGGTGAACGAGTTCTTCACCGATCCCGCTTTGCGCGGGGATGCCGAACTGCTAGCGCGGCTGGCCGAGCCTGCCGGTGCAACCACCGGCATTCTGCACGACGGTAACGAGCCGGGCAGCCGCGGGGGCTTTTCGCTCTACGTGCCGGAACATTACACACCCGACCGCGCCTGGCCGCTGGTGATGGCGCTGCATGGCGGCAGCGGCAATGGCCGCGGCTTCTTGTGGAGCTGGCTGCGCGACGCACGCAGCCGCGGCGCCATCCTCGTCTCGCCGACCGCGCTCGGAAGCACCTGGGCGTTGATGGGCGACGATATCGACACGCCGAACCTTGTCCGCATTCTCGATTTCGTACGGTCGCGCTGGACTATCGACGAGAAGCGAATGCTGATGACGGGAATGAGCGACGGCGGCACGTTCTGCTATGTTTCAGGCTTGGGCAGCGCCTCGCCCTTCACCCACCTCGCCCCGGTGGCAGCAACCTTTCATCCGCTGATGGCCGAAATGGCGGACGCGGAACGGCTACGCGGATTGCCGATCCATATCGTGCATGGGACGCTCGACTGGATGTTCCCGGTGCAGGTCGCGCGCCAGACGCAGCAGGCGCTGAGCGCGGCCGGTGCCGCCGTCACCTATCGCGAGCTCGACGACCTCAGCCATACCTACCCGCGCGAGATGAACGCGGTGATCCTGGAGTGGCTGAATGAGGTGCCGTAGCCCGGGTGAAGCGCCAGTGTAACCCGGGACCACTCGCCACGCTGGCGGAACTGTCCTCGTCGATGTCGTTGTTTCAAACCAGGCCGCCATTGGCGCGCAGCGTCTGGCCTTTGATCCAGGAGCCGTCGGGACCGGCGAGGAAGGACACGACCGAGGCGATGTCCTCGGGTGTGCCGAGCCGCTCCAGCGGATTGGCCTTGGCAAGGCGGTCGATCAGTTCCGGCGACTTGCCGTGCAGGAACAGATCGGTCGCCGTCGGACCGGGTGCGACCGCGTTGACCGTAATCGCGCGTCCGCGCAATTCCTTGGACAGGATCGCGGTCAAGACCTCGATCGCCGCCTTGGTCGCGGTGTAGGCGCCGTAGGTCTCGAACTTGGTGCCGACGACGCTGGTCGAGAAATTGATGATGCGTCCACCGTCGCGCAGCCGGCGCGCGGCCTCGCGCATCGCATTGAAGCTGCCCTTGAGGTTGATGGCCACGTGCTGGTCGAACAGCGCGTCATCGGTGTCGGCGATCCTGGCAAGCTTCATGATGCCGGCGTTGTTGACGAGCACGTCGACGCCGCCGAACGCGGCTTCCGCCGCATCGAATACGCCGCGCACCGCGTTGGGATCGCTGACGTCAGCCTTGGCCGTGAGAGCCCGGCCGCCGGCGGCTTCGATCCGGCTCGCCACCGCCTCGGCGGCTTTGGTGTCGCCGGCGTAATTGATCACGACGGTGAAGCCGTCCTTCGCAAGGCGTTCGGCCACCGCGGCGCCGATCCCGCGCGAGGCGCCCGTTACCAGTGCCACTTTGTTGGTTTCGTTCGACATCTTGTTCTCCTCTCGGTCTGCGGCTTGGCCGCTGGGTGACAGGAGCAAGGTAGGCACTTTCACACTCCGGATAATCATGCATAGATTGGCATCACTATTCCCAAAATCCGGATAATCGCGATGGATCGGTTCGATGCGATGCGGGTGTTCACCCGGGTGGTGGAGCGGCGCAGCTTTTCGCTTGCAGCTGAGGATCTCGGCATGCTGCGCTCGACGGTGACGGACGCCGTCAAATCGCTGGAGGCGCGGCTCGGTGTGCGGCTGATCGAACGGGCCACGCGGCATGTCCGCCCGACCCTCGATGGCGAAGCCCATTACCGCCGCTGCCTGTCGCTGATCGCCGACCTCGAGGATGCCGAAGGCGCATTCGGCGGCGGCAAGCCGAAGGGGCTGTTGCGGTTGGAAGTGCAGGGCACGCTGGCGCGTCACTTCCTGCTGCCCAACCTGCCGGGCTTCTTCGCGGAATATCCCGGCATCGAGATCAACATGAGCGAGAGCGACCGCTGGATCGACCTGATCGAGGAAGGCGTCGATTGCGTCTTGCGCTTCGGCCATCTGCCCGACAGCGACATGATCGCAAGGCAGGTGGTGATGCTGGAGCGCTTCACCTGCGCGGCGCCTGGCTATTTCGAGCGCTTCGGCACGCCGTCTGGTCCCGATGCGCTCGAAGGCCACCGCATGATCGGGATACGCTCGCTGACGACGAGGCGGCTGCGGCCGATGGAGTTCGTGGTCGGAGGCACGGTGCGCGAAGTGACGCTGCCGGCGATCATGTCGGTGACGGGACCGGAGAGCTACCTCGCCACCGCGCGGCTCGGCCTCGGCCTGGTCCAGGTGCCGCGCTTCCACGCCGAAGCCGATCTGGCGCGTTGGGCGCTCGTTGAGGTGCTCACCGAATGTCCGCCGCCCTCGGTCCCGGTATCCCTGCTCTACCCGCGCAACCGCCAGGTCTCGCCGCGCGTGCGCGTGTTCATCGATTACGTGATGCACGCCTTCGGGCGGGCTTAAGCGCGGTTCCGGTACGAACTGGCCGGCCCCGGAACCATCCGCCGGCCATCCCCGTTATCTGCGGTCACCGGAGGTTTCGTCATGCGAACGTTTTTCGGAATGATCTTGGGTGCGCTACTGCTCATTGCGGGCGTTTATCTCTATGATTCGATGCGGACGTCGAGCGTGGCGGGCGGCCAGGCCGCGCAGAGCGGCCGTACCATCGTCAACTGGGACGTTGCCGCCGATGACCTGAAGGCGCTGAAAGCACGCGCTCATGAGGATTGGCAGAAGATTTCATCGCGCTAGCGAAGACCTGCCAGACCTGAGGAACTGCCCGATCTAGCGACTCATGTTCGCCTTGCGCGCGTCGGCGATGGCCTGCACAAACTGCTCCTTGGTCAGGATGCCGGGCACGCGGAATTTGCCGACGATGAAGGACGGCGTGCCCTGAAAACCGAAGGCCTCGGCCTGGGCGTTGTTGCGCGCAAGAATGGCATCGATCGTCGTGGCATTGGCCGCAAGATCGCGCTTCAAGCGATCGATGTCGATGCTCGCACCTGCGAGCACCTCCTGTATCCGCGGCTCGGTCAGTTTCATGGTGAGGCCCATCATCGCCTCATGCGCTGCCTGAAACTTGTCCTGATACTTCGCGGCCAGCGCCATGCGCGATGCGACCTTCGACACATCGCCCAGGATCGGCCAATCCTTCCACACCAGGCGCACCTTGCCATCGTCCTGCGCAATTTGCTGCAGTTCAGGCGCGATCTTGCGGCAATAGGGACACTGGTAGTCGAACCACTCGACGATGCTGATGTCGCCCTTGGCGTTGCCGGCGACAGGGATCTCCGGATCGCGCAGCACGGCGGCTTCGGTCAGCACCTTCTCTTCTTCCTGCGCGACGGCAGTGCCGCCCAGCAGCGTGATGCCGGCAGCCATCAGGCCGAGCGCGGCGCGGCGCGTGGGTTCCGGATTGATTCCGGCACGATCGGTCGGTGGGCTCATGTCAAATCTCGCGGCTGCCTTCGCTGTCTACGCTCGGCAGGCGGACATGTCACGCAGCTTTGCTGAGCTCACCAAACTCGTCCGAAACACGGCACGATAAAGGCTGACGCGGCCGGCGTCATACTCCGACCGCGCCAGCCGCTTCAAGATCAAGCGGCGCCCTTCAACCGCTTGGTGCATTCGCTGTAATAGCCGCCGCCCTTCTGGATCCACTTCAGACCGCCATTGGCATTGGTGGTCTTGTTGGCATTGTACTGGTCGACGCAGGTGTGCATGCGCGCCTTGCCCTGCGTCTCCTTGGCGTATTTCGGATCGACCGCGTTCGGGAATACCGCCGGTCCCGCCGGCAACGCAGGCGCTGCGGCTGGAGCGGCTTCCTTCTTGGCCTCCTTGGCGGCCGGGGCCGGCGCG
>NZ_PSRR01000390.1 GCF_004296405.1 Bradyrhizobium sp. Leo170
GAAGCGTGCCCACCATCCACGTTCGGTGCAAGAAAGGTGGGCACGCTTCGCTTTTGCCCACCCTACAAGACAGTCCCAAACAAAAAAGCCGGCGCGATCATCTCGCGCCGGCTTTTTTGATTTGCGTTGAAGCCGCTCAGTTCAGCTTGGAACGAACCTCGGCGATTCCCTTGGCGAGGAGGTCGTCGGCGACGGAGCCCTTGACCGACTGCGACAGGATGGTGGACGCCGCCGTCACGGCGGCATCCGCCGCAGCGGCACGGACATCCGCCAAAGCCTGGGCTTCGGCGAGCGCGATCTTGTTCTCGGCGGTCTTGGTCCGCCGCGCGACAAAATCTTCCATCTTCGTCTTGGCTTCAGCCGCGATGCGTTCGGCGTCCGCCTTGGCGCTCGCGACGATTTCCTCCGCCTCGCGCTCGGCAGTCGTGCGCTTGGCCTTGTATTCGGCGAGCAGCTTTGCGGCCTCTTCCTTCAGGCGGCGAGCGTCGTCGAGTTCGGCCTTGATGCGTTCGCTGCGGTTGTCCAGCGCCTTCAGCACCGTGCGATGGATGCCGAGATAGGCAAACACCACCATCAGGATGACGAAGGCGATCGCAACCCAGGTTTCCGGCTCGGTCAACATCAGGCTTGTCCCTTCAGCGAGGCGTCGACGGCGCCGTTCACCGCAGCGCCATCCGGCGCCACGCCGGTTAGCCGCTGCACGATCGCGGTCGCCGCGTCCGCCGCGATGCCGCGGACATTGCTCATCGCCGCCGCCCGCGTCGCCGCGATGGTTTTCTCGGCGTCGTGGAGCTTGGCTGTAAGCTTGTCCTCCAGCACCTTGCGTTCGGCTTCGGAGGCCGCGTTCAGCTTCTCGCGGGTCTCGCTGCTGATGGCCTGAGCGCGGGAGCGCGCGGCCGCCAGGTCGTTCTCATAAGCCTTCAGCGCAGCCGCGGACTCGTCCTTGAGCTTTTGCGCTTCCGCCAAATCGCCCTCGATCATGTTCTGGCGCGCTTCGATCACGCCGCCGACACGCGGCAGCGCGAAACGCGACACGATGATGTAGAGCACGACAAAGGCGATAGCCAGCGACACCAGTTGCGAGGCGAAGGTGGACGAATCGAACGGAGGGAAAGCTCCGCCGTGGCCGCCATCGGCTTCGGTGTGGGCGCCGGCCTTCTGGCCTGATGCTTCGCCATGACTCTCAGCCATGGTGTTCTCCTGTAGCTGTCACGGACGCCGCCCGCAGGCGGCGCAAAAGTGTACCGCTCAGAGCGGAACGAACAGCAAGAGCAACGCGATCAGCAGCGAGAAGATGCCGAGCGCTTCGGTCACGGCGAAGCCGAAGATCAGGTTGCCGAACTGGCCCTGGGCGGCGGACGGATTGCGCACCGCGGCGGCAAGGTAGTTCCCGAAGATAACGCCGACGCCGACGCCCGCACCGCCCATGCCGATGCACGCGATGCCCGCGCCGATAAGTTTAGCTGCTGCCGGTTCCATAGTTTGCTCCTTGGAGAGAAAGACAGATGTGGGTGGAAATTCCCCGGACCGCTCAGTGTCCCGGATGAATGGCGTCGTTGAGGTAGATGCAGGTCAGGATCGCAAACACGTAGGCTTGCAGGAAAGCGACCAGCAATTCGAGCGCGGTCAATGCGACCGTGAGGGCCAGCGGCATCACACCGCCGAGCCAGCCGATGGCGCCCAGCGAGACGCCGAGCATCGCGACGAAACCCGCGAACACCTTCAGCGCGATATGGCCGGCCAGCATGTTGGCGAACAGACGCACGCTGTGCGAGACCGGCCGCAGGAAGAACGACAGGATCTCGATGAACATGACCAGCGGCAGGATGTAGATCGGAACGCCGGACGGCACGAAAATCTTGAAGAACTTCAGTCCGTTCTTGTAGACGCCGTAGATCAGGACGGTGAAGAACACGAGCAGCGCGAGCGCTGCGGTGACGATCAGGTGGCTCGAAATCGTGAACGTGTAGGGGATGATGCCCACGAGGTTCGAGACGCAGATGAACATGAACAGCGAGAAGATCAGCGGGAAGAACTTCATGCCTTCCGCGCCGGCGGTGCTGCGGATGGTGCTGGCGACGAACTCGTAAGAGATTTCGGCGACCGACTGCAGGCGCCCCGGAACCAGTTGCCGGCCGCTCGCCAGCATCAGTACCGAGATCAACGCCACCGCCACGAACATGTAGAGCGTCGAATTGGTGAAGGCGATCGTGTGATCGCCGATATGGCCGATCGTGAAGAGGGGCTCGATATTGAACTGGTGGATCGGATCGATTTTCATCCGCGCGGCTCTTGGTCCCCCGGCTTATCCGCCGGCAATCGAATTACAGATGTCGTGACTTCCGCCAGAACTCAGCGCTTGCCTGAGGCCACGCCTGCAGACCTCACCACGTTGACCACGCCGGCCGTGAAGCCGAGCAGCAGGAACACGATGAGACCGAACGGCGATGTCGACAGCAGACGGTCGAATCCCCAGCCAATCACCGCCCCGACGACAACGCCCGCAACCAATTCCGAGGAAAGCCGGAAACCGAGCGCCATAGCGGAAGCTCTGGCGGCACCGTCTCCGCTTTCAGTTCCGGATTGATCAGTCCTGATTTTGCGGCTGTCGCGTATTTCGGACAACCGATGATCCAGACTTCCGAGCCTTGCGGAAAGCGCAGCTTCGTCGGACGACGACTGGTCGCGATTTCCACTTGCGTTGTCGTTTTTGTTTTCCGCCATGCGGCAGACACTAAACGATGCTGCGGTTGATGGAAATTGCGCCGCCACCCTCAAAAGCCGCGCGGACCATACTTACCGCGTCCGATCAAGTCAAGATTGCGTAACGACCAGTTAGCGCATTGATTCGATTGCACTTCTTTGGAGATATTCCAGATGTCTGCGACCTGTCATCGCAACGCAACAGCGGACATTCAGGCCGCGGCGGTCTTGCACCGGTCGGGACGCTCTGTTGGGATGGGCGCATCATCGCACCAATCCCGCTCGGAGCCGTCATGTCGCGCCAGGTCGACTACTACTTCTCGTTTCAATCTCCCTGGGCCTATATCGGTCACCAGCCGTTCCGCGATCTCGTCACTGGCTTTGATCTCAAGGTGAACTACAAGCCGGTGGTGCTGGTCGACCTGTTCTCGGAGACCGGCGGCTTGCCGCTTCTCAAGCGCCACCCGGTGCGGCAACGTTATCGGATGGTGGAATTGCAGCGCTGGCGCGACCGGCGCGGATTGCAGTTTCATCTCAAGCCCGCGCACTGGCCCTTCAATGCCCGCCTTAATGCCCGCCTTGCAGACGGCGCGGTCATCGCTGCGATCGAGCTGGGGCTCTATCCCGATCTTTTCCTGAAGCGCGGTTTTGTCGCGGTCTGGGAGGACCAGCTCGATCTCGCCGATCCCGCGACAGTGGCGCGCCTTGCCGACGAAGCGGGCCTGCCCGGCAGCAAGCTGGTGGAACGTTCCGCTTCGGAGGCGATCAGCGCGGCCTATGAGCAGAACCGTCAGGATGCGATAACGGCCGACGTATTCGGCTCGCCCGCCTATGTGCTGGATGGCGAGGTATTTTGGGGGCAGGACCGGCTGGATTTGCTCGCCGATGCATTGAAGTCGGGCAGGCCGCCCTATACGTCGGATGTATAGGGGCACGCTGATCTTGCGGGAGGAAGCCGATGCGAAACTCATCCTCGAAAGTTTCCACGGTCCTGGCCGGTGTGGCGTTGAGCTTGAGCCTGAGCGGCACAGCCTTTGCCCAATCCCGGCCGGATACCGAGAACGGCCGTTACGCGCTGTCAACCACCGCCGATGGCGTGCTGCGGCTCGACACGCGGACCGGCACGGTCTCAACCTGCAACAATAATTCGGGTACGGGCTGGGCCTGCTATGCCGTGCCCGACGAGCGCACCGCGATGGACGCGGAAATCGGCCGGCTGCAGGCCGAGAACGAGACGCTCAAGGCCGAGCTCGCGCAGCGCGATCCGACCACCACCGGCAAGACCGACGAGGTGTTGCCGAAATCGGATTCGCTGAAGAAAAGCGAGCCGAAGGTCGCCGAGGGCGGACGCAGGATCGAAATCCCGTTGCCGAGCGATCAGGATATGGACCGCATGATGTCGTTCCTCGAGCGAGCCTGGCGCCGCCTGGTCGAGATGGCCAACCGCGTGCAGCGCGACGCGTCGGGGAAGATTTAGTTCGTTTGTAGATAGGTCCTTCGTTCATGACCTCACTCTCGCGCAGCGCCCCATCAATCGCCAGTGCCACCACCATCGTGTCATCGCTACTGACCGTGCACACGCCGGGCGTTGGCTTCACCAACCTCACATCGGAGGTCGCAAAATTCCTGCGCGAGGCGCGCGGGGCCGAGGGGCAAGTGACGCTGTTCATCCGCCACACCTCGGCGTCGCTGACCATCCAGGAGAATGCCGATCCGACCGTGCTCGAGGATCTCCTCACCGTGCTGCGCCGCCTCGCGCCCGAGAATGGCGGATGGCGCCATGACACCGAAGGTCCCGACGACATGCCGGCGCATATCAAGACCATGCTGACGTCGACCTCGCTCCAGGTTCCGGTACTCGAAGGCGAATTCGCGCTCGGCACCTGGCAAGCGATCTACCTGATCGAGCATCGCGCCAGGCCGCACCGGCGCGAGGTCGTGCTGCAATTCGTCGGAAGCACAAAATGACGCAGATCGTCTCTCCTCACGGGAAGCTCCGTAGCCCGGGTGAAGCGCCAGCGTAACCCGGGACCGCTGGTAGATGTCGACACAAGTGTCCCGGGTTGCGCTGCGCTCCACCCGGGCTACGAAACTTGGAGATCAGCCAGCTCAAAGAAAATCGGCCGCGGATCGCTCCGCGGCCGATCGAGCAAACGCTGGAAGCGCGATTCGTCTCAGGTCTTGCTGATATCGACGTCCTTGGTCTCCGGCAGGAACAGGAAACCGACCACCGCGGTGATCGCCGCGAAGATGATCGGGTACCAGAGGCCGGCATAGATGTCGCCGGTCGAGGCCACGATCGCGAACGCGGTCGCCGGCAGCAGGCCGCCGAACCAGCCGTTGCCGATGTGGTAGGGCAGCGACATCGAGGTGTAGCGGATGCGGGTCGGGAACAGTTCGACCAGCATGGCGGCGATCGGGCCGTAGACCATGGTGACGAAGAGCACCAGGATGAACAACAGCCCGATCACGGCCGCGACCTGCGGACGGAAGATGTCGAACGGGTGCGACATTTTCACGATGCCGGCGTCGCCCGTCTTCGGATAGCCCGCCGCCTGGATCGCCGCCAGCACCGCAGCATTGGAAGTCTTGGCGTCAGCGTAAGGCACTTCCTTGCCGTTGACGACGACCTTCACGCCGGAGCCGGCCGGGCCGGAGGTCGTCGCGTACTTCACCGACGACTGGGCGAGGTAGGCACGCGCGGTGTCGCAAGGCGCGGTGAAGACGCGGGTGCCGACCGGGTTGAACAGGTCGCCGCAGCCCTTGGGATCGGCCACCACCTCGACCTTGGTCGATTCGATCGCCTTTTCCAGCGCGGGGTTGGCGTTGGTGGTGATCATCTTGAAGATCGGGATGAAGGTCAGCGCAGCGATCGCGCAGCCGGCGAGGATGATCGGCTTGCGGCCGATCTTGTCGGACAGCATGCCGAACACGATGAAGAAACCGGTGCCGAGCAGGAGCGACCAGGCAATCAGGAGGTTGGCGGTGTAGCCGTCGACCTTCAGGATCGATTGCAGGAAGAACAGCGCGTAGAACTGGCCCGTGTACCAGACCACGCCCTGGCCCATGGTGCCGCCAATCAGGGCGAGCAGCACGATCTTGGCGTTGGCCCAGTTGGCGAAGGCTTCCGTCAGCGGTGCCTTGGAACTCTTGCCCTCGTCCTTCATGCGCTGGAACACCGGCGATTCGTTCAGCCGCAGCCGGATCCAGACGGAGATACCGAGCAGCAGCACCGACACCAGGAACGGAATGCGCCAGCCCCATTCCGCAAAGGCCTGCTCGCCGGTCATTGTGCGGGTGAACAGGATCACTAGCAGCGACAGGAACAGGCCGAGCGTGGCGGTGGTCTGGATGAAGGAGGTGTAGTAGCCGCGCTTGCCCTGCGGGGAATGCTCGGCGACATAGGTTGCTGCACCGCCATATTCTCCGCCGAGCGCAAGGCCCTGCAGCAGGCGCAACGCGATCAGGATGACCGGCGCGGCGATGCCGATGGTGGCGGCGTTGGGCAACAGGCCGACGATGAAGGTCGACAGGCCCATGATCAGGATGGTCACAAGGAATGTGTATTTGCGGCCGACGATGTCACCGACGCGGCCGAACACGATGGCGCCGAACGGACGCACCAGGAAGCCGGCGGCGAAGGCCAGCAGGGCGAAAATGTCGCGAGTCGCCGGCGGATAGGCCGAGAAGAACTGCGCGCCGATGATGCTGGCCAGCGATCCGTACAGGTAGAAGTCGTACCACTCGAAGACGGTACCGAGCGAGGAGGCAAGGATGACGAAGCGTTCATCCTTTGTCATGCCGCCAGGGCGCGCCGAACTTGCAGTCATTGTGGACATCTGGATCATTCCCCCCAAATTATTGCTGGTGAACTCGCCTGCCGAGTTCGGCCGGATGAGCTACGGGCTTGGAAGGAGGGTAACATCGCGGCAAAAGCCGCCCCAATACGACTTTCGGCCCTTTTCACGCCCTTCCACGCTGCGAGGAGTTGCCGGTTGCGCGGTCCCGATCCGGACTTCGGCCCGCGTGTTGCGACGCACAAGCGCGCGCATTAACTGCTTCGACAGACGGTAGAATTACGGCTTGCACGCAGCCTTCGCTCGGAGGACAAGGGACAAAAAAGGGGGCGGCGACCCGCTCAAGAGATACCGATGACCGTTGCTGTCCAGACCCATCTTGTCATCGCCGATGACCATCCGCTGTTCCGCGATGCGCTGCGGCAGGCAGTCGCGAGCGTCGTCAGTGCGGCCGCCATTACCGAAGCAGGTTCGTTCGACGAGCTCACCGCCTTGCTCGAGAAGGACGCTGACGTTGACCTAATTCTGCTCGACCTGACCATGCCGGGGATCAGCGGCTTCTCCGGCCTGATCTATCTGCGCGCGCAGTATCCGGCGATTCCGGTGGTGATCGTATCAGCCAGCGATGATGCCACCACGATCCGCCGCTCGCTTGATTTCGGCGCGTCGGGCTTCATCCCGAAGCGCTTCGGCGTCGATACGCTGCGCGATGCCATCATGAAGGTGATGGACGGCGACGTCTGGGTTCCCGCCGACACCGACCTGTCGTCGGCCGGCGATCCCGAGATGGCGCGGCTGCGTGACCGGCTGGTGACGCTGACGCCGCAGCAGGTGCGTGTCCTGATGATGCTGTCGGAGGGGTTGCTCAACAAGCAGATCGCCTACGAGCTCGGCGTCTCCGAAGCCACCATCAAGGCGCATGTGTCCGCGATCCTGCAAAAGCTCGGCGTCGAAAGCCGAACCCAGGCCGTGATCGCCGCTGCCAAGATCGCCGGCGGCCAATGGCGCCAGGGCACGCCGCAGGTGTGATCAGCCACACCTGAATTGTAGGGTGGGCAGAGCGAAGCGTGCCCACCATCAAGCATCCCGCCCGTGGTGGTG
>NZ_PSRR01000391.1 GCF_004296405.1 Bradyrhizobium sp. Leo170
AGGTCGGCTTGCGCACGCCAGTGGAAACGGCCTCGTGTGCGCGCACCGGGGTGCAGCTCGTGAATACGAGCGCAAACCGGCTGCACCGCCAGTCAGCGCCGAGCGCGGCGCTGGTGGGTGATGTCAGGTTGACCGACAGTAATGCCGCTACGCAGGCAAACATCACGTACGCCGCGATCAGCACCGCTCCCTTGTGGGTCCTTGGGTGGGAAATCATGGCCTTGGTTCCTGTTCGATGGCCGGAAGAATAAGGGGCAGGCTCCACAGTCCTTGTGATCCAATTCACATCCCGGCCCACATTTTCGCTGGTGGCCCGAAGGGCGCCCGGTAAAACCTCCTGGCGCGGTAGGCTATCCGTTAACGATTATCGTTCAACGGTCCAGCGCGTAAATCAGCCAGAGGAACACACAAAGAGGTTCCTAGGTCCTATGATCAAGGTACCGTACAGATCTCCGCATCATCCGTCGGACACATCATGGACATTCACCATTACCATATAGGCAAGGAGACTCTGAGTCCCCGCGACTCTCGTGGCCCGCGCTCGCGTTTTCGGTGTCCTACGGCGAGGTGAATACAATTTGCAGCACGCAACGGCATTCGACTCCTACCTTGAGTGGCTGACGGTGAACCGCTGGCAGGGCAAGGAGGAAGAATAGACGGTGTCGGGAGCCAATCTTCCGCCAACCAAAGACCCGAAGGCGGGTGTATGATTTTCTTTCAATTGGATCTCCGTGCATGGGATGACGGAGAGCTTTTCATGAAAGTCCTTATTGTTGACGATCATGCATTGATACGCGAGGCGTTGCGCGCTGTCCTGAAACAACTGAAGCGAGAAGCCGTCATATTCGAGGCTTCGAACAGCGGTCAGGCAATGCACATAGTCGAGGAACATCCCGACATCAGCCTCATTTTGCTTGATATCAATTTGCCTGATCAAGATGGCTTCTCTGTCCTCCGCGAACTGCGAGACCGCTATCCGACCATTGCTATCATCGTTATCTCGTCCTCGAATGATCAAGGCACAGTCAAGCACGCTTTCAAACTTAGCGCTCTGGGTTTCATCCCGAAAACTACTGAACGGGAGGTTATGCTCAACGCCATTAAGTTAGTGTTCTCCGGCGGGATTTACATTCCCTCGGAAATTCTGGAGGAAACAACGCCTCCGCGGCTTACAAATAAACTGACGGCGCGCGACTCTCTTAAGGGGCTCGGGTTGACCGATCGGCAGATTGAAGTGCTTGCGCTCCTGATGAAGGGAAAAAGCAACAAGGTCATTGCCAAGACCCTCAATATGGCAGTGCCGACAGTGAAAAACCACATCACGGTCGTTCTCAGGGCGCTCAGCGTAACGAGCCGCACCGAGGCAGTAATAAAAGTAGGAAAAATGGGCTGGGAATTGTAGCCGAAATCTGAGTCATAAAGCCGGCTGGGTATCTCGCCTATCGTCATGATCCCTAAAGAAATCGTGCATGACCGCGCGGAGCCGCATTGGGTCGACAGGCTTGTGCAGCAAAATGTATCCTCTATCCTTGGCGTCACGTAATGGTTCTGGTGCCGTATCGCCGCTGATGAGAATAGCTGGAATGGATGAACCAAACGCCGCATTAGTTTGTTCAATCGCTCGGATTCCGGTCTTTCCGCTCGCAAGATGATAGTCCGAGATTATAAGATCGGGGCGTTGTTGACGCTCGCGACCGTCCCCGCTAACGCGAATGACATGGCTGCCAGGATGCTCGTTTTCATAGGCTCTCCAGATGAGGTCCTTTCGACTTGCGAGCTGGATAGGCCAACCAAATATGAAATTGAACGACCAAAATTGGCAATCGACCTATCAGATATGGCAGGCTTTTCGCATGGATCTCAACGCGACCCGGATGTTTGTTGCGGTCGTTCAGGCGGGCAGCCTCTCAGCGGCGGCCGCCCGCCTCGGAATTCCGCTTCCGACATTGAGCCGTCGAATACGGGACCTCGAGCAGCAACTCAAAGTGCAGTTGCTGGAGCGCTCGGCACGCGGCGCGAAGCTTACCGATGCCGGAACCAGGCTCTACGAGCACGCCGGCCGCGGCATCGAGGTGCTGCTCGAGGCTGAGCAAGCCGTCATGAGCGACCAGGCGCGCCTGAAGGGACGTCTGCGGTTATCGTTGCCCCAGGCGTTTGAGCCGTGGTGGGACCTGCCGAAAGAAGCGCTTGGTGCCATTGCTGCCGCAACACCCGTTGCCCGAGCAGCCAATCAATCTGCTCTATCCGTCTCACCGCCACCCATCCACCATTGTCAGGACATACCTCGACTTCTGCCAGAGCTATGTCCCGCAGATCTTGCAGACGTATGACACCTGAACTGATCGACGACGAGCGGGGCATGCCTCCGCGAACGTCGCCTTCTGGCCCGACCCGGACTACCGGCGATCTCCGCTTTCGGGCCGGTGTTAAGGGCATAGCGGACCTCAAAGCACCCTGATCTCGACGGCACGATCGTCCGCGACAACGTCCTCATTAGACACCGATTATGCCGTGATCCAGTTCAACATCGTCTTCGACGACGCTGACCAGCAGGAAGCGTGGTTCAAGCTCGTCCGCTGCCTGAAGCAGTTGTATCCGAACAACGATGGACGAACGCCTCAAGCTACATGTCGATGAGAACTTGCCGGATGCCTGAAGAAGGGTTCAAGGTTCACAGGTTCGCCGGTGTCTTGCCAGAACAGCTTTTGACCGAGGCTAGCTGCCACCGCGATGCGGTGCTGCCCGCCGACCAACGTGCCGTCACGCGTTGCCTTGGCGACGATCTCGCCGGCTTCGTCCACGATGTTTCTCATGTGCCGCCTCCAATCCAACGCGCCGGCCTCTTCGTTCCTACTGGCCGGGCATTGGTTCAGGCGATGTATCCGAACAACGATACGCTGGGCGAACCCCTCAAGCTGTATGAGAACGTTCCCGACTAAAGCCGTCCACCACCAGCGTGATCTTGTGCGCGGCATGGTCAATGGTGATGCAGTTTATCTTTGTCAGCGCGCCGCTGGTCCTGAAGAACAGTTTGTGGCGGAGCTTTAGCTCGGCGTCGATTTGGTGGTGCCCTTTGATAAGCATGCCCTCGAGGTCGGTCTGGCCCACTTCATCGCCGGCTTCGTTCACGATTGTTCGGATCATTTCGCCTTTGGTGTGTTTCATCTCCGCCTCCCCGCGACGGTTCGCAGTCTATACAACGTTGTGCTGGTTCCAGGCGTTCCAATCGTGAACCAGACTACCCAAACAACGATACGATCGGCGGGCGCATCAAGTTCTATGTGCCGGAGAACCTCCCGGAGGCCTAGAGTCTGACGGCCTCCACGGCTCCGGGATCGCCTGAGATGGCGCGCTGCGGACTACCGAACCGGTCTATCGTGATCCATTCGCGGTCAAATGTCGGCTCATACAGAGCGAAGCCGTCAGGACTGGACGTGACGACCGGCGTCTCCGGATCGAGCTTCTGCAGCTCAGTTATCAGGTCTTTGACTTTCATGGCCTTGCTCGTTACTTGCATGCGCCGCGTTGCCGGCGCGTTCGAGAACCTATTATAGCATCGCAGTCCTGCACGGTCAGGTCCGTGCCGCAGTCATGCTGGTCCTGCTGGGCGTCTTCCTTATCGGCGCTCGCCCGGCGGTAAGGCTTCCCTCGAGAATGGCTCGTTCCTGTTGAACGTCGCACTGTATATCCTTGGCGGCAGCTGCATCCCTTGCTCGGCGCGGGCATCATCCTCGTCAAGCTTCTCGGGCTGATCCAATGAGCGAGCTGCAGCGCCTTCGCGACCGCGTTGAAGAGCTGCTGGGTATGGGCGAGGACGATGTCTCGCTGATCCGGCAGCTCACGGGCATGAGGAAGACGAAAGCCGAAATGGTCGGCGTCCTCCGCAAGAGCCGGCGCGTGCTCACGAAGGAAGCGCTGCCCGCCCTTAGGTAAAAGCCGCAGCTACAAGCCCCTTGCTGCGAATGTCGCCTGTTGGCCCCTTTGAGACATGCCGTCGGTATCCGAGAATGTCTGTTAGTAGGGGTGGACCGGAAGTGACCGGCCGACTGCCAAACAGTCGCTTTTGACCCTGAGCGGGCATCGGCCTATCGGAGTTCGCGGGCGCAAACTGTTATTCCCCTTGTCGGCATCTTTCCGCGGAACACGTGCTAGGTGGACGCCGTTTACGTGGACACGCGCGGGTGTTGGGCCTCGCTGCTGGCACTCGCTTCTGCCTTGAAGGAGCGCGTCATGGCCAGGATCAACAACATCGTTTTGGTTCACGGTGCCTTCGTCGACGGGTCGAGTTGGGCCGGCGTCTACGACATCCTCAAGGACGACGGTTTCACGGTCAGCGTCGTCCAGAATCCGACCATCTCGCTGGAGGGCGACGTGGCCGCGACCAATCTGATCCTCGATGAGCAGGAAGGTCCGGCGGTGCTGGTCGGTCACTCTTACGGCGGCGTGGTGATCACCGAGGCGGGCATGCATCCCAAAGTCGCGGCCCTCGTCTACATCGCCGCCTTCGCTCCGGACAAAGGCGAGTCCGTCAACACCATCGTCGGCCACCCGCCGTCCTTTACGCCGCCGGAGGAGGGATATCTCTTCCAAGACAAGGCGAAGATGGCGGCCGCGTTCGGCGCTGATGTGGATCCCAAGACCGCTGCCTTCTGGGCCGACAGCCAGGTGCCGTTTGGCCTGGATGCGAACGATGGCGCGGTCACCGAGCCCGCGTGGAGGGAGAAGCCGAGCTGGTATCTCGTGGCCATGGACGACAAGATGATCCCGCTGTCAGCACAACGGCAGATGTCGAAGCGCGCGGGCTCGACGGTCGTCGAGGTCCCAGGAAGTCACGCGATCTACGTCTCCAATCCCCGCGCGGTGGCGGTGCTGATTGAGCAGGCGGCGGACGCCAGCTCATGATGGTCTGCGGCTTCGATGCGCAAAGTCTCGATAATTAGCCCCCGAAATCCCGCCGGGAGGTGGCATGCCATTTGCTGCAGATGCTCACGGCCGCTTATGGCCCTTTTGAGACATGCCGACGGTCCGCGATTATGTCTGCTTGTGGGGTTAGACCGGAAGTGAGCTGCACGCGATCAAAACGACGCCGATGACCGCATAGCGGACCTAGGTTGAGCTCCAGCCGCGGATGGAACCTCGGATCGATATTGTATTTGGCGCGACTACATTTCGAGCGGGCTTTGCGAAGACAAATGACACACGAGGGTCAGCTGTCCGCTATTGAGCCGAGATACGCGTGCGCTACCTCCATCGATTGGCTGCGGTGACCCGAAATTTCCCTCCGATCTGCATGCCGTTGCAATACCACCAGGCTCGTTGTCGATCCCAGCCCAGGAACATTTTGGTTTCTCCGCAATCCACGTAGCTCTTGTAGGTGAGTGTGTCTTTGCACGTTGCTGAGAAAACTGAGTAATATCCCGACGATTCACTGCATCCAACCCAAGGGTCCTTGCCGCGTTTGAAGCTTGATTCGCAACCATCGTTGCAACTGCTGGCCTCTCTCTCGAGCCGGGCAAGCTTCGCCATGACAGGACCTTGCGCAGTCGACGGCGTCCGTCGCGCTGTTTGAGCCGTCGTCCGGGTGGCCCGCCCTCTCCGGTGAACTGCACCAGTATTTGCCGCCCGCTCCTCCCTGAGTGGTGGCCTCGCCGTTTGCTTCGGCGCTTCGACCGTGACGCTGGGAAGCGTGGAGCCTGATGTGGTTTGCGACACGGCGGTACCGCCGAGGGCGCACAGCAATGCGGTTGACAGGGTAGCGACAGCCGAGGGTGCGAGAAGGCTCGATGACAATCTCATGACGAATGTCCTCCCGAATTCAGGACGGGCACGCCATCCCGATCTGTCCACGCTATCATGCAAACCAGTCCGAATTTCCGAATTTGGCCGCTGAGGCTTGCAATTTATTTCGATATTTCGGCGTCGCAGTCGACATGACCACGGAAGAACGCTGACCGCTCGCTCGAAGCGTTACATGTCTGCTTCTGGCCCAGGCTGTGTAAAAATCGCGCAAGTTGGGGCGCACCGGCATATCTTGCGGCCGCCGAGCTTTCTAGTTCGGTGGCATCGATTTCTTGTCGTCTCGGTGGTCAACAGGAGCTTCATGTAGGCGCAGATTTGGTCGCAGAGGCCGGCCTCATGCCCGCATCGCCTCCAGCAATCCGCCTACGCCCATGATCGTCATCACGCGCTTCATGTTGTAGGCGAGCACGTTGAGCGCCATCTCGGTGGCCACCCTTACACTCGGTCGACACGGTGATGCCGTCGACCTCGGCCACTACGTCGCCTTTGCCCGACGCCGGATTCACGACGATGCGGCGGCCATCTAGCCGCCTCCGTAACCCGTCCGCCCGCTGCGCGAAGCCCGTTCGAAACCATGCCGGCCAAGCCAACGGGCGAAATCGAACCGCTTGCGGTGCTCGCCGTCCGGATGGACGCGGACCTCCCCAGTCGACGTCGTCCGGAGCAGCCTCGCGCGGCGGCGCGCATCGCCGCCAGCAACCCATCAATGGACCTTGACGGCCTCGCTGCTGGCGGAAGGAACTGGCGTTTGCCGTATCGAACTGTTCAGTAGATCTTGCAATGCAATCAAATTGTCCAACGTCGTGACAATGCGAGCACGCACGACGCTCTCATGCTCAATCCTATTGGAATCGAATAAAGGACCTGCCTTTGGTCGAACGTTTGTAAAGGTAAGCGTCATGAGCGGCCCGGGCCCCGATGCCAAATTGATTTTTCCTACGCAAAGCGTTTCGGGAACATTGCCTGCGTCGACCGTGAGCGGCTCCTCGGTCATGGATGATCTCCCAAAAATTTTCCGGCCCTGGCGGCTTATTGAAGAAAGTCTTCGCCCCGCTTGCGAAATCTTCGCGTACAATGATTAGGTCTAAGTACGCTTGAGCGACTGCTTCGTTCCTCTGCGCCTGAGTTCAGGACGGGAGGCTCGCCGGCGGGCTCCGCGCAACGCCAAAGCCTTGGGGGGCATAGAGCTGAGGCCGCAGATTCGGATCCAACTATTCCTCTCCGTCCCATAACGCAGCGGATTGCCGAGTTTTCCCGATTGTGATACTTCACTCCTTTTTCAGGGAGGGCTGTTTCCGATGCGCACTTTGTCACGCACGGTTAAAGAACTTCGCGAGCAACTTGCGTCGGATGACGACATGCTCAGAGAAAAAATGTCAGACCTCGTTTCGCTTCGTAAGATCATTGGCGATGCTGAAATTGAAAGGCGGGCGCGAAGCAGAAGATCGAGAGTGTTAGCTGAGAACGCGGTCACCGCCCCGCAGCTCTGATATGGCCGAGGCTGGCGACGTTAACTGACCGCAACTCGTCATCAGTGGCGCCAACCGTCCTTATCCATATCCGTATTGAGCCCGTCCGGCAGACGGGGCGCTTCGCCAGGTTCTTTGGCGCGTGCCCAGACTGACATCGATGTTCGCACGTGTTGGGCCGACGTCGACCACCTGATGAGCGATTAGGCGACCTCTTGGCCGCACAACGAGCACTGCCGCTTAACATGTGATGAGGACGGAACCAAAGTTATCGGGAAAACTAGGAAATCCAGGGAGGGAGAACATTTGG
>NZ_PSRR01000392.1 GCF_004296405.1 Bradyrhizobium sp. Leo170
TCGCGCAAACTTCTTCGCGCAAGAAACTTAGCGCCAGCGTCGGGGCGCCAGGACCACACGACTTCGCCGTCCGCGTTAGCCAAGCGTTCGTCGTTCGCCAGCTCTCGCGTCCACCGCATCCCGCCGCGCGTTCGTGACGACCGCGATCCGCCCCTCTTGCCGGGCGGGACGGCGGACTTATAGGGGTGATTTGGGGAGAAAACGAAGCGGTTTATTTTTCGCTGTTAGCCGGGACGAGGCAAATCATATTGATTTAATTGCGATAATTCTTCTCGCCGCGCAATGCGAGGGGAACTTTTGGTCGCCTCGCGCGTTGTAGCTGCATGTCAGACTCATACACACCCCGTGAGAAGCCAACGCCGGAGCAGCGCAAGGCCAGAGAGGCCGAGCGACGGCGCGATGCAGAGCAGGCCATGCGGGACCATCAGCTCGCGCAAGAGGCCTTTCAGAAAAATCGCGAACGGCTGAAGGCCGAGCGACTGGCGCGCGAAGCAGCGGACGGAAAGTAGCGTTATGTGCTGGCGGCGAGCGCCAGATAGATCGCTGTCGCAACGAGACCGAGTGCGGTGCGCACCGCATGCATCCCGCCCCAGGAGACGACGAGCGCACGTGACTCGTTACCAGCCTGTTCGGCCGGCCATGCTTCGATCCGCTTGTTGGTCGGCAGCATCACCAGCAGCGTGTAGGGCCAGTTCGCCAGCATCAGCACCGCCGCGACCGACCACCGCCAATCCTGCAACTGCCAGCTCGCGAAAAACCCTGATAGCGCCGAGATGACGGCGAGACTCGCCTGCATCGCAAAGCCGCGCGCATAACTCGGCTTCCATTGCCGCAACAGGCTCGCATCGTCGAGCAGGAGCCGCGCCGGCTGCTCGGCGACGTTGATATAGAACGCCGCCCCGGCGAACAGTGCCGCTGTGACAAGGGCAAAGAGTCCGGCCACCATTGCTCCCTCCACAGTGGAAAGCGATGTGGCTCACTTGTAGCAGTTGGCAGAAACTCCGTCTTTATTTGCTCGGTGAATACAAATGCTGCTGAAATCCAAGAAAAGTGTCTCGTATCATAGCCAAACCGCCAAGCTGAGACGCGGCATCATCTATCGTGTGGTACTTGAGCTGCAAAAGGACGCCAAGCTTATCCTGATCCAACTCCCCGACGCCTTGGTTGACATATTGGCCAAGAACGAATTCCAAGAACGATCGCAAATTTTCATCGTAACGCACAAATATCGCGGCTTTATGTGATTCAACACGCTCTTGTCGTGTGATGGGTGCGAGCGCGTAAGCAATGTAGGCGAGCACATCAAAGAGATCACTTTTCTCTGCGTTTATCATTTTGCTTATCTCGAAAAGCTGATCACTCCCGAATCCTTTTTCCCTCAATCCCTCAAGTAATGCCTTGCGCGTGTCCGGCCTGCTCCAAATCTTTCGCAACTCGTCTTCGTCTTTAAATAAACTAGGCAGTTCGCCGAACAGCTTTTCTATCATCTGGTTGGCAGAGATCGGCTTGCCATCTGGGCTCCAGTAGCTCGTTGCCATCATGTGCTGGATTACGCGCTCCTTCCCGTCGGCCAACTTGATCTTGATCTTTTTCGGTTGTTCGGGCGGCGGTTCATACCCGCGTGATGGACTTTCGTCTATTTCATTGTGATTGGCTTTCTTGGGTCTCGTCACAACCGGCGCAATCGGGTCGCCGTCCCATTCCGGGTCGTTGAAGTGCTCGTACGCCTTCACAAAGTCGTAGATCGTGAAATAGTCCTTGCCGTCGAACAGCCGCGTGCCGCGTCCGATGATCTGCTTGAACTCGATCATGGTCCCGATCGGCCGCAGCAACACGATGTTGCGGACGTTGCGTGCATCGACGCCGGTCGAAAGCTTCTGCGACGTGGTCAGGATCGTCGGGATCGTTTTCTCGTTGTCCTGAAACGTGCGCAGCCATTGATCGCCCAGTGCACCGTCTTCCGCCGTCACGCGGACGCAGTAGTTCGGATCGCCGCTGGTCTTGATCTGATTGATGGCATCGCGCACCACGCGGGCGTGCTCCTGCGTGGCGCAAAACACCAACGTCTTCTCCCGCTGGTCTATTTGGTCCATGAATAGTTTCACCCGATAACGCTCCCGCTCCGTTATTTCGATGATGCGGTTGAACTGCGCTTCGGTATAACGCTTGCCTTCTTCGATCTCGCCCTCGACGACGGTATCGTCGGGCGTGTAGACATAGTCGTCGAGGGTGGTCGCTATCTGCCTGACCTTGAACGGCGTCAGAAAGCCGTCGTTAATGCCGTCTTTCAGTGAGTAGGTGTAAACGGGCTCGCCGAAATAGGCGTAGGTATCGACGTTATCCCGCCGTTTCGGCGTCGCAGTTAGGCCAAGCTGCACGGCTGGCGAGAAATAGTTCAATATGTCGCGCCAGTTGCTCTCGTCGTTGGCGCCGCCGCGATGGCACTCGTCGATGATGATGAAGTCGAAAAAATCCTTCGGGTAGTCGCCGAAATAGGGTGACGGCTGACCCTCCTCGCCAGTGCCGCTCATGAAAGTCTGAAAGATCGTGAAGAAGATGCTGGCATTCTTCGGCACGCGACCCTTCTTGCGGATTTCGTCCGGCTTGATGCGTGCCAGGGCATCCTCAGGGAAAGCCGAGAATGCGTTGTAGGCTTGATCCGCCAGAATGTTGCGGTCGGCAAGAAACAGGATACGCGGACGCCGCTCCGGCCTCCGCGACAGGTTCCAGCGGCTTTGGAACAATGCCCAAGCGATTTGAAACGCGATGGCGGTCTTGCCCGTGCCGGTTGCGAGCGTCAGCAGAATACGCTGCCTCCCTACGGCAATGGCCTCCAACGCATTCTCGATGGCGTTGTGCTGATAATAACGCGACTGCCACGCGCCGCCGCGTTCCTCGAACGGCACGGCGGCGAAGCGGTCGCGCCATTCATTTTTGGTCTTAAACGTCTCGGCCCAAAGTTCGTCTGGCGTCGGATAGCTCTCGATGTAAGCCTCCGCACCCGTCGCCATGTCGACGCGGTAGATACGGCGGCCGTTGGTGGAATAGGCGAACCGCGCCTGCAGCCGCTGCGCATATGCCTTCGCCTGCGCAAGACCGTCCGTATCTCCCTTGTCACGTGCCTTGGCTTCGATGACGGCAAGCTTGTGATTGCGAAACGTCAGCACGTAGTCTGCAATCTCGGCCTTGCCTCGTCGTCCCGCTCCTTCGATCCGACCGGGGCATATTTCCTCACGACGGACCCGGCTATCGGCGACGACGCCCCAACCGGCTGCCCTCAGAGCAGGATCGATCAGTTCGGCGCGGGTCTCGGCCTCGTTCACTCGGCCGCCTCGTCGATGGTTTCCGAAGGCAGCGAATTCAATCCTCCGGAGAAAGCGGTCTGCAGGATGGATTGCCTAAGTTCTGCGAGTTGGGAAATTCGTTGCTCATAGAATAGCTGTAGTCGGTTCGCGTCGGCCTCGATACCTTCAAGGCGAGCAACAACGTCCCGTTGCTCCTTCGGCTTAAGGAGCTTGACAGAAAGGGAGGTCAGCGCCTGCTGATTGAGATTGCTAATTTGGGCACCATCACCGCTTTCGACTAGCGATTTGCGAGCTTCCGCAGACTTGAGAAACCGGACGAGATAGTGGGGATCGATGTCAGGCCTGGTAATGCGAATTCTGATCGTAAACCCAGAATGGGAGGCTTTGCTGGAAATCTCTGGTGCCAGTATACATCGCCCGATCAATTGCTTGTTGCCATTCGACCGAACAGTCAGGATATCACCCCGACGAAGCACGTAGGCGTCATTGAGTTCGCCGTCGATCCGCACCCTATCCAAATCGTCTAATGGCACCCAAAGATTATTTTGGAAATTTCGAACGCCAACAATCGAGATTTCCTGCCCTTTGCTGCTCTTGTTGAAATTCAAGCCGTTCTTGAACTCTGCGACCTCACCAAGCGTGACCTCTTCCCAATCATGATCTTCCTGAAAGGTTGAGCTAACGCAGCTATCGAAGAGGTCACGCGCGTTCTTGAGATTTTTCTCGGCGTTGTCGGTCGCAGTCGCCAACGCGGCAAGAGCTTCGTCCAGAATTGTGACAATGCGTTGTTGTTCAGCGAGCGATGGAAGGTAGATAGGAAATTCCGCGATGTCTCTTTGATAGAGATGAGGCGTCGTCGCGCCCATCAATCGTGATTTGACGATGTCCTGAAAATAGGGGCTGCATAGGATGTAATAGAGGTACTTTGGGAGGATGTCTTCCTGTGCACGTATCAACAGGAGCGATGAGTTAATTGTCGCCTGCCCCGGCAAGTCGTCACCAACTATGGCAAGTTTTCCAATGCCTGCCCCGTCCTTGCAAATTAGAACATCATTTGGACGGAGCATGATTTCCGGACTTTCGTCATAGCGTTCCTGACTGATATGGAACGCATCGCGATAGTCGACGTAGTCCCCGTAGTTGAGCGAATGAACCGATAAGAACAGCGGACCTTTTTTGGTGTATTCCTTCGCCGTCAGCCCCTTCCAACCAATACGACCTGAAAGCTGGGCAATCTTGCCCAACTCTTTTTCTTTCCAACCCGGCGGAAGGCGGCGCGCGCTCATAGCGCTCTCTCGATGTTTGCAAGAATTTGCGCGCTCTCCGCATCCAGCGCCGTCATCTCCGCAATGATGTCCTTCGGATCACGCAATTCGGTCTCGGTGGCCTTGTTCGGGTTCTTCACCGAGAGGTCATAGGTAGCCTTGTCGATGCTTTTCGTATCAACGGTCCACGAATTCCCGCTATCCTTGAACTTCGCCTGCAACGAGACGAAGTCCTTCAGGTCGTCGTCGTTAAGCGGATTGGTCTTGCCGAGATTGCGGCCGGGATCGAGCTTGTAGAACCAGATTTTGCGCGTCGGTGCGCCCTTCTCGAAGAACAGCACCACGGTCTTGACGCCCGCTCCTTGGAAGGTGCCGCTTGGCATGTCCAGCACTGTGTGCAGGTTGCAGTTCTCCACGCCTGCTTCCCCGTGCGCCGAGTACTACCAGAACGCGCAAGAGAACGTCACATGAACGAGCCGAACGAGTGCGCCTAGCTCGATCGCGGTTCGTCTGGTATCGATCGGTGCGAAACTGAGAACGATTAGCCGATGAAAAGCCTTTCCGCCCTGGCCATTTTTGGGTTTTCCACCTTCCTCTCCGTGGCCGCCCTCGCCGCCGAGGAACCCGAGGCTCCCAAAGGCGCGACTGTCACCGTCCTGAAAGCCTCCAAGACCTGCTTCGGCAATATTGTCGAGGTGTCCGGGATCATCATGGCGCGGGAGGAGACGCAGGTGCGGCCGGAGCGGTTCGGGCTGAAGGTGGCGGAGGTGATGGCGGATCCGGGGGATAATGTTACCGCGGGGCAGATGCTGGCGCGGCTGAACCTGCCGGAGGGCGGGCAGCTCAACATCACCGCGCCGGTGGCGGGGACGATCTCGGCCTCGAGCGCGATCGTCGGCACGATCGCCGGCGGCAAAGGCGAGGCGCTGTTCTCGATCATCGCCCGCAACGAATTCGACCTGATCGGCATGGTGCCGACGCGCGACCTCGGCAAACTGCAGGCGAACCAGACGGCGTCGATCAAGGTCATCGGCGCCGGCGACATGGACGGCAAGGTGCGGCGGGTGGCGCCGACGGTGGAGCCGAACAGCCAGCTCGGCCAGGTGGTCGTCGGCATCAACGCCCCCCGGCGGCTGTTGGTGAATTCATCCGGCCGCGCGCAGATCAAGACCGGGCAGAGCTGCGGCGTCGCGGTGCCGCTGACCGCGATCCTCTATGGCACCGCCGGCACCGTGGTGCAGGTGATCAAGCGCGACCGCGTCGAGACGCGGCGGGTGGAGACCGGGCTGATGCAGGCCGGACAGGTCGAGATCCGCGAGGGCGTGCAGGAAGGCGACATCGTGGTGGCGCGCGCGGGGGCCCTCCTGCGCGAGGGCGATCCGGTGCGGCCGGTGATGGCGAGCGCGGAGGGGAAGTAGGGACGGATAGAGGCGCATGGCGAATAGGGAGTAGCGAATAGGGAAGAAGCGTCAGCCTCTTCCTTCCCTATTCGCTACTCGCCACTCGCTATTCGCCACTTAGCCACCTAAGCGGATGTCTTCCAGCAGCGACGACGACACTGACGGCACCTGCTCGCCTTCGCTGGCGCGGGAGATCGAGATCCGGGTCTTGTTGAAGGCGGACTCGATGCCGCCCTGGGTTTTCAGGTTGCTCAGGAGCTCGGAGACCAGCACGCTGTTCGTGGCCTTGGATTCCTCAGTGACCTTGCCTGGCGTCGCCGAAGTAATCACCAGCGTGTTCTCGGGCGGGCTGATCGGGGCGAGGCCGTGGCTGTAGGAGCGGAAGCGGCGCTCATAGGGGTTGCGGCGCGAGGCATCGAGCACCACGAGCTTGGCCTTCGCGCCCTTCTCGTCCATCGCGGCCAGCACCTGCTCGACGCTCAGCCCATCGCGGCGGACATCGCCTTCCTTCCAGATCGCAGCATCGACCGGGAGCATGAAGCTCTCGCGGCCGGCCTGCACGCCGAAGCCGCCGAAGAACAGCATCACCACGGTGTCGGGCCCGACCTTCGCCTTCAGGCGGTCGACGGCGCGGCTCATGTCGTCCCTGGTGGCGTCCTCGACGACGTCGACATCGAAGCCGCTTGCGCGCAGCGCCGCGCCCAGATCGCGGGCGTCGTTGATCGGCTGCTGCAGCGGGTGGTTGGCATCGGGGTAATGGCCGTTGCCGATGATGAGCGCGACGCGGGACGCCTGCACGGGCACGATGCTCTGCTCGGTCGCGACAGCCTTCGGCGCTTCCAGCGGCCGCTTGTTCAGCGCAGCATGCGCGCCGATCGCCAGCGACACCATCGCAACGCAAGCGGCGGCGACGATGAGCGTGCGATCGGAAAGGGAGAGCTGCCTGAGCTTCATGCGTTTCTGATCCCAATCGTTGACGAAGGCGCGACTGTATAGTCGCGTCAAAACCGTCTGTGGTTTTAGGGGTTGCCTGATCGAGTGCCGTCAGATTGTGCTCAATTTGCGGCACCGCAACACAGAAACCCTTAACCTGCGTAGCCTTCCGGGGCAACCTGATTCGGCCTTCCGGTCCTAACCGTAATGCGCCGGAGGTAGGATTGTGCCAAAACACGGCGATGTGTGTGATCTGCGTCACATTTGTGTTTTCTGCGATTTTGTGGTGCGATTCAAAGGTTTGCAGGGGGCTTCTGGGTGGGGCCTCCTTGGATGCGCAGGATTTTTCGGAAACGCCCGGTTCCGGGCTGTTCCGGATCATGCGTGCCAGAAAGGGGTGGCATGGGTTTTCATGACATTGCCGGGGCCGTGTGCCGGTCGCTCACGGTGCGCAAGGACGGGCCGTCGCTTTATGACGTCTGCGACCCGCTGCTGCTGAAGTATCGCGGCGGGGATGCGCATTTGGGGAAATTCTACCGGACCGCGATCGGCAATCCGGCGCTGCGCGGCCTGTTGCGGCGGACCGGCCTGCCG
>NZ_PSRR01000393.1 GCF_004296405.1 Bradyrhizobium sp. Leo170
GGGTGGGCAAAGCGCAGCGTGCCCACCTTTCTTGCACCGACCGTGGATGGTGGGCACGCTGCGCTTTGCCCACCCTACGAAAGCACGCGCCGCCTAGTTCGATCCGAACATGAACTTGCCGTCGCCCTCGAGATAGGGGCCGGAGCGCATGTAGAGCTGGCCGTTCTGGCCGACGAAGAACAACGTGCCTCTCGGCACCTTCTTCGCGCCCTTGAGCAGCAGGCCGGCATTGTTGGTCCCCATCTTGTAGGCGAGGGTCGAGCCGTCCTTGCCATAGGCGTAGCCCATGTCGGACTTCAGCTCCCAGGGCGCGGGCGATGCATCCTGTGCGAGTGCGGGAGCGGCCAGCGTCGTCAGCGCCGCTGCCATCAAAAAGGTCGCCATCAAAAAAGCCGCCGTCAAAAAAGCCGCCGTCAAAAAAGTCTTGGCCTGAAATCGAGTCATGATCATCCTCCCCAGTCGTCGCTGCCGAAACCTGGGCCCTTGTCTGAACAAATCACGAACGTCATTATTCCGTCAATACGACGGAAGTCGTCGTGCGGCATCACGTGCACCCTGCGGGTTTGTGATTTTCTGCTTCGCGACTATGTTGCCGTTTCCATCTACAAACGCATGATTGCGAAAAGTTTGATAGGGATGATTCGAATGACCCCCGGCATGAATATCGGTTTCGGTATTGCGCTCTCGCTCATGACGATGGCCACCGCGGCTTATGCCGACGAATTCAAGCTCTCCAACAACCAACGCATCGCCTGCAGCCGGGGATTGTCCGCCGGCAAGCTCAACACCGCGACCTGCAAGTCCTACGCCTATCTGTTCAACACCAAGACCTCGGAATACTTCCGCTGCCAGGTCTCGTTGGCGCTGACGCGTGACAACAAGGAGGTCATCAACGTGCAGGCCGATGGCGGTTGCACCAAGCGGCCGCGCATCTTCGACACCGATGGCAATTACTCCTTCGATGCCACCGAAACTGAACCGCCGAACACCAACTCGTTCTTCGGTCCCGGCGGCTATTCGGTCTGGGCCAGCGACAACAACGTGCAGAAAGTGCGAGGCTGCATCACCATCTCCTCCGGCCTCGGCTCGGATATCTCGAAATGCATCGACATGACGTTCCAGTGAGCCTCTGGGCCGTCGCAGAGAACGTCACGATTTCGATTCAGCGCTCGCAGCCGGGGAAGGCCGCGAGCGGGCGAATTTCTTCACCCCCATCGGCTTGCCGAACAGATAGCCCTGCACCAGGTCGAAGCCTACCGCATGGGCGGTGAGGAAGTCGGCGCGGGTCTCGACGCCCTGGGCAAGCGCCCGCGCGCCATGGTCGTGGGCGAGCTCGACGACATGTTTGCACACGGTCTGCTTCAGCCGGTCGTCGGCGGCGCCGGTGACGAATTGATGATCGATCTTCAGTTCGACGAAGGGAAAGCTCTTCAACCCCATCAGCGACGGCCACTCGGTGCCGACCTGGTCGACCGATATTGCGATGTTGTGGAACCGCACCTGCCGCGCCACCTCGATCACGAGGTCCAGGTTCTCGATCACCTCGGCGCTTCCCATCTCGAGCAGCAGGCCGCCGAAGGCGGGGTGCTGCGGCACGCGACGGCATAGTTCGCGCACGGCTTGCGGATCCCTCAGGAACGACACCGGCAGGTTGATCGAGAGGTCTACCGGTCCTTTCTGCTCCAGCAGATAGTGCCAGTCCTCGATGGCGCGACCGACCACGAATTCGGACAGCGCATGGAAATGCGGATCGCTCTCATCGGGAATGAAATAGGCCGGCGGCACCACGCCCCAGGCCGGATGCCGCATCCTGACCAGAGCTTCTGCGCCCGCGGGCACCAGCGTGCGCAGGTTGATCCTCTGCTGGTACCACAATTCGAGCCAACCGGCTTTGAGCGCCTCTGCCACATCGACCGCGGGGCTCGGCGCGGGCTCCTGTGGCAGCAGCATCGCGACGCTGTCGCGCAGCGTTCCTGCGCCGAACGGCGTCGCCAGCGGTGGCAGCATGGCTACGCCGTATTCTTCGCCAATTTGCCTGACCGCTTTTACCATAATCGACTCGGGCGGCCCGATGACGAGAACCTTGCCGGCGAAATTCTTCCTGACGAGAACCTCCAGAATCCTGCCGACCTCGATCCCGTTGACGGAGACACCGAGCACAAGCAGGTCGGGCCGATGCGCGTCCAGCGCGCCATCCAGTTCGGTGGCCTCGCCGCACTCCGAGGTGATGAACCCGAGATCCTCGAGAGCATCAGAAAGAAAGGTACGAAGGTGCTTCTTGCTATCTGCGACGCAAGCCCGCGGCGTCAATTTGCGATGACCGAACCAGCCGGGTCGTGCGTATTCCTTGGGGTTGATGTGATGCATGCCCGCCCTCTCCCGCGATGTCGATTTGACTCGTACATCTCAGTGGCGGCCTTAATCTGGAAATTTGAGGACCCTCCCTGCAAATCCCCATGAATGCTTAGGTAGGGTTAAAGAGACAAATGAAGCTAAAATTGTAATTAAAAATCGAAGCAGATGAGGCCATCGCCGGCCACAAATGCCGTGCTCCGACGCCATTCGGTCCGAACTGCTCGCGAGGCGATTGCAATGGTGCGCCGCCGCGTCGTTTCGCGGCGGCAGCACGCGTTAATGTCTGTGGTTGTTTATCGTTGTCGCCGTGATCGATTCCCGTTTTGAGAATAGCATTCACGTGATCGATGCTGCTCCTATCGTCCCTCCGGCTCGATGCCGATCTTAGTGCCCCATGCGCGCCGAAGCCGGGTGACCCGGCGCCTTGAAGCGTTTGCCGGTGTCGCTAACCTTCCCACCATCGACTTTCAGGATCGAGAAATCCTGGGTCAGGTAATTTCCGGCGAGAAGGTACTTGCCATCCGGCGTGAACGCGACCGCCTCGGGCAAGCCACCGACCTCGATGTCCTGAGTCTTGGTCACCTTCTTGCCGTCGATTTTCAGCACCGTGAGGCTGCCGTTCTTGTGATAGTAGTACGCGTTCTTCATGTTGGAGCCGCGCAAAATGGCGGCGACAGCGAGATCTCCCTTCGGCGAAATCGCAAAGCCCTCGGGACCGTCGCCGACCACCACACGATCGATGATGCGCGGCGGATTGGCTTCGAGATCGATCACGCTCGTGGTGTCGACGCTGCCATCGGATGAGCCGGCGCCGCCATTGTCGGACGTCAGTGCGAGTTTGCCATTTGGCGTCACCGCAACATTGTATGGCCATTGGCCCGTCGGCAGATCGACCTTGTTGTAGGTGACCTTGTCTCCGGCAATATCGAGCACCGAAACCTTGTGTGCGGGGAAGCGGACAGCAAGCGCCCGCTTGCCGTCCGGCGTGAACGCCACATGGGCGACGCTGTCGGGCAACGCAATCGTATCGGTGACCTTGACGTCGCTCCCATTGATCGAGAGCACGCTGACGGAATTGTCGCCGCGATTGGCGACCAACGCCATCTTGCCGTCCGGGCTGATGCTGAGCCCCGAGGGCTGCTTGCCGACGGTAACAGTCGCCGCCAGCTTCGGCGGGTTGGCCTTGAGATCGACGACATAGACCTTGTTGTCCGGCACCTGCTTCAGCGCATCGCCGTCCTTGGTCACATCGACCGAATCGGCGACGAGAGCGATCGAGCCGGTCGGGTCGATGTCGAGATTGACCGGCGGTCCCACCACCGAATTCTTCAGCGGCAGGGAGGCGGCAGTCTTGGGATTTTCGGGATTGGCGAGGTCGAGGATGAGAACCTGGTCCTTGCCGGGCGCCGACAGGATCGGTTTTCCATCGTCATCCCATAATAGCTTCTCGTCGAGACCGACGATCATGAAGGGTTTCGCATGGACAGGATTGAAGGCGAGATTGCAGAGCAGGACTGCAGCTCCCAAAGATAGTCCGACGGCGCGGTAAGCAGGCATTGGCGTTCTCCCGGTTGCGCCGGCCACTGGCGGGCCGGTTTCGCGCAGGGAAAATTAAGCAGGGAACACGATCGTTGCCAATGACCAAACTGACGTGCGTATTGGCGCTCGGCTCTATGCGTCGTTTGGATGGGTTGGCCGACGCGCCCCGTCCGGTCCATTTCCCGGCCGGGGGCACATCGGGCGTCTCATATCCGCTCGGCGTCGCTATCGTCACTCCGGCTTGATGCCCGCGAATTTGGCGACCTTGCCCCATTTCTCGGTCTCCGCCAGCACGTAAGCCTGCATGTCTTCGGCTGAGCCGCCGACGGGTTCGGCGCCGAGCTTGCGCAGACGCGCAATCCCGTCCTCGGTCTTGAGGAATTTGGCGACGCTCGCGTTGAGGCGGTCGATGATCTCCTTCGGCGTCTTCGCAGGAGCCGCGATCGTGAACCAGGAGGCGGCCTCATAACCGGGCACGCCCGCTTCCGCGATTGTCGGAAGGTCAGGCAATAGCGGCCAGCGCTTGGAAGTAGATACCGCAAGCGGACGGATCTGTCCGGCTTCGGCGAAGGGCTGCGCGGCGGGGAGGTTGTCGATCATCAGATGCACGCGGCCGGCGATCAGGTCGGTCAATCCCGGTGCGCTGCCCTTGTACGGCACATGCGTGATTTCGACGCCCGTCATCGAGCGGAACAACTCGGTCGAGACATGGGCGGTGCTGCCGAGCCCGGGCGTGCCGTAGAACAATTCGCCGCGCTTCGACTTGGCGTAGTCGATCAGTTCGGCGACCGACTTCACCGGCAGCGAATTGGTGACCGAGCAGAGATTGGGCACCCGCGCGATGATGATGACCGGCGCAATATCCTTCAGCGGATCGAACGGCATGTTCCTGAACACGAACGGATTGATCGCATGCGTGCCCGGCGTGCCCACGAGGAAGGTGTAGCCGTCGGGATCGGCCTTGGCGACGGCGTCGGCCGCGATGTTGCCGCCCGCGCCGGTCTTGTTCTCGACGATGAACTGCTGGCCGAACTCCTCCGAGACCTTGGCCGCGACCACGCGGGCCAGGATGTCGGTGGTTCCGCCGGCGGCAAACGGCACCAGGAGCTTGACCGGCCGCGTCGGCCATTCGGCGGCGCGCGCTCGGCGCGGCAGCAGCGATGTGCCGGCAAGCGCGGCGGTGCCACGCAGCAGAGAGCGGCGGCTGAGATTTGACGAAGCGACGGTCGAAGAGGGCATTTGAAAGTCCTTGAGCGATGCGGAAGGGTAGGCGCCGAAAAACCGAGCGGCGCACGATGGCGCCGCTCGGCGGCTGGTCAGGAATTGTGGTTGAGGCGCGTTATAGCGTTTTCAAGCGAAGTGGATACCGGTTCGCATAGCAATCAAGTTTACGCAGATTGCGTAGACTTATCTGCGCAGAAAACGCGTCAAAAAAAGCTAGCCGCCGATGCCCTTTTCCTTGAAATACTTCAGCGCGCCGGGATGGAACGGGATCGGGGAGCGATCCTGCCGCTGGTTGTCGAGCGAGAAGCTTTCGGCTTCCTTGTGCACAGCGACGATGTCGGCCTTCTTTTCCACCAACGTCTTGACGATCGTATAGGCATCGTCGTTGCTCATCTTGTCGCCGGTGACAATGAGGTTCCAGACCTCCGTGATGGAGTTGTCCTTGTCATAGCCCGGATACGCGCCCGCCTTGATCGTGCTTGGCGAATAGAGCTTGCCGTATTTGGCGTTCATCTTCTCGGCCAGGTCGCCATGGTCGATCAGTTTCATCTTGATGCCGGGGGTCGCCGCCAGATCGGTCACCGCCGCGGTCGGAATGCCGCCGACCCAGAAGAAGGCATCGATCTTGCGGTCCTTGATGGCGTTGACGGATTCGGCAACGCCGAGCCGCTCGCGCTTCATGTCCTTGTCCTTGTCGAGGCCGGCGGCTTCGATGACACGGAATGCCATCACTTCGGTGGCGCTGCCGGGCGAACCCGTCGAAACGCGCTTGCCCTTGAGATCCGCCATGGACTGGATGCCGGTCCCTTCGACGGTCACCACATGCATGCGGTTCGGATAGACGACGAGGAGGGCCTGCAGCGGCACCTTGCTGTTCTTGAACTTGTCCTGGCCCTGCAGCGCGTCGAGCGCGGCATCGGCCATGGTGAAGCCCATTTCGCTCTGCCCGGTGCCGATCAGCTTGAGATTGTCGACCGAGCCGCCGGTGACCTCGGCGGTGGCTTGCACGTTCGGAAGGTTCTTCGAGAGCACGTTGGCGACCGCGCCGCCGAGCGGATAGTACACGCCACCGGTGCCGCCGGTGCCGATCGACATGATCTTCTGCTGCGCATGGACGATGCCGGCAAAGGCGAGACCGGCCGAGATCGTCACAGCCAGTATCGCCACGGTCTTTTTCAGTTTCTTCATCCTATCACTCCCTGATTAAATCGTAAGCGCCGGTTCCTTCGGCGTCGGTGTTCTCGCCTGCCACAGCAGCACGCCGAGGCCAATGATCAGGCCCGGCACGTAGGTGTAGCTGATATCGCGGCCGATCATCCATTCGACGATCGCCTCGATCAGACTCGGAAACACCAAGAGCAATCCGGATAGCAGAAGCAGGCCGCGTTCGATCGGCGTAGTTTGTCGCAGTGCCCAGTTCTGGGCAAACGCGGCAAGCGCGAGTAGCCCGATGGTCGCCTTGATCGTGATTTCGAGGATATCGACCCACGAGCCGCCTTTGGGAATCGCCAGCAGGAGACCGACGCCCTGTGGATCAAGCACGAACACGAACGGCACTAGGAAGGCGGGCAGCGTGTATTTCCACGATTGCAGCGTCGTGCGGTAGGGATCGCCGCCGGTGATGGCGGCAGCCGCGAACGGCGAGAGCGCTGTTGGCGGCGACACCTCCGACAGTACGGCGTAGTAGAAGATGAACATGTGCGCGGCGTAATCGGGTACGCCGAGCTTGATCAGTGCCGGCGCTGCGATCACGGCGCAGATGATGTAGGAGGCGGTCACCGGCACTGCGAGGCCGATGATCCAGACGATCAGCGAGGTATAGATCGCGGTCAGCAGGAGACTGCCGCCGGCATAGCTGATCACGATCGACGAGAATTTCAGGCCGAGACCCGTCAGCGTCACGATGCCGACGACGATGCCGGCGCATGCGCAGGTGGTCGCGGCATTGAGCGCGCCGATCGAGCCGTCGGCCAGCGCCTTCACCAGCTTCGAGGGTACCAGCGCCGTTTCCTTCCGCAGGAAGCTCAACGCGAAGGTGACCACGACGGCGTAGAACACCGACAGTGACGGCGAATAGCCGATGATCATGAACACGACCACGGCGGCCAATGAGACGAAGTGAAAGCCGTAGCGCTTGGTCATCTGGCCGAGCGTCATCTCCGGCTTGAAGTTGACGTCCTTGGCACCGAATTTGCGGGCGTCCAGTTCGACCATGAACAGCAGCGACATGTAGTAAAGGCAGGTCGGGATGGTCGCCATCCAGATCACGTCGAGATAGCTGATCTTGAGAAATTCGGCGATCAGGAAGGCGGCCGCGCCCAGCACCGGCGGCGACAGGATCGCGCCGAGGCCGCCGGCCG
>NZ_PSRR01000394.1 GCF_004296405.1 Bradyrhizobium sp. Leo170
CTGCCGCGGCGTCGCGCGGCGCCGCGGGCCCAAGCAACGGCGCGTTGTAATCGGTGAGATCAAGGTCGGCGAATTCGATGGTTCGAATGCGGCCCTGTCGATGACGGATCAACGGCAACAGCGCGGCCGGCTCGCCAGTCGCGGCATCGGTGACGAAGGCGATCACCGGCGAGACGCCCTCGGTGTCGGCGAAAGCGGCGTACCAGGCTTCATACCATTGCGGATTCTGGAACGCGGTCGGAGGCGCGAACGTACCCCACCGCGCTGCTGCCGGCTTCCAGTCTGTAAAGATCTCGACGCGGTAGCCGGCCGCCCGCGCTTTCGCGTGCGCGGAGAGCCTGCCCGCCGATGTCGCAAGTACCGTCATCGCCACACGCCGCGCTTACGCCGCCTTCGGCAGATCGACGATCTTGCCGAGCTCGATCTCATCGAGACGGAAGTCGATCGGGCGGCGCACGGCGCGCTCGCGCTTCACCCACTTGCCGTCGCGCAAGAGCTTCTGCATCACCTGCTTGGCAAAGAAGGACGGGCCGTGAAGGCTGCGGCTCTTCGGCGCGTAGCCGAAGCGATGACGCAGCATGCTATTGGCGAGATGCAGGATCTGCGCGCGCCGGATCTCGTCGTCGACGTAGGACACCGTCATCGAAATGTTGACGACGCCGAGATTTTCGACCCGATGCGGCGCGTTCAGCGGCCAGTTCAACATCTGGCCAGGCTCGAGATCGATCACCTGGGCATGCTGGTCGTACCAGGAGGCATAGGGGATATCGACCTCGACGTCGAACAGCGCGATGTCTTCGAGGTGCTCCGGCCGGATGAATGGCGGTGTGTTCGGATAGATGTAGACCCGCTTGCGTCCGGCGATCTGGATCAATCCCTGCCCCGGCAGGTCGGAATGGTAATAGACCTGGGCGTCCGGCGAGGAGACGAGGATGCCTGCCTGATGCGTCGGCGCATCAAAGCTCGGAACCTTGGCGGCGATCTCCGCAAACATCTGGTCGACCATCACGCGGAAACGGCGATCGATGGAGGTGACATTGCGCAGGTTGAGCCAGAGACCACCGCGCGAGATCGCCTCGATCACCTCGCGACCGCTGAGCTTGCCGATTTCGCCTTCGCGCCAGACCCGGCCGGAACCCTTCGCACCTGTCTTGACCAGGCTGTAATGCTCGCGCGGATAGTTCTCGATCAGCTTCGCGAGCTCATCCATCGAGAACGCGGGTTGCTTGTGCATCGCGTGCTCGAGCCGGATCGGCTGATGGCTCCAGAGCTCCGAATGGGTGTCGTCCCATTTGGTGAAGATCTTGCCTGTCGTCATGTCGCGCTCCTGGTCGCCTTGCGTCGTTTTGATCTTCCGATGTCCCGTTACGGGACGACCGGGCAGCCTTCACACGAGGATTGGCAAGATCGGTGCCGGCACTGTTTCGGGCGCTTACCGGAAGCTAAGGTCTGCGCGGTATGCTAACCGAGATCACCCCGGAAGCCCTGCCGCTGCGCGATGACCTCCACACCCCGATATCGGGCGCTGTTCCTCGGCGCGGGAGCCGAGATGCATTGCGGCGTCGGACAGTTCACGCGCTTATTGACTGACGCGATCGAAAAGCTCGACCCCGGCAGTAGCCAAACATTAACCCTGACGCGCGGCCAAGGATCGCTCCACGACATCTGGCGCGCAGTCGGTTCGGCGCAGAGCGTGATCTGCAATTTTCCGATCGTGGCCTGGAAGCGCGTGATCCTGCGGCCGCTTCTCACGCTCGCGATCGCGAAGCTCAGGCGGCGCAAGGTCATCCTGGTCGAACATGAATGGGCCGGGCTGAACTGGATGCGGCGGATCACCTACATTCCCGCGGTGTGGGTTGCCGACAGCATCGTCATGTTCTCGCCGCTGGTGCGGAAGGAACTTGCCGATGACGCCGTGGTCAGCTCCGCCGTAACGAAATCCGTGCTGGCGCCACTGCCGCCCAACGTCGAGGCGCCCTCGAAGACCGAAGACTCCGAATTGCGGCGGCGGCTATCAGCGGCACGCGTCAGCGGACGATTGGTGATCGGCCATTTCGGCTCGATCTACCCGGGCAAGCAGCCGAATGCGCTGCTCGAGATCGGCGCGATCCTGAAGGCGCGCGGATTGCGGCCGCTGCTGGTCTATATCGGCTCCTTCATTCGCGGCGTCGACAAGGTCGAGGAGAATTTCCACGCCCGCGCCGCCGAGCTTGGCCTCGGCGAGGACGTGATCGTCTCCGGCTTCGTTGCCTCCGATGCCGAAGTATTCGGCCTCTTCGGCGAGGTCGACGCCTTCTGCTATCCGCTCGACGAAGGCATCACGGCCCGCCGTTCGAGCATCCTCACCTGCGCGCAAGCGGGCCGGCCGCTGGTCGCGACCGGCCCCGCGCTAGCGGACGAGTTCGACCATCATCCGCGCTTCAGGCAGTTGATCGATCGCGGCGCGATCGTGCTGGTTCCGCGTGGATCGGCAGGCGAGGTCTATGCGGATGCGATCCTGGCCGCGGCGAAACGACCACCGCCGCAGGCGCCATTCGATTTCACCGGCTGGTGGCGCGATGTGGCAACGACGGTGGCGGCCGTCATCTATGCCCGCAAACGGAACCGCGCGAGATAGTGCAGGCCGAACACGGCGATCAGGAACGTCGCCCAGATCGGATCGGCGCGGTCGAGGAAGAAGCTCTCCATCGACGACAGATAGAGGCCGAACAGCCATATCCGCAGGAACATCATCGACAGCGGGCCGTCATTGCCGTCCTCGTCGGCGGCCTGGAAATCGCGCAGCGGCTTGACGACAACAGCGGCGATCAGGAACACAAGACCCGGCAGGCCGGTGCCGAGCGCGGTGTCGAGATAACCGTTATGGCTGTGCGAGGCATAGCCTGCCCATTCCTTGCCTTCCTTCAGATTCGTGATCGCATTGCTGCCCCAGAAGGCTTCGAAACCATAGCCGGTCAGGAGCCGCTGATGCAGCGAATCGACGGCAAAGACCCAGATGTCGGAGCGGCCGGTGAAGCTCGTATCCAGCGGCAGGAGCTTTGCGATCGACGCGAGCGTGTCGCTCAGCACCGTGCCGACGCTGAACAGGTTGAGCACGATGAGCGGCAGCAGCAACATCAATGCGCGTCCCCAGAAGGAACGAACGACCGACGTCAGCGAGGTCAGCAGCAGCACGGCCAGGCAAAGCGAGATCGAGCTCTTGCCCGCGGAATAGACCAGGAACAGGGCCGAGAGCGCTATGACGATGACGCCGGAGATCCATCCGCCGGCACGGATGAAGTAGACGCCGAGGAACATCGTCATCGCCATTATCGCAGCGGCGACGTTCTTGTGCCCGAACGCGCCACGCCAATTGCCGGCGAGCGCCGGCTCCTGCGGGTCGGTCGCCAGATGGATCGACAGGTTCGGAGCCAGCAAGATCCCGAGATAGCAGGTCGCGAGCAAGACCAGCGCGGCGATGCTGAACCACCGCATCAACTCGCTCTGCGACTTCGGCAACAGCATCACCGTCGCCGTCACCACCACGACGAATACCGAGAGCGCAAAGCGGCGACTCGAGGTGGCCGGATCGAACGACAGTACGACCGTCAGGCAAAGCCAGGTCCCGAACAGCACATAGGCCGGGGTCAGCAGCGACGCCAACGCCGGCATGTTGTCGCGCATGGTCAACACGAGCATCAGCACCATGAGCAGGCCGAACAGCGCGTAGAGCACGGCCTCCTTGCCGGAGGTCACCTCTCCGACGCGCATGTCGCTGAGATCGTCGAACGGATGCAGCGAAATCCACACCAGCAGCAGGATGCCGATGAAGACCGCGGCGCGGACGAAATCCATCACCGGCCGCCGCCACACATCGGCGAAGACGGCCCGGGCTTCGGACGTGATGAGAAACTCGGTCACGAAACGATCTTCGCCGCGGCGTAGGGTTGCGGCTCGATGCCGAGCACCGCAAGCGCGCTGCCGACGGCCACCATCATCGGATGCATGGCGATGATGGCCTTCCGTTCCCTCAAGACGATGCGCGTGGCGCGGAATAGCGAGAACGGCACCAGGCCGAACATCTTGGCCATCACAGCGGCACGCGACCACGTCGACTGCGCGCCCTTGCGCTCGATGTGATAGTTGATCGCCCCGATCCGCAGGCCGCGCCGCACAATCCAGCCGAGCTTGGTCCGGCTCCGCGGCACCGTCTCCGAGATGGCCGCTTCCGTCGCCCAGTAGAATCGGAAGCCCGCACGGCGGGAGCGTGCAAAGAAATCATGGTCGCCGCCACCTAGGAAATTGAAGCGCAAATCGAACGCGGGGCTGCCGAGGCCAGCGAACACCTGGCGCCGGATCAGCAATTGCCGCAGCCATAGATCACGGGCACCGGCCCGCTGCTATGATAGGCCGGCGCAAATGCCGGATGACGCTTCAGGCCGCGCTTGCGCTCGTCGTCGAAATTCGGCCAGACCGGCCCGCCGATCACGTCCGCCCCGGTCGTCTCGGCGGCCTCGATCATGCGCTCGAGCCAATCCGGCGAGGCGATCTCGTCGTCGTCAATCATCAGGAAGTTCGCGGCTTGCGGGAAGGTTGCGAGCGCCGTCTCGAACGCTGCGTTGATGGCGTGGCAGTTACCCTGCCGCGGCTCGACGAGGCAAAGGCCATTCAGCTTTCCAGACGCCAGGAATTCCGCGGCCACCGGTGCGCTTTCACAATTGGCCGCGTCGTTCTCGACCACCACGACCGCAAAGCGGCGCGCGGTGCGCTGCGCGGCGACCGATTCCAGCGTCAGCCGCAGATGCTGCGGCCGGCGGAAGCTCGGGATGCAGACTACCGTCTCGACGGAGCAGTCGAGCCCGGGCGAGGCCGCGACCCAGGCGCGGTCCGTTACAAGAAACTCGGTCGCAATCGACATCTTGTTCATGGCTTCAATCCCAGTCCGCGACACGCCGTCCCAGAACGGGTCACGCCACCATCATGGGACGCAATCGTCCCGAAATCGTTGATGGGCGGAGCCGCACGAAAGCGATTCGCAGGGTATGGCCAGGTCATGGCAAAATCCGATCCAGCCACGCGCGGCGCGGCGACGATCTCTTGCGAGGGTTAATCGGAGGGCATTTCGCGCGCTTTCCGCTCCACTGCCATTCGATGAGCATTGACGAGCGCGCGATGGCGCGCGCGTTGGCAGCAATTCGTTAAGGTTAAACACCGTCGAGAGCGCCGGCACGAAGAGCCTTCATCCCCACTGGCATTCGATTTGCTGTTCCTCGGGACGACAAAGAAATCGACCGAGACCGTAACAACACTCGCAAACGTCTGAGGTTTCACCTTGAAAGCGCTAGACCTCGTTTCGCTGGGCACAAAACATGTCCGCAACGCGCTGTCGGAAGAACTCTATCTGCGCACCGGCCGCGATGTCACCCGGCCGGCCGCGATCTTCGCGGAGGTCGTCGAGCGCTGCAACTACAAGTGCCGTTATTGCGATTATTGGCGCCGCCCGAACTACCGCGAGGAAATGTCGATCGAGGAATGGCAGCGCGCGCTCTCGAGCCTGAAGGAATTCATCGGCGCCTATCATGTCGAATTCGCCGGCGGTGAGCCCTATATCAAGAAGGGTTTCCTCGACCTCGTCCGGTTCTGCCGCGACAACGACATCCATTGGGGCGTGACCACCAATGGCGGCGCCTATCTGAACAAGAAGATCGTCGCGCGGACGGTCGAAGCACATCCCTTCAACATCAACATCTCGATCGATTCGCGCGATCCGAATATCCACAACTATTCGCGCGGCGTCGAAAACTCGCTGAACGACATCGTGCAGGGGATCCGGAACGTCTCCGAGAAGCGCCGCGCCGAAGGATTGGATTTTCCGATCATCATCAAACCAGTCGTGCACAGACTGAACTTCCGCCAGCTCCCGCAGATGGTCGACTGGATCCAGCAGATCGGCGCCACCGCGCTGAGCTTCCAGCCCGTCGAGATGGGCACGCAGGAGGTCGAGGACGAATTGTGGATCGGCGAACGCGAGATGGATGATCTGATCGCGGTTCGCGACGAGTTGCTGCGGCTGAAGCGCCGGGGCGCGCCGATCCTCAATGGCGAGGCCGTGCTGAACGCCTGGCCTAATCATTTCCGCCGCGAGAAGGCGCCGCCGGAGGTCATGCCCTGCCGGGTCGGCATGCGCAACTATTTCATCCGCTCCGACGGCCGCCTCGAGGTCTGCTGGTTCTTCAAGCCGATCGGCAACGTGCGCACCCAGACCGCGCGCGAGATCTGGTACAGCGAGGAAGCGCGCATGCGCCGCAAGGAAACCGTGGCCTGCGACAAGCTCTGTCTCTTCACCTGCCTCGCCCAGCGCACGCTGCAGGACAAGCTCAAGATGGGCCTGACCCTGCTGACGGGAATGAAGGCGCAGGCGAACGAGGTCAACAGCAACCGCAGCCCGGGTGAAGCGGCAGCGTAACCCCTGGCCGCTCGTAATCGCTGATGCAGTTGTCCCGGGTTGCGCTTCGCTTCACCCGGGCTACGAGGTCACTTGGCTGCGAACAGCTTTCGGAACAGCTTTTCCGATTCCGGGAAGCGGCCGGTGTCGATCTGCGTCGGCCATAGGCCGTCGACATTGAAGTAGGCCGCATAAGCGATGCTGTCGCGGTTCTCCACAAACCAGTCGTGCATTTTCTGGATAAAGTAAGGATTGTCGCCGGCGTGGCCGACGCCCCACTCCGGAAAGCTCATGCGCTTGCCGTGGCGCGCGGCGAAATCGCGATGCCATTCGAGACCGAAAGGCGCCTTGAGATAAAGCGTCTGCCAGCGCTCCTCCACCGAGCCTTCCGATTTGAAGTCGTAGACGTCGAGCCCGATATAGTCGACGACATCATCGCCGGGATAGGCGAGATCGGCCGGCATCTCCTGCGCCCCCCAGCCGGGACACCAGTCGAACTTGAACTCGCTGGACGCACGGCGGAAGATCTCCGTCACGCGCCGGAACGCCCTGATGTAGTCGGCTTCCTGGCCCTTTGCGAACCAGCCCATCTGCGAGAGGTTCATCTCCCAGCCGAGCCGGATGATCGCGCGCGGCTGCGCATCGGAGATCGCGCGGGCCGCCGCCTCGAACTCGGAATCATGCAGACCATCCGCGACATCGACCAGCGGCGTTCCCGTGATCGTCAGCGGCATCGACCAGACCACGTTCCGTTTTGGATTAAGCCGTCTCCAGATGCCCGGCACCCAATCCACTTTTCGAAAATCTTCCCAGGTCGATTGGCCGTAGAAGTCCACACCGAGCACGGATGACGGCTTCTGCTTCAGCCATTTCTCCCAGGCCTGCAGCATGTGCTCGCGGCCGTCGGATCCCCAGTCCACAAAGGCGCCGGCAAACCGCGCGGGATCGGCGCCGAGACGGGAG
>NZ_PSRR01000395.1 GCF_004296405.1 Bradyrhizobium sp. Leo170
GCCGGAGGCGTTGCGGCGCGCGGGCGAAGCGGCGCGCGGGGCCACGCTGTATGTGACGCTCGAGCCATGCTCGCATTTCGGCCGCTCCCCACCCTGCGCCGACGCGGTGATTGCCGCGGGCATCGCGCGCGTGGTGTCGGCGGTCGAGGATCCCAATCCTGATGTCGGCGGCCAGGGCCATGCACGGTTGCGCGCGGCGGGCATCGCGGTCGATGTCGGGCTGTGCGCGGAGGAGGCGGCGCGGGACCATGCCGGTCATTTCCGCCGTGTCCGCGACAAGCGTCCGCATGTGCTGCTCAAGCTCGCGGTCTCCGCCGACGACAAGATCGGCGCTGCCGGCCACCGCCCGGTGGCGATCACGGGAGACGTGGTCCGGGCGCGGGTGCATCTGCTCCGCGCGCAGAGCGATGCGATCCTGATCGGGATCGGCACGGCGCTGGCCGACGATCCGGTGTTGACCTGCCGCATGCCGGGCATGGAGGCGCGTTCGCCGGTGCGGGTGGTGCTGGACCGCGCGCTGCGCCTGCCGGGCGACAGCCGCCTGGTGCATTCGGCGCGCGAAACGCCGTTATGGGTGATGACCTCGGAGCTTGCCGAAGCGCCGGCTGCGATGAAGCTGGGTGCCGCCGGTGCCCAGGTGATCCGGGTGGCGGACACGGTCTCGCCGCCGGGACTCGATCTGCTCGCGGTGCTGCATGCGCTCGCCGAGAAGGGCATCACGAAAGTGATGGTCGAGGGCGGGGCGCGGGTGGCGTCATCCTTCGTTGCGGCTGACCTGGTCGACGAAGCCTGGCTGTTGCGCGCGCGGAGGCGGTCGGCGCCGACGGCGTGCCCGCGCTGGACGCATTGCCGCTCGCCGCCCTCACGCAGTCGCCGGCCTTCAAGGTTCGTGCTAGCGAAACGCTCGGAAAAGATACTTTGACAATCTACGAACGCGCCTAGCGCTGTGTCCGCGCGTCATGCCCGGGCTTGACCCGGGCATCCACGCCTTGGCCACTGGCGACGAAGCAAGACGTGGATGGCCGGGTCAAGCCCGGCCATGACGACGACTGAAAGGGTTTGATGTGTTCACGGGCATAGTCACGGATGTCGGCGAAATCGCCAGCCTGACACCCACGGCGCAGGGGCAGTTGCACCGGCTGCGGATCGCCTGCCGTTACGATCGCGCGACCATCGCCGATGGCGCCTCGATCGCCTGCAATGGCGTGTGCCTGACCGTGGTCGCCTCCGGCGTTGAGGGCGGCAGGACGTGGTTCGACGTCGACGCCGCCGCGGAAACGCTTAGCATGACCACGGCGAAGCATTGGGGTGTCGGAACCCGCCTCAATCTCGAGCGCGCGCTGAAGATCAGCGACGAACTCGGCGGCCATATCGTGGCAGGCCATGCCGATGGCATCGCTACCATCGTCTCACGCGAAGATCTGCCTGATATGGCGCGGTTCGTGCTCCGAACCACGCGCGATTTGGCGCGTTTCATCGCGGTCAAAGGCTCGATCACGCTGGATGGTGTGTCGTTGACGGTGAATACGGTCGATGACGTCACATTTTCGGTGCTGATCATCCCGCATACTCTCACGGTCACGACGATCGGCGGCTGGCGCGCAGGCAGCGAGGTCAATATCGAAGTGGATCTGATGGCCCGCTACGCGGCGCGGCTGACAGAGATGAAGTAGCAGATCACCGTCATGCCCGGGCTTGACCCGGGCATCCACGTCTTGTCCGCTTGCGGTGAGAAAGATCGTGGATGGCCGGGACGAGCCCGGCCATGACGGAGCAAGAAACCGCCAGCTTTGGCTTGGCTAGAACCTCTATGGCGACTACAAGCGCGCCAACGTTGACAGCCAACATTGCAAGACATTGACTATCAGCATGACGAAACGGATTGAAGAATGGCAGACGCACGGCGTGCACCGCTGAAGGACCAGACCGACGTTTCCGGCGCGCGTGCGCTGATCGTCGAGGCGCGGTTCTATGACGATATTCAGGATGCGCTTCTGGAAGGCGCGGTCACGGAATTGAAGGCCGCTGGCGTCGGCTACGACGTCATCACGGTTCCCGGCGCGCTGGAAATTCCGGCGGCGATCGCGATCGCGATCGATGCTGCGGAGAAGAACGGCAAGCCCTATGACGCGGCGGTTGCGCTCGGCTGCGTGGTGCGTGGCGAGACCATCCATTTCGAGATCGTGTCGATGGAGTCGTCGCGCGGCCTGATGGACCTCGCCGTGAACAGGAAGTTTCCGCTCGGCAACGGCATCATCACCGTCAACACCGAGGAACAGGCCTGGGCACGGGCGCGCGCCAACGACCTGAACAAGGGCGGCGACGCTGCGCGTGCGGCGCTTGCGATGTTGCGCATCAAACGTCGGCTGGCGAAGGGTTGACCATGGCGGACGACAGGAAGCCGGTAAGACCAGCGGACAGGAAGGCCAATCGGCGCGGCGCCGCACGGCTTGCCGCCGTGCAGGCGCTCTACCAGATGGATATCGCCGGCGCCGGACTGAACGACGTGTTGGCGGAGTTCGAGAGCCACTGGCTCGGCAACGAGGTCGAAGGCGAGACGTATCTGCCGGCGGAAGCGGCGTTTTTCCGTGACGTGGTATCGGGTGTGGTGCGCGACCAGGCCAGGCTCGATCCGCTGATCGACGAGGCGCTGTCCAAGGGGTGGCCGCTGAAGCGGATCGATGCGATCCTGCGCGCGGTGCTGCGGGCAGGCTCCTATGAACTGGAGCATCGCAAGGACGTGCCGGGCCGCGTGGTCGTCTCCGAATATGTCGATGTCGCGCACGCGTTTGTGGAGAAGGACGAGACCGGCATGGTGAATGCGGTGCTCGACCAGATCGCCCGGCAGTTCCGGGCCGATGAGTTCGTGCGCAGCTAGCCCACACATTCCGCCGTCATCATCCGCGAGGGCGGGTGATCCAGTAAACGGCGGCGGTTGTGGTTGACGACGGGCGCTGCGGAATACTGGATCGCCCGGTCAAGCCGGGCGAGGACGGCTGAGGAGACTTCGGGCGGCATGGCAAGCGGACCGAGCAATCCATCCGGCGAGGACTCGCTGATCGCGCGCTACTTCAAGCCGCTCGCGAAGGACCCGGGCGCTTTCAATCTCGATGACGATGCGGCGGCGTTGCGGGCAGGCGGCGATGATATCGTCGTCACCACCGATGCGATCGTCGAGGGCGTGCATTACCTGCCCGGCGATCCGCCGGCGACGCTGGCGCGCAAGGCGCTGCGGGTCAATCTCTCCGATCTGGCGGCCAAGGGGGCAGTCCCTGCCGGCTTCGTGCTGACGCTGGCGCTGCGTGGCGCTGACGATGCCTGGCTGAAACCGTTCGCGCAGGCGCTTGGCGAGGATGCCGCGCAATTTGGCTGTCCGCTGCTCGGCGGCGACACGGTCTCAACGCCGGGGCCGGTGATGATCTCGGTCACGGCGTTCGGGCGCGTGCCGCAGGGCAAGATGATCCACCGCAGCGGCGCGCGGGCAGGGGACCGCGTTGTGGTCACCGGCACCATCGGCGATGCCGCGCTTGGCCTCAACCTGCTGAAGGCCGGGCCTGTTGCCTCAGTGCTTGCGAACGACGATGCCGCCCGCGAGATGCTGACCGGCCGCTACCGCGTGCCGCAGCCGCGCAATGCGCTCGCCAAGGCGGTGCGCGACTACGCCAGTGCTGCGATGGATGTGTCCGACGGGCTTGCCGGCGATCTCGCAAAGCTGTGTGCGGCTTCCGCTGTCTCGGCCGTGATCGACGTCCAGAGCATTCCACTCTCGTCGCCGGCCGCCGCGCTGGTGGCGCGCAAGGTCGTCGGTATCGAGGCCCTGATCTCGGGCGGCGATGACTACGAGATCCTCTGCGCGATCCCCGGGGATCGCATGGCCACCTTCGTGCAAGAGGCCAAGCGCACAGGCGTTGCCGTGACTGCGATCGGCGGCATCATCGCAGGCTCCGCACCCCCCAGCTTTCTCGACCCACAGGGCCGGGAGCTGGCCCTCAAGCGGCTGTCCTACAGCCATTTCTAGAATTGGCCGAGAAAGCCGCTCCTCAGACTAATTAGCTGCCCAAATCGTCCCGTTTTGATTGCCGGCGGCGTTGCGCTGCGAAAGCGATTTTGGCAAGGTCTTGGCCGATTGTGGCTACCCTTTTGGGCAGGGTGGACCGCTTAATAAGCGCCTGCCGCATCCCGCGGAAAAAACAAGGGCGTGGGGATACATCAAGGATCTGAGGCAGAATTCAAATGACAGCATTATGGTTGATCGTGCTCTGCGGGGTACTTTCCATTGTCTACGCGATCTGGGCTACCTCTTCCGTTCTGAACGCTGATGCGGGCAGCCCGCGCATGCAGGAGATCGCCGCGGCGGTGCGCGAAGGCGCACAGGCGTATCTGCGGCGCCAGTACACCACGATCGGCATCGTCGGCATCGTGATCTTCATCCTGCTGGCCTACTTCCTCGGCACCCTGGTCGCGATCGGCTTTGCGATCGGTGCGATCCTGTCGGGTGCCGCGGGCTTCATCGGCATGAACGTCTCGGTTCGCGCCAATGTCCGCACCGCACAGGCGGCGACGAAGTCGCTCGCTAGCGGCTTGGAGCTGGCCTTCAAGGCGGGCGCGATCACCGGCCTCCTGGTCGCCGGTCTCGCGCTGCTCGGCGTCACCATCTATTTCGCCTACCTGACCAAGGTCGTCGGGTTGGCGGCGGATAGCCGCACCGTGATCGACGCCATGGTGGCGCTCGGCTTCGGCGCCTCGCTGATCTCGATCTTCGCCCGTCTCGGCGGCGGCATCTTCACCAAGGGCGCCGACGTCGGCGGCGACCTGGTCGGCAAGGTCGAGGCCGGTATTCCCGAGGACGATCCGCGCAACCCGGCGACCATCGCCGACAATGTCGGCGACAATGTCGGCGACTGCGCCGGCATGGCGGCCGACCTGTTCGAGACCTACGCGGTGACCGCGGTCGCCACCATGGTGCTGGCGGCGATCTTCTTTGCGAAATCGCCGATCCTGGTGGACATGATGACGCTGCCGCTCGCGATCGGCGGCGTCTGCATCATCACCTCGATCATCGGCACCTTCTTCGTCAAGCTCGGCGCCAGCCAGTCCATCATGGGCGCGCTCTACAAGGGCCTGATCGCGACCGGCATCCTGTCGCTGATCGGCATCGCCGGCGTGATCTACACCCTGATCGGCTTCGACAAGCTGCCGGGCGTCGACTATTCCGGCATGTCGCTGTTCCAATGCGGCGTGGTCGGCCTCATCGTCACTGCACTGATCATCTGGATCACCGAATACTATACCGGCACCGACTATCGCCCGGTGAAGTCGATCGCCGCCGCCTCGGTGACCGGCCACGGCACCAACGTGATCCAGGGGCTTGCGATCTCGATGGAGGCGACCGCGCTGCCGGCCATGGTCATCATCGCCGGCATTCTCATCACCTACAGCCTGGCTGGCCTGTTCGGGATTGCGATCGCGACTGCGACCATGTTGGCGCTGGCCGGCATGATCGTCGCGCTCGACGCCTTCGGTCCGGTCACCGACAACGCCGGCGGCATCGCCGAGATGGCGGGGTTGCCGAAGGAGGTGCGCAAATCGACCGACGCGCTGGACGCGGTCGGCAACACCACCAAGGCGGTGACGAAGGGCTATGCGATCGGCTCCGCCGGTCTCGGCGCGCTGGTGCTGTTTGCGGCCTATAACCAGGACCTCAAATTCTTCATCAGCGACTCCGCCAACCATACCTATTTCGCCGGCGTCAATCCGGACTTCTCGCTCAACAACCCCTATGTGGTGGTGGGCCTGTTGTTCGGCGGCCTGCTGCCGTATCTGTTCGGCGCGATGGGCATGACGGCGGTTGGCCGTGCGGCCGGCGCGATCGTGGAAGAGGTGCGGCGCCAGTTCCGCGAGAAGCCCGGCATCATGCAGGGCACCGACAAGCCGGATTACGGCAAGGCGGTTGACCTCCTGACGAAGGCGGCGATCAAGGAGATGATCATCCCGTCGCTGCTGCCGGTGCTGTCGCCGATCGTGGTCTACTTCCTGATCTACGCGATTGCGGGCGGCGGTGCGGCCGGCAAGTCGGCGGCGTTCTCCGCCGTCGGCGCGATGCTGCTCGGCGTCATCGTCACCGGGCTGTTCGTGGCGATCTCCATGACCTCAGGCGGCGGCGCCTGGGACAACGCCAAGAAATACATCGAGGACGGCCATTATGGCGGCAAGGGCTCCGATGCCCACAAGTCCGCGGTGACGGGCGATACCGTCGGTGATCCCTACAAGGATACGGCGGGCCCGGCGGTCAACCCGATGATCAAGATCACCAACATCGTGGCGCTGCTGCTGCTGGCGATCCTGGCGCACTGATCGCTGCGTGACGCGAATGTAAAACCCCGCGGCACCAGCCGCGGGGTTTTTGTTTGGCGATACGGGCGGCTCTCTCAACGCGTCATTGCGAGCGAAGCGAAGCAATCCACGTCTCCGCAAGCGGCGCTATGGATTGCTTCGCTTCGCTCGCAATGACGGCGGTGGAGTTATTTCACCTCCATCTGCAGGCCTTCCTTCTCGATGATGACGGCGAACTTCTTCGTCTCGGCGTCGACGAAATCGGTGAACTGCTGCGGCGTGCCGTGGTCGGGGCGGGCGCCCATGCCGGCGATGTTCTTGTTGACGTCGTCGCGCTCCAGCATCGCCTTCACCTGGCGGTTGAGCTCGTCCACAATCGGCGCGGGCGTGGCCTTGGGCAGGAACACGCCGAACCAGGAGGAAACTTCGAATTTGGATAACTCCGGCGCGCTATCGCGCATGGTCGGCAGTTTTGGCGCGGCATCGCTGCGCTCGGCGGTGGTGACGCAGAGCCCGTTGAGCTTGCCGTCCAGCACCTGCGGCAGCGACGGATAGAGATTGTCGAACAGGATCTGGATGTCACCGGCAAGCCCCGCCTGCAGCGCGGGGCCGGCGCCGCGGAACGGCACATGGGTCATCTTGAGACCAGTGAGCTGCAGGAACCAGGCGCCGGTCAGATGCGGGCTCTGGCCGGTCCCGGACGAGCCATAGGTGAGCTTGTCCGGATTGGCCTTGAGGTACGCGATCAGCTCGGGGATCGACTTGATGCCGGTCGAGGAATGGGCCGAGACGATGTTCGGGATCCGGATCATGTTGGAGACCGGCTGCAACTGATCCTTCTGGTAGGTGAGGTTCTTGAAGATCGAATAGGCGAACGCATTCGGCCCGGGATTGCCGATCAGGATGGTATGGCCGTCGCCCTTGTTGCGGACGACTTCGGCGGTGCCGATGGTGCCGCCGGCGCCCGAGCGGTTCTCCACGATTGCCGACTGTCCCCAGGCGGTCTGCAGATGCGCCGCGAGCAGGCGGCCCATCACGTCGGTCGAG
>NZ_PSRR01000396.1 GCF_004296405.1 Bradyrhizobium sp. Leo170
TGGTTCGCGCGAAAAACTTAGCGCCAGCGTCGGGGCGCCAGGACCACACGACTTCGCCGTCCGTGATGCGCGTGCTCGTCAGTCATACGCTTCACGTCCATCGCATCTCACCGCAACGCTCGTGACGATCGCGACCCGCCCCTCATCCGCCGTGAGACGCGCGGAGTTAAATCACTGATTTGCCCGACGGCGAAAGCGGAATGTTTTTCGCGCGACGGCTGGACAGAGCAAATCGCATTGGAATTGCTCGCGAATTTTTCTTCTCCGTCCTTCCAAGGCATCGCGACTCCCGGACCTGCGCCGCACGGCGCCTCGATAGGACAGCCGCTGGCCAGACGGCGCGCTGGCGTCGTTCTCGGCCGTGTGTTCCGACTCGCGCGGGAGCCGTCGGCCTTCACAGCTGCTCGCCGCCACACTCATGGTTAGCCCCAATTCAAGCGGGCGCGGTGACTTAGCCCGAGCCCCCCACATCGAGAATGATCTTCCCTTTCGGCGGCGGCCGTTGGCCTTCCAACATCATATGGGCTTCTCGCGCAGCGGCAAAAGGAAGAACTGCGCCGACGCGGGTTTTCAGTTCACCGCGATCAATGAGATCGGCAATTTCGCGAAGACGCTCGGTGGTCACCTCCACCAAGAAGAAGGCCGCGGTGACCCCGTGGTGCTTTGCGCGGTCTTGATCAGGCTGGGACACAGCGGAGATCAGCCTGCCGCCCGGGCGAAGAACCTGAAAAGAACGTATTTGCGTTTCGCCTCCGACGAGATCCAGCACCGCGTCCGCATCCTTCACCTCTTCCTCGAAGTGTTGCGTATGATAGTCCAATACTCTGTCGGCACCGAGGGACTGCACGTACTCGATGTCTTTGGTCCCCGCGGTGGCGATTGAACGCAGGCGAGCGCGACGAGCGAGCTGAACCGCGTAGGCTCCGACATTTCCCGCCGCTCCGTGGATGACGACCGTCTGCCCGGCTTCGAGGCGAGCGTGGTCGAACAGACCTTGCCACGCCGTGACCGCAACGACGGGAACGGAGGCCGCTTCGGCATAGCTCAGCGAGCTTGGTTTCTTCGCGAGCATCCCAGCAGAGGCCACGGCGTATTCTGCGTAAGCACCAAGGAACTGGCTGTTGGTCACTCCGAAAACCTGATCTCCGACAGCGATGCCGGAAGTGCCCGGTCCCACGGCCGCGACTGTTCCGGACAGATCAGAGCCGAGCGTAAGAGGAAGAGGCTGCGGCAAGGCGCTTTTGCCGGCCCTGATCCAGCCGTCCCAGGGACCGACTCCTGCTGCGTGAACATCGACGAGGACCTCGCCCGGACCAGGAACTGGCCGCGGAACCCGATCCAAAATCATCACTTCCGGCGATCCGAATTCGTGTACTCGCCATGCCAACATGGGGCAGCGAGCAGGACCTTGGGACGCATCGTCGACGGGGGTGCTTGCCATTCTGGACTCCCTACTAAGACGCGGGTCAGCTTGAAAAACGAGCGTCGGCCATTGACCCAACAGCCGGCTTGCGTCAACCGGTGATACTGATCAGAGGTAGGGGGCCGTCTGATCGGGAACAGTACCAAGATTGGCAACTCGCAATGCACCATCGATAGTTCAACCGTGGGCCGGAGGCGAGCCGCCCGTTCTCGATGCTCTCTCGGATCACGCAATAGATCTGGGCAGCCAGTGGTGTCCTTCTGGCACGATCAAGTTGGATGGGGAGGACGGCCACCGCGCGATGGTACAGTCAAAATTGGCAATCTTGGTACTGTTTTATGATCCGTGCGGACCGATCTATTTCTTGTAACCAGCGGCACAGATACGGAGACGGGAGTTCGACAATGGCCGACGTTATTTCTGGCGTTAAGATCCCCGATAGCAAGATCGCACGGGAGGCCGCCGAACTCGTGCGGCAACATGAAACCGAGTTGTTGTTCAACCACTCGGTTCGCGTGTTTGTGTTCGGTGCGATGAAGGGAATCCGTCAGAACCTAAAATTCGATTCTGAACTGCTTTATGTCGCAGCGCTGTTTCACGATCTGGGTCTTGTCCACCCTTACCATACCGATACGAAGCGGTTTGAAGTCGACAGCGCCGATGCAGCCCGCGAATTCCTCAAGAGCCGTGGCATCCCGGATCCGAAAGCGGATCTGGTGTGGGAAGCAATCGCCTTACATACCACGCCAGGCATTCCCCAATACATGCGGCCAGAAATAGCTCTCACGAATGCAGGTGTTCTAGTGGACGTCGTCGGCATTGGATATGACGACTATACGCGAGAGCAGCGCGACCAGGTCATTGCCGCGTTTCCTCGTGGTGATTTCAAGAATGAGTTCATCCAGGTTCAGACGTGCTCCGCCTTGAAGAAGCCCCAGACCACGTTCGGCACAGTCAATGTCGATTATATCGAAGATCACGATCCCACATTTCGTAGGCCAAACGCGTGCGTTCGGATACGCAATACTCCGTGGCTAAGCTGAACCGTCATGCCATGAATTCGGACGATCAATAGTTGCGTATCCATACAGCCGTAGCTGCCACGAAGGTGTACCGCTTTGGCAAACACACGTAGCCACAGACGTTCACCCGCCGTGATGTTTACCCCTCCAAAAGCGTAATCGAGCCGTAAGAGCGAGTTGAGAGATGCCAAAATTTGCTGATTTCCCGATCATACAGCGCTGGCCTGCGAAATACCCAGATCGCTTGCAACTCTACTCACTGCCGACACCCAACGGCGTAAAGGTCTCGATTATGCTGGAGGAGATCGGGCTACCTTACGAGGTGCATCTGGTCGACTTCAACAAGGACGACCAGCACACGCCCGAATTTCTTTCGCTCAACCCCAACGGCAAGATTCCCGCGATTCTCGATCCGAACGGCCCGGAGGGTCAGCCACTGCCCTTGTTCGAATCCGGTGCCATCCTGCAATATCTCGCGGAGAAGACGGGCAAGCTTTTGCCGGCCAACGCGGCTCGCCGATACAAGACTATCCAGTGGGTGCATTTCCAGATGGGTGGGATCGGACCGATGTTTGGCCAGCTCGGCTTCTTCAACAAATTCGCAGGCCGCGAATACGAGGACAAGCGCCCACTTCAGCGGTACGTCAATGAGTCAAAACGCCTGCTGGGCGTCATGGAAACGCATCTCGCCGCGCGGGAGTGGATCATGGACGATGAATATACCATCGCCGACATTTCGATGCTTGGCTGGGTGCGCAACCTGATCGGGTTCTATGAGGCGCGCGAACTCGTTGACTTCGACAGTCTTCAAGAAGTGCCCGCTTGGCTCGAACGGGGACTAGCACGGCCCGCAGTGCAGCGTGGATTGAGTATCCCGCAAAGGCCGTGAGACGGCAGCCGGTCTTCTTGCCCCGCCAGACGCGTAGTTCGCTTTAAGGCACATGTGGCGAGCGGGCGGGAAATCATGCTTTTCGCCTTCGCGCTTGGCGAAGGCGAAAAGCTAATCCGCCCTACGCCATCACGCCGCCTTCTGGCCGCTGCCGGCATCGAGGCCGGCATAGATGCCACGTTCGAAGCCCGCAAAAGCTTCCAGGCATTTGCCGTCGCCGAACGGCAATAGCTGCATCAGGATCACGCCGGCGACGTCGCGCGTCGGATCGATCCAGTAATAGGTGTTGGCCAGGCCCGCCCAGGCGAGGCTGCCGGCGCTGCGTCCCTCCGCCGTTTTCGCGGTGTTGATGAGGAAGCTCAGGCCCCACTTCTTGTCCATGTCCGGATAGAGATCGACGTCGTTGGACAGAGTGAGATCGGCCGAGACCATCTTGGTGACGTTGAGATCGCCCATGTGGTTCTGGCCCATCAGCGCCACGGTTTCGGGCTTCAGCACCTGGTTGCCGTTGCCGCGGCCCTTGTTGAGGATCATCCGCGTGAACTTGATGTAGTCGCCCGCGGTCGCGTAGAGGCCGCCGCCGCCCATGTGGAATTCCGGCTCCTGCTCGAGCTCGAACGGGATCGGCGCGAGCGATCCGTCGGGGGCTCTCGCATGCATGCCGACCAGGCGCTGGCGCATGGCATCGCTGATCTTGAATCCGGTGTCGTTCATGCCGAGCGGCGCGAACAGGTGATCGCGCAAGTAAGCGTCGAGCCGCTTGCCGCTCGCAGCTTCAACGGCCTTGCCGATGAAATCGATATTGATGCCGTACTCCCAGCGCGTGCCGGGATCGGACACCAGCGGCACTTTCAGCGCGTCGTTCTTGCAGGTGGTGATGGTCGGCATCTCGGTTTTCGCGACATACTTCCCCATGTCACCGTTCCACATGTGGTAGCAGAAGCCCGCGGTGTGCGTCATCAGATGGCGCAGCGTGATCGGCGTCCTGGCCGGCCGCAGCTTGGGCTCGCCATCGGCGCCGAAGCCTTCCAGCACTTGCGGTGAAGCGAGATCAGGCAGCACCTTGCCGATCGGCTCGTCCAGCGAGAGCTTGCCCTGCTCGACCAATTGCATCGCGCCCGCGCCCGTCACCGCCTTGGTCATCGAGGCGATCCAGAACACGCTGTCCGTCGTCATCGCATCGTCTTTGCCGAGGTCGCGCTTGCCGAACGCGTTCTCGTAGATGATCTCGTTGCCGGTCGCGGCAATCGCGACCACGCCGGGGATTTCCTTCGCGTCGCATTTCTGACGGAGAAGCTGATCGATCTGAGCTTTGCTCTGCATGGGGGCGCCTCCTGATTGTTGTTGTGAAGACGATGATCTTCCTCCCGCGCGCCGCGTCCCGCAAGCGGCCTCCTCAGGGGATGCGGCTAAGGGCAACACCGCGACGGTGGCATGTCACACAGATTTAACCGTGAACGGCTGCCGATCCCGCCGCTTGTGGGAGCCATCCACGATAACGTGATTTGGTATTGCTTCCCGTCGATGATTTCGTGATCTAACGCATTCTAATCCCAAGGCAAACCATGCTTCTGGACTGAATGTTTTGAAGCAAATGGTTGCTTTTGAATTGGCTTAAGGATGTGGCGATGATCTCGACGTGGAGTGAGTGGAAACGATATCCCCGGCCCGGACGTAGCGAGAACATCGAAGCCCCGATCAGCCCCGGCCTTTACGAGGTCCGCTACGCCGGAACCGGCGCGTTGCATTCCTTCGAGGCGGTTGACAATGTCGCGCAGGCGCTGGCGCTGCTGCAGGTCGCGCCCAGGTCGTGGTTCGGTCGCCGTGACCCGGCCAAGTTGCCGGATCTCGAATACCGCACCTGCGCAACGTCGTCGAAGGCCGATGCCAAGGCGGCGGCGGAGCGCATGATCGGGCGTCGCGAAACCTATCTGCACGGCGCGGCCTAGAGCGTGATGACTTTTCTTCGAAACGTCATCCCGCTCTAGCTCTTTGTTTGAGCATGATCTCCGCGCAAACGCTTCGCGTTTGTCGCGAGGGAAAACCGGTGTCCACTTTTCCGGATCATGCTCTGGAGCATTTCGGTTCTGATTGAATCAGAACCGAAGCTCTAGATTCTAGTTTTGGTGCGTTTTCTGCGCAGATAAGTCTACGCAGCGAACCGGTGTCCACCTTCGGATCAAGTCCGCGGGCATGCTTCGCTCGAAAACGCGCTGGCGGCTCCCGCACCCCGCAAAATTGCTTGACGCGTCCGCCTTCAGCGGACGATGCATTGCGGCCTGTTTCGACCTATGTTGGGGCGATACGCCCAGAAAATTTCAGGAGTGACGCCATGAACCCGCCCGTTGCCGCACGCGCTTCGCAATCAGGAACCTCGCTTCGCGATCGCCTGAAAGATCCCTCGCTGCTGCGCGACCGCTGCTACATCGATGGCGCCTGGGTCGGCACGCCCGTCTTCTCCGTAAACAATCCGGCTGATGGGGTCGAACTGGCGAAGATCCCGCAGATGAGCGCCGATGACGCCACCAAGGCGGTCGAGGCCGCGGAACGCGCGTTCCCGACCTGGGCCAAGCTGACGGCCAAGCAGCGTTCCAACATCCTGCGCAAATGGTTCGAATTGATCATCGCCAACCGCGAGGATCTGGCGCTGATCCTGACCTCGGAACAGGGCAAGCCGCTGGCCGAGGCGCTCGGCGAGGTCGATATCGGCGGCGCCTATGTCGAGTTTTTCGCCGAGGAAGCCCGCCGGGTCTATGGCGAGACCATCCCGACCCAGCGGCCGGATGCGCGGCTGCTCGCGATCAAGCAGCCGATCGGCGTTTGCGGCGCGATCACGCCGTGGAACTTCCCGAACTCGATGATCACCCGCAAGGTTTCGCCGGCGCTCGCCGCCGGCTGCACTGTGGTGCTGAAGCCTGCCAACGAAACCCCGCTCTCGGCGCTGGCGCTGGCGGCGCTGGCCGAGAAGGCCGGCGTGCCGAAGGGCGTGTTCAATATCATCACCGGCGATGCGCCGCCGATCGGCAAGGTTCTGTGCGAGCACCCGGCGGTGCGTTTTGTCGGCTTCACCGGCTCGACCGAGGTCGGCAAGATCCTGTACCGGCAGTCGTCGGTCGGCGTGAAGAAGCTCGGGCTGGAACTCGGCGGCAACGCGCCCTTCGTCGTGTTCGATGATGCCGATATCGATGCCGCCGTCGAGGGCGCGACTGTCTCGAAGTACCGCAACATGGGCCAGACCTGCGTCTGCGCCAACCGCCTCTATGCCCAGGACAAGATCTACGACGAGTTCGTGCAGAAGCTCTCGAAGAAGGTTGCCGCCATGAAGATCGGCGACGGCACCGAGCAAGGCGTGGTGCAGGGGCCGCTGATCAACATGGAAGCGATCGAGAAGGTCGAGCGGCACATTGCGGATGCGGTGAAGGGCGGTGCCAAGGTCGTCACCGGCGGCAAGCGCTCATCGCTCGGCCGCACCTTCTTCGAGCCGACGGTGCTGTCCGACGTCAAGGCGGATGCGCTGGTATCGCAGGAAGAGACATTCGGCCCGCTCGCGCCGGTGATCCGCTTCAAGGATGAAGCCGACGTGATCGCGATGTGCAACAAGTCGCCGTTCGGCCTCGCCTCGTACTTCTATTCACGCGACCTCGGGCGTGTGTGGCGCGTCGCGGAGGCGCTGGAATCAGGCATGGTCGGCGTCAACACCGGCCTGATCACGACCGAAGTCGCGCCGTTCGGCGGCGTCAAGCAGAGCGGCTTGGGCCGCGAAGGTTCGCATCACGGCATGGAAGAATATGTCGAGATCAAATACGTGATGATGGCGGGCGTGTAGTCCCTTCTGCCTCGGCATTCCGGGGCGCGCGAAGCGCGAGCCCGGAATCCATTCATCCACTTGGTCTACCGCCCGATGGATTCTCTGATGTGCAATTGCACATCAGAGCTCGCGACTTCGTCGCGCCCCGGAATGACGGCGGTCGCGTAGGGTGGGCAAAGGCGCGACAGCGCCGTGCCCACCATCCGCATTCGAGCCAGAATGGTGGGCACGC
>NZ_PSRR01000397.1 GCF_004296405.1 Bradyrhizobium sp. Leo170
GCTAGAGTAACACTCTAATGATGGTCAAGTTTGGCCTTGGCGCGGAAATGCGCCTTGGGTGAGCCTATCGCGAGACAGGATGATCGGCGGACTGGTCGGTCTAGCCGACTGGGATGGCGGCAATGACGACGGCGCGGACGCCGTCACTGCGAAGCTGCAGGAGCTGCCGGAGTAGCCGCAGACGGGCTTGCGGACGGTTCCGGAGCGCTCGGAGCTGCAGCGGCTGCTGGCGGCGCTGGCGTCACCGGTGGAACTGGATCCGACCGCGGCGGTGCTGGCTCGCTGCCGCCACTTTCCCTCGACTCAACCTTGGCGGCCTCGCCCTTCGGCGTCTCTTCCACGGCTGGCTCGGCCTGTCTGGCAGGTTCCTCGCTGGGCTTGCCGCGCTTGCCCATCTTTTGTTTTGCGGCCGGCTTGGGCTCGGTTGCCTGCTCCGGGCTGGCCGCGTCAGGTGCCGCCTCGCTCGGCTGCTGCGGCCGCTTGGCGTTGCGACCATGCCGCCTGCCCTCGCCTTGTGTATTGAGGCCGTCAGCATCAGGCTTGGCGGCCTGCTGCGCATCGGGGGCGGGCTCGGGCGTGCTCCATGGAAACAAGAACCTGCGGCTAGGCCGCTCCGGTTCGGGCGGGCTGGCCGGGCGCGCGGCTTCCTGCTGCTTCGCATCCTTGCCGCGCTTGGTCTGCTCCTGCCGGCCCTGATATCGCGTATCGCTGGCGCCGTTGGACACGAGATAGGACGCCAGCAGCGAGGCCATGTCGCTGCTCGTGGTGTAGTGCTGGCGCAGGAACCCCGGGAGCGCCGAAGCGCTGACACTCTTGAGCAGGCCGCGCGCCGACTTGTGGCAGGCGCTGCAGGTGCCGGCAAAGATCTGCGAGGGGCTCTTGCCGGCCTCCAGATTGGTCGGCTGGGCATGCGCCGAGTTCGCCGCAAGGCCGGCGACAACAAGAATCACCGCCGCGAAAATGAGCGCTCGGCCCAACATCCCCCATTCTCCTGATCGTGGAAACGCCACCCGGCCCTGCTCGATCCGGTTGCGGCGCGCCCCTTTTAGCCGATTATCGGGCGAATGGAAGCGCAGTTGTGACGCATCCACGCAATTGTCACATTCGGGAATATCCGCTTTGACTACAACGCAATAGCGCTTCCCCCCGATCACACCTACAGTGATGTTGACTCACATTGGAACCATCTGTTCCACTGCGCGTCAGGGTAACGGCCGGTCGCTCTGTGGTGCTTCTATGGACCGTTTGTTGCGTTATTTCTTGGGGCAGTTCGTTCGCCGTGGGGCGCTTTCGGTCACGACCGCAAGCGGGGCAAAGTTCACGTGCGGCGACGGCGCCGGGCAGCCGGTTCCGGTGCGGTTCCTGACCGCAGCCGCGGAGCGTTGGGTGTTGCTCGATCCCGAGCTCAGTCTCGGTGAATCCTATATGGACGGCACGTTCGTCGTCGAGAACGGCTCGATTGCGGATGCGCTTGCGATCCTGATGGATCAGCCGGACATGCTGCCGCGCTGGGCCAAGCCGCAATGGCTCCTGCGCTATCTCGGAAGGCACATCTGGCAATTCAATCCGCGAGGCCGGTCGAGGCGCAACGTCGCTCACCACTATGACCTCGATGGCCGGCTCTATTCCCTCTTCCTCGACGCCGACAAGCAATATAGCTGCGCCTATTTCGAGACGCCGGATGCGACGCTGGACGACGCCCAGCTCGCCAAGAAGCGCCATCTCGCCGCCAAGCTCCTGGTGTGGCCGGGCCAGCGCGTGCTCGATATCGGTTCCGGCTGGGGTGGGCTTGGCCTCTACCTTGCCGAGATGACCGGCGCCGACGTCACCGGCGTCACGCTCTCCACCGAGCAGCTCCAGGTTTCGAACACCCGGGCGGCGGAGAAGAACCTCTCGCAATCGGCGCGCTTCCTGCTCGAGGACTATCGCGACATCCCCGGCCCGTTCGACCGCATCATCTCGGTCGGCATGTTCGAACATGTCGGTGTCGACTTCTACGAGACCTTTTTCCGCCGCTGCGCCGAGTTGCTGACCGACGACGGCGTGATGGTGCTGCACTCGATCGGCCGGTCCACGGGGCCTGACGTCACCAGCCCCTGGATCGAGAAATACATCTTCCCCGGCGGCTATATCCCGGCACTGTCCGAAGTCATGCCCGCGATCGAGAAGGCCGGGCTCTTGGTCTGCGACATGGAGATCCTCCGACTGCACTATGCCGAGACCTTGAGGGCATGGCGTGAGCGTTTCATGGCGCGGCGCGAAGAGGCCGTCCGCCTCTACGACGAGCGCTTTGCGCGGATGTGGGAGTTCTATCTGGCGGCGTCCGAAATGTCGTTCCGCAAGCAGAACATGATGAACTTCCAGCTCCAGCTCACCAAGCGGCAGGGCGTCGTGCCGATCACCCGCGACTATATCGGCCAGGAAGAGGCCAAGCTCCGCGGCATCGAGCAGCGCGCGCGGCCGCGGCTGCAATTGGCGGGCGAATAGGTTCAGTTGCGAAAGCTGAAGGCCGAGCCGTAACAGGGATAGGCTACGGCCGGGCGCGCAAGTCGCGCTTCGACGGCGGCGAGCACCTGCTTGTCGCAGGGAACATTGCGGATTTCCGGACGAGACGCCTCCTCCATGGCGTCGATCAGCATCGACAGCCACCGCCGGTCGCCCTGGTCCGATCGCCGGATATGAAATCGCTGGCTCATCGCTTTAACTAACCCGAAACCCTTTGGTCCGTTCCCGCCTACCCTGCCGCAATAAAAATCATTCCCATGTGAACTGGTTCACAAGGTGGGCGGGCGGTTTGGGCGTAGACCACCCCCATGTCCCACGAGACCTACAGATCCTTGTTCGATCCGCCGCGCGACCTCAAAACCGACTACGCCCTGATCGCTGTGGGCATCGTCGCCGCCTTGGTTGCGTTCGCCTATCTCATCCTCACCTGAGATAGCGGGCCGGACACGCGCCGTTCCCTTGGATGTTGGTTCGTCCAGGTGGAATTAGGTTCAGCCTGCCCCAAAACATTCCTCGCGACTCGCCGCCCCGCCCCCGAAATCCGTCAAGCATCGTGCACCGCTGCTACGTGATTCACACTTCGCTTGTGTGAATCGTGAATAAGGCGCATGGGCACTTCCGCTTCCGACAGCGGTGGCGCTTTATCGCCGCCCCTGCTTCCGGGAATCCCAATAACGGCGAAATCCGAAGAATAATTCCGTCCATGGCAACTGATTCGAACGTCCTGAAGCTCGCGCCCGAGCCGGGAACCCCGGCCTATCGCAGCGCGCCGCACAATATCGAAGCGGAACAGGGCCTGTTGGGCGCGATCCTGGTCAACAACGACGCCTTCTACCGCGTCTCCGATTTCCTGGAGCCGAAACACTTCTTCGAGCCGCTCCACCAGACGATCTACGAGACCGCCGGTAGCCTGATCCGCATGGGCAAGGTGGCGACCCCCGTGACGCTGAAGACCTTCCTGCCGGCAGAGACCGACATTGGCGGCATGACGGTTGCCCAATACCTCGCCCGCCTTGCCGCCGAAGCGACCACGATCATCAACGCCCAGGACTATGGCCGGACCGTCTATGACCTGTCGCTGCGGCGCGACCTGATCCGGATCGGCGAGGACATGGTCAACGTCGCCTTCGACGCGCCGGTGGATTTCGCACCGCGCGCCCAGATCGAGGACGCCGAGCGGCAGCTTTACGAACTCGCCGAAACCGGCCGCTATGACGGCGGCTTCCAGCGCTTCTCCCAAGCGCTGACGCTTGCCGTCGACATGGCCGCGAAAGCGTTCCAACGCGACGGCAAGCTGTCGGGCATCTCGACCGGCCTGCGCGACCTCGACGCCAAGATGGGCGGCCTGCAGCCGTCGGACCTGATCATCGTCGCCGGCCGCCCCGGCATGGGCAAGACCTCGCTCGCGACCAACATCGCCTACAACATCGCCAGGGCCTATGAGGGCGAAGTGCAGGCCGACGGCAGCATCAAGGCGGTCCACGGCGGCGCGGTCGGCTTCTTCTCCTGCGAAATGTCGGGCGAGCAGCTCGCCACCCGTATTCTCGCCGAGCGCACCGGCATTCCCTCGAGCCACATCCGCCGCGGCGGCATCACCGAGATGGATTTCGAGAAGATCCGCGAATGCTCGATCGAGCTGCAGTCCCTGCCCTTCTACGTCGACGAAACCGGCGGCCTGTCGATCTCGCAACTGACCGCGCGGGCGCGGCGGCTGAAGCGACAGAAGGGTCTCGACCTCATCGTCATCGATTACATTCAGCTTCTGCAGGGATCGGGCAAGCGCGGCACCGACAACCGCGTCCAGGAAATCACGGAGATCACGACCAACCTGAAGGCGCTGGCGAAGGAATTGAACGTCCCGGTGATCGCATTGTCGCAGCTCTCGCGCCAGGTGGAAAACCGCGACGACAAGCGTCCGCAGCTTTCCGACCTGCGTGAATCCGGTTCGATCGAGCAGGACGCCGACGTCGTAATGTTCGTCTATCGTGAGGAATATTACCTCGCCAACAAGGAACCGCGCGCGGGCACGCCGGAATACGAGAAATGGCAGCTTGACATGGACCTCGCCCACGGCAAGGCCGAAGTCATCATCGGCAAGCAGCGCCACGGCCCGACCGGCTCGGTCGAACTGCACTTCGAAGCCAGCGTGACACGGTTCGGCGATCTCGCCCATGACGGTCAAGTGCCGGATCGGTCTTATTGATGCGCGGTTGAACCATTGCTGCCGCCCGCGTAAAACGGCTCCATGAACGTCGCTTCCGATCCGAAATCGATCCCGCAGGGCGCGCAGCTTGCGTCCGACGCAAACCAGCTCGCGGTGCCTCCGACCGCCACGGGCATCCTGACCGTCGATCTCGACGCCATCATCGCCAATTGGCGCAGGCTCGAGAAGAGCGCGGTTCCGGCCGAATGCGGCGCCGTCGTGAAGGCCGACGGCTATGGCTGCGGCGCTGCGCAGGTTTCGCGGGCATTGGCCGCCGCCGGCTGCAAGACGTTCTTCGTCGCCAATATCGAAGAGGCGCGCGCTGTCCGCGAGGCGGTGCCGTCCGCCACCATCTATGCGCTCGGCGGCTTCTTCCAGAACACCGGCGACAGCTACGCCAAGTTCGACTGCCAGCCCGTGATTGGCGACCTCAACGAACTCGCCGAATGGGACGTGTTCTGCCGTCGCTCCGGCTGGTCGGGCGGCGCCGCCGTTCACATCGACACCGGCATGAACCGGCTCGGGTTCACGATCAACGAGGCGCAAGGCATCATCCCGCGCATCAACGCCGGCGATCACGGCATCACGTTGGTGATGAGCCACCTCGTCGCCGCCGAGCAGCTCAACAGCCCGATCAACGCCAGGCAGCTTACGACCTTCCGCGAGATCGCGAGCCTGTTCACCGGCGTGCCGGCGTCGCTTGCGAATTCCTCCGGCATTTTCCTCAGTCCCCAATTCCAGTTCGAGCTGGTGCGGCCGGGAGCCGCGCTCTACGGCGTCAACCCGACGCCCGAGGCCGACAACCCGATGCGGCCGGTGGTCGATCTCAAGGCCCGCATCGTGCAGATCCGCCACATCGATCGCGGCGAGACCGTCGGCTATGGCGGCACCTGGACCGCGCGGCGGCCAACGCGATTGGCGGTCATCTCGGTCGGCTATGCCGACGGCTATTTCCGCGCAGCGAGCTCGAACGACGGCACCCGCGGCGCCGACGTTGTGGTCGCCGGAAAGCGCTGCCCGATCGCCGGCCGCATCTCGATGGACCTGATCGCCGTTGACATCACCGAACTCGACAAGAATGCCGTGCGGCGCGGCCACATGGTCACCCTGATCGGCGAAGGCATCACGGTCGACGAACTCGCGCATCATTTCGGCACCATCGGCTATGAGGTGCTGACCAGCCTGGGTCCGCGTTATGCGCGCATCTACAAGGGCGGCAACCCCACGGAGGAGCCGCCGCCACCGCCTGCCGACTCCGGCAACGCTCCGGCCTGATCGGGTCAGGACGGATCGCGGTCGTCTCGACACATGAAGATCGCGACCTTCAACATCAACAACATCAACCGCCGCCTGCCGAACCTCTTGCGCTGGCTGCGCGCGGCAAAACCCGATGTCGTCAGCCTGCAGGAACTGAAGGCGACCGACAGCGAGTTTCCGTTGCCCGCGATCGAAAAGGCCGGCTATGGCGCGGTGTGGCAGGGGCAGAAGACCTGGAACGGCGTTGCGATCCTCGCGCGAAAAGCCGAGCCGGTATTGATCCGCACCGTCCTGCCCGGCGATCGCACCGATCACGAGGCGCGCTATATCGAGGCCGCGGTCAAGGGCATCATCGTCACCAGCCTCTATCTGCCGAACGGCAATCCGCAGCCCGGGCCGAAATTCGACTACAAGCTGGCCTGGTTCAGGCGATTGCGCGCGCATGCCGCTAAGCTTCTCAAAGAGGATGTCCCGGTCGTGCTCGCCGGCGACTACAATGTCGCGCCGACCGAGCTCGACATCTATCCGACGCGCTCGTGGGACAAGGATGCATTGATCCAGCCGAAGAGCCGCGCCGCCTTCAAGGCGCTCGTCGACCAGGGCTGGTGCGACGCGATCCGCACGCTGCATCCGGCAAAGCCGATGTTCACCTTCTGGGACTACAAGCGCAACCGCTGGCCGCGCGATGCCGGGCTGAGACTCGATCATCTGCTGCTCAGTCCTGTGCTCGCGCCGCGTCTGACGAAGGCTGGTGTCGACCGCGACATCAGAGGCGAGGAAGGCGCAAGCGACCACGCACCGGCGTGGATCGTGCTGCGGTGATTGTGCCGTAGGATGGGTAGAGCGCAGCGAAACCCATCGCGATGGAGCAAGCGGCGAGATGATGGGTTTCGCTGCGCTCTACCCATCCTACGATTGTCGTCCCCGCGAAAAACGAGACGACACCGTCATTGCGAGCGAAGCGAAGCAATCCATGTCTCCACAAGCGGCAAAATGGATTGCTTCGCTCCGCTCGCAATGACGGGGTGAGTCCTGATTCAATTGTCAAATAGCGTGAGGATGTGAGTCCGCGTTCTCGCGGAGCTTTGCGCCCGAGGTTTGCGTCGCCTTCCACCCTCCTCATTGAACAGAGGGCGCAGGGAAAGCCGGGTGCCGGTTGCA
>NZ_PSRR01000398.1 GCF_004296405.1 Bradyrhizobium sp. Leo170
GGCATCCTGAATGACTTCTCCGCGATATCGACATATGCCCCCTATGTCGACGCAATGTTCGTAGATAAGCAGTGCGCTTCCCTATTGAAACAGGGGCGTCTCCGAGCCGAACTCAGCTTCAAGGCTCGCATCTTCTCGCTGAGCGATCCGCAAGAGTTCTTAGATTACCTGAAAGACCTAGGAGATTCCGCAACCGAGGATGTCCGCGTGCTTGCTCATGATCTCTATGGCGCGAAAGAATAGACGCCGTCGATATTAGGAAGTTGGCTATGCCGCGCGGGCCGCATCATTACGAATCGAATGGAGCTTGCATATATTGTGGCGCCCGGGACGAACGTCTCGAACATATTGTTCCCTACGCCCTAAGCGGTTCACACGTAATTCGACGCGCGAGCTGTCTGGGATGCGCGGATATGACGAAGAAGTTTGAGCAGCTCGTAGGGCGGATTAGCCGAAGGCGTAATCCGCCGCTTTGCGGTACGTGAACGGCGGATTACGCTGCGCTAATCCGCCCTACGCGCGGATCGCAAATAGCGGCCGCCTCCGCCTTCCCATAGCCGCGCAGATCTTACCTCCAACAGTTGCCCCCCATCGACAGAGCTACCCCCGACACGGCCGACATTCGGCACGAATGCTTGACAAGGCCGGCATGCTCTCGCACTCATGAACCTCCGCTTGTTGCAGGAAATTGCAAACCGATTCGTTTTTTTCAGCGGGTTGCTGGAGTGGCCGACATGCCTGAGATCGCTTTCTCAACGCGACTGACAGAAGACGATTGGGATCCTTCGAAGAAGGCATGGCATTGTCCCGCGCTCGGCATCCCGTCAGCCGATGTGAAGAACGTCTACGTCAATGGGAATCGAGTAGATTCCAAGAACTGGGAAAAACTTCTTGGCCCTCCCATGATACGTTGGGTGATCCAACGTCCTCCAACCGAGATAGTTGCGGATATCGTCATTCCGGAAACGCTCATACCGGAAAATGAAAAAACGAAGGTTGAGGTGGAGGCCGACCGTTGGAAGAAATTAGCCATCTTGCTCCCGTTCCTGGCTACCATCATCTCTGCCCTGATAACGGGCTTCACCACCTATTGGAGCAAGGCCGAGGGACACATTTCCGGCTTTGATCCCGCATCAAGAGAAACCGCCTCTTTCAACACCTGGGCAGCAATCAAGACCGCTGAGGCGGCTTCCTTTAGCCTGTCCCGCGACGACATCGACGTCGAGAGATATACGCAGAAAGCAGATCGCGCGAAGTATCGCCTCGTTGTGGGAATTCGCCCCAGGGAGGCTGGGCCCACTGAGGATGGTAGCTACAAATACGCGTTTGGTCCTTATTTGTTTGACGCAGTCTCATACCGAAATGCTGAACTGGATGACGAGATGAAGTCGTTCATCGGTAATGGAGGTTGCGCAAGTTTCGTTCTATTCCGCGTGACCGCCACCAGACTCGCGGCCACACCTATTAAGCGACCGTTCTTGCCGAGCGATTACGGGAGCGACATCAAGGTCGTGGATAGCAGATTGGATGGCGGCTGCTCATAGGCTCCGCTTTGCGGATGTGAACGGCGGATTACGCTGCGCTAATCCGCCCTACGGACTGCCCTTTCCTCCCCCCGCCAATCCGCGGACTACGCGGAGGCTAGCTTCACTCACCACCTACTCCCCCTTGGTCTGAACATGTCCGCTCAATCTGAGAACAATCGGCCGAAGTCGAACTGGGCGCAAATCGCATCCGCGGTCATTGCTGGCTTCGCCTTTGTCATCGTCGTTGCTCAAGTCTACTTCATCAGCAAGAACTTCAAAGAAGTAGCTGCCCGCCAAGTCTACATGTCATACAGCGAATCTGCGTTGCGGCACCCGGAGTACGCTGAGCCTGATCTGTTGGAGATCAAGGCAGACCGAAAGAAACTCGCCCAATACAAAAATTACGTCGCACATCTACTGTTTGCGTACGACGAGATGCTGGAAGCATACGACAAGCCGGAATGGCGAAAGAGCTTTGATGAAGAGATCAAGTACCATCGCCAATACATCTGCGAAGACATGCCCCCCACTCTCGACGAAATTTACTTTGAGAATATGCGAAAGCTTCTCAGAGAGATTCGGGCCAAGTGCCCCGCCAAGAACTAAGACCTTCCTGCGAAGCGGCGTCCCGGCGCGTAGGGCGGATTAGTTAGCCGAAGGCGTAATCCGCCGTTTTGTGGTACGTGAACGGCGGATTACGCGGACCCGGTGGCTAATCCGCCCTACGCGTTGAGGTGTCCCTGTGACACGCGAGACCGCATTCCGTGAAGCCTTGCACTCCGTAGCGCCTGACTTGATCGTGGACCTTTATCTTTATCCGGTCGAGGCAGGTGGCAGGACGGGGCCGGTCCGTCTTGGCTGGGGCTGCCCGTGCACCAGGGACAGAAGTGTTGATGAGGGCTGGGATGGTTATCCGCTGCTCGAACGCGCCATGATGCCGGGCGAACGGAGGCGGCTGGGTTTCGTGTTCTTGTGTCGCGAAGAGGCAGTTCAAGCGCTCGGATCGACGGATCGGTTTTATCTGTGGGAGGGGCGGTGGATCGGCGAGGCGGCTGTCGTTCGATAGAGCACGTAGGGCGGATTGGCCGGAGGCGTAATCCGCCGCCTTGTGGACACGAACGGCGGATCACGCTGCGCTAATCCGCCCTACGCGCTGCCGATCGGTGACGCGCCGCCTTGCGCGGCGGACGGCGCCGCGAGGCAGTTCGTCGAGCTTTGTCGTTTAGCCGTGAGGTCGTGAACCTAGCACCAGCGGCAGCGGCCCCAGCGGGCGCAGCAGCCGCCGCAACCCCCGCAGCCACCGCAGCCACGCCAGGCTGCTCCGCAGCCACGACAGGCGCGGCAACCGCGACAACCACCGCAGCCTCGGCAGCCGCGAACGACAACGGCGGCCAGTTGCAGGCCGCTGGTAGCGTTTTCCTTATCGAAGAGATAGAACGTGGCGAGACTGACGTCGGCCATTTCCTCGTCACCAAGGACCAGGCGCTGATTGGGCGAGATGTCCTCAGACTGCGGGATGTCAGCGGTGGGTATCGCGGACGCGGACGCGCTCCCCGCCAGCGAAAGACCCAGTCCCGCCGTGCCGAGTGCCGTAACGGCGGCGGCTTTCGTCGCGCGCGCCTGCTTTGTAGCTTGCTTCACCCGTGGCATTTTCGCACCCTTTGTAAGTTGTTTTGCAAGGGTCAACTTGACGTACCAAGTGTGCCTGCAGGCCTAGAAGTGCGGCCTTGCCCATCCGGTTCCTTTCGCGCGCGGCTTTTCTTGAGGCGCCACCGGTCGGAGGAGAGCGGGATGGATATTGAGGCAGCAGTGCTGTCCAAACATGTCGCGCTGAGCTCGCGTCTTCTCAAAGCAGGACGCGCCGTAACCGCAGTGCCGACCTCACCCCATCGGGGAGAGGTGAAACACTTCCAGCGTGGCGCCAACTCGACCTGATCTCATCACGCTCTGGCGCAATCCGCAGTCTCGCGCCCGCGGATGGAGTCCCTCGCCTTCGCCTGTCAGGCGAGCGCAGAAGTTTATTCCGCCCGGCGGACGCATCGATTGCGGCGCCCTACGCCTTCCCGGACTTCCATCCCCGCCCAACCTTCTGCTAGGAACATCTTCTGCGAAGCGGCGTCGCAGCGGAATGAACGTCGCGCAACGGGAGGGACAGGTAGAATGTTCTCGCATGTGATGATCGGAACCAACGACCTCGACAAGTCCAAGGCGTTTTATGACGCGCTGCTCGGCGCGCTCGGCGTGAGGCCGGGATTTGTCGACCGCCATCGGGTGTTCTGGCGCACGAAGACGGGGACGTTCTCGGTGTCGAAGCCGATCGACGGCAAGGCGGCGACCTTTGCCAATGGCGGCACGATCGGCTTCAATGCGGCGTCGAAGGAGGAGGTCGATGCCTTCCATGCGAGCGGCATCGCGAGCGGAGGCAAGACCTGCGAGGATCCGCCTGGAATCCGCGACATGGGCGAGATGAAGCTTTATATCGCCTACTTGCGCGATCTCGACGGCAACAAGCTTTGCGCCGTGCATCGGATGGCTTGAGCGCGGGGGCAGTTCGTAGGGCGGGTTAGCGTTAGCGTAACCCGCCGCTTCTCGCGTGGTTCGGCGGATTACGCTTCCGCCTTCGCTCTTCGAGCTACGGCGGACAAGTCGCTAATCCGCCCTAGCACCTACTCCGCCGCCTGCTGCACCGGCTCCTGCAACCCCTCCAGCACCTTCGGCGGCGACATCGGCAGGGCGTAGAAGCGCTTGCCTGTCGCGCGGTAGATCGCATTCGCCACGGCGGCCATCACCGGCACCAATGGCACTTCGCCGACGCCCTTGACGCCTTGCGGGTGTTTCGGGTTCGGGACTTCGACCAGGATGGTATCGAGCATCGGCAGGTCGGAGCAGACCGGCATGCGGTAGTCGAGGAAGCCGGGGTTATCGACCTTGCCGTCGCTGCGGTAGATGTATTCTTCGTTCAGCGCCCAGCCGATTCCTTGCGCGACGCCGCCCTGGAGCTGTCCTTCGACATAGCCGGGATGCACGGCGCGGCCGACGTCCTGCACCGCCGTGTATTTGATCACGCGCGCGATGCCGAGCTCGATGTCGACCTCGACGTCGCAGATGTGGGTGCCGAAGCCGCCGTCGGCGCCTTGGGTGTTGAGCTGAACGCCGGCGCCGATCGGGCCGCCCTGCTGAGGGGCTTTCTCGGCGAGATCCTCCAGCGTCAGCGGCTCGAACTGGCCGGCGTTGGGCGAAGCCGGATGCGCGGCGCCGTTCTCCCATTTCACCGCTTCGGGATCGATCTCCCAGACCTTGGCAGCGCGCTCGCGGAGCGTGTTGATCACCTTTTCGGTCGCTTGCGTCACCACCATGCTCGAAGCAAACAGCACGCGGCTACCGCCGGTGAGATTGGAGAAGCCGACCGTCTGGGTATCGCCGATGATGACGGAGACGCGGCGGTAGTCGATGCCGAGCAATTCGGCGCAGACATTGGCGATGCCGGCGCGCGAGCCGCCGATATCAGGGTGGCCGGTGGTGACGACGACATTGCCGTCCTCGGTGATGTTCACCTGCGCCGAGGATTCACCGCCCGCGTTGAACCAGAAGCCGGAGGCGACGCCCCTGCCCTGCAATTTGCCTGTTGGCGTGCTGTAATGCGGCGAGTTCTTCGCGGCTTCCAGCGTCTCGATATAGCCGATGCGGGGGAAGACCGGGCCATGCGCCGCTTTCGTCCCCTGCTTCGCGGCGTTCTTCAGGCGGAAGTCGAGCGGGTCCATGTTCAGGCTTTCGGCGACCTCGTCGAGCACGCATTCGACCGCATAGGCGCCGATCGGCGCGCCGGGCGCGCGATAGGCCGCGACCTTGGAGCGGTTGGAGCAGACGTCGTAGCCGACCGAGAGAACGTTCGCGATGTCGTAAGGCGCAAAGCTGCAGCCGGCGGCGCCGCGGATCGGCGAGCCCGGGAAGGCGCCGGCCTGCAGATAGAACGTGCCTTGCGCGGCGACGATGGTGCCATCCTTTTTGGCGCCGATCTTCACCGTGCTCTTCGAGCCTGAGGTGGGACCGGTGGCGCGCATCACCTCCTCGCGCGTCATCACCATCTTGACCGGGCGGCCGGATTTCTTGGCGAGCAGCGTCGCCAGCGGCTCGAGATAGACGATGGTCTTGCCCCCGAAGCCGCCGCCGATCTCGGCGGGGATGGCGCGGATGTCGCTCTGCGGGATGCCTGTCAGCATCGATGTCATCGCGCGCACCATGAACTGGCCCTGGCTCGAGCTCCAGATCGTGGTCTTGCCGTCGGCTGTGACCGAGATCAGGCAGGCATGCGGCTCGATATAGCCCTGGTGCACCGGGCGCGTGGTGAAGGTGCGCTCGATGATGACGTCGGCTTGCTTGAAGCCCGCTTCGATGTCGCCCTTCTTGTGCTCGAGTTGGCCTACGATGTTCGAGGGCTTGCCTTCGAACTTGTTGAGCTCGTGCAGGATCGGCGCATCAGGCTTGATCGCGTCATCGATCTCGATCGAGAAAGGCTGCACCTCGTAATCGACCTCGATCAATTCGCAGGCTCTTGCGGCGATCGCTTCCGTGGTGGCGGCCACCGCGGCGACGGGGTGGCCGGGGAACAGCGCCTTGTCGCGCGCCATCACGTTCCGGCACATCCAGCGCATGTCCTGGATGCCGAGCATCACGGATTTATCCAGCGGGAAGTCGACGACGTCGCGCGAGGTGACGACGGCCTTCACGCCGGGTAGCCGCTCCGCCTTGGAGATGTCGATGCCGCGGATGCGCGCATGCGGATGCGGGCTGCGCAGGACCTTGCCCCAGATCATGCCGGGCATGGCGGTGTCGGCGGCGAAGGCGGCGCGGCCCGTGACCTTGTCGACGCCATCGGGACGGATGGTGCGCTGGCCGATCCACTTGTTGTTGACGACGATGTTCATTGCGCGGCCTCCCGGATTTCAGCGGCTGTCTCCAGCACGGCGCGGACGATCTTGTCGTAGCCGGTGCAGCGGCAGAGATTGCCGGCGAGCCAGAAGCGGACTTCCTCCTCGCTCGGCTCCGGGTTCTTGGCCAGCAGCGCCTCGGAGGCGACCAGCATGCCCGAGGTGCAGATGCCGCACTGCAGCGCGGCCTGCTCCAGAAACTTCTCCTGCAGCGGATGCAGCCGGCCGCCGCGCGCCATGCCCTCGATGGTCCTGATCTCGTGCCCTTCCGCTTCGGCCGCCAGCATCAGGCAGGAGCAGACCAGCCGGTCATCGAGCGTGATCGAGCAGGCGCCGCAATCGCCGGAGGCGCAGCCCTCCTTGGAGCCGGTGAGCGCGAGCTGGTTGCGCAGCGTATCGAGCATGGTCTCATAGGGCTCGCAGAGGAATTCCAACGGCTCGCCGTTGACGGTGGTGGAGACGTGCAACTTTGCCATTTGTCATTTCCCTTGCGCGCGTTCTGCGGCGATCTTCGTGGTGCGCTTGAGCAGCACGCCGGCGATTTGGGTGCGGTAGGCGATGGTGCCGCGCTTGTCGTCGATCGGACGGCAGGCGGCGCGGCAGGCATTGGCGGCGGCGGTGAGCGCGGCGTCATCGAGGCGCGAGCC
>NZ_PSRR01000399.1 GCF_004296405.1 Bradyrhizobium sp. Leo170
CAATCCGCCGCCCGGCGAATAGGCCGCCTGCTGCACCATGCCGGCGAAGCCGCCGCCACCGCCGCCGCCTTGGAACGACATCGGTTGATAGCCCGGCAAACTGTTTTTTGATGGCTTCATCGATCTTGCCGGTCAGTTGCTCGGTCGCCTTGGTGTTGTCCTCAACCGGCTTGTTCGGCTTGTTGGTCCAGTAGTCGTTCCAGCGCTCCAGGTAGCTCTTGTCTTCCTCTTTCCTGCCCGGCTGTTGCGGCAACAGCTCCGGCTTGGTGGCCCCCTCAATGCTGCTCGGCGTGTTGTACCCGCGCTTGAACACATCGCTGTTGCCGATCCGGATGAAAAGCTGTTCAAGCGATTCGAAGCTGGAAAGGATCGCCGACGTCACCTTGTTGGCGTTCTCCAGCGCGGTGGTGAGCGGCCCGACCTTCAAGGTGTTGATAATGTCGCTTATGCGGCTCCACTTGCCTTCGAACAAATTCAGCTGCTTGTCGAATTCCGTGCCGAGCCGCAACCTGCGCTCCTCGGCGTCGTACCATTCCTTGGATTTCTCGGTGAGGCTATCGAGCGCGCCGAGCACGCTCTTGTCCAAGAACGGCGCCGCCCATTTGTTGGCGATTGCGGTGGCTTCCTGCAGCGTCTTGTTCTGGTCGCGCATCAGGTTGGCGATGATATTGCGCCGCGCCTCCAGAACGGCGTTGGTCTGCTTTTCGATCGAATCCATCTTCGGCAATTGCTCAAGCAATTGCGCCATCGCCCGCGCGGATTCCGAGCCGGCCGCGCCGGCATCGCGGATCATCTTGGTTTTTAGTTCGCTGCCCTGGCGGCCGACCTCCGCGATGGTGTCCGACAACTTGGCGACATTCGACACCACCGTCTCAGCGCTGACGCCGGCTGCGCCGAACTGCTCGATCAGGTTTCTGATATGCGAACCGCCGACGCCGACCGCGCGGCTGATTTGACCGATCTCGCGCAGCGCGGCGGCCCAATCTTTCAGGCCACCGATCTGTCGCGTGATCTCGAAACCAAGAGCCGCGGTGTAGCCAGCAATACCAAGCATGGTCTTGCCGAGCGCGCCGAATCCGCCGACCAGGTTGGTGACGGTGCCTTCGAGACCCTTAGCGGATTCCTTCAGGCCGGCCTGCTCGCGCTTGAACCGCTCCATGCCCTGCGCGGCCGAGCCGCCGCCGAGGCTCTGCATTTCCTCGCGCAGCTTGGCAATGCCCGCCGACGCATTGTCGACGAGGCTAACGGTTAAGCGTAGCTCTTCCTCTTCCGTTGGCATTTATTCGTCTTCACCCTTGGCCGCCTGTTGCTCACGATCGAGCTGCGCCGTGCGGCGCATGTGCGTCGCGACGTCGTTCAGTGGCATGGACAGGAAAATGTCGGGGCTAACGTGATACCAGCGTGCCAACCGGTAGCAGTCGAGGATGATGTCGTCCTCGCTGCCTACCAGGCCGCTGGATCGGGAAGAAAAAAACGCTGCAATCGGAATGCAACGCTGTTCCAGTCGTGCGGATGCATGTCTTCGATGAACGGCGGCAGGATGTCGGACAGCGCGGCGATGATGAAGGTCATCTTGCGCTCCTCGATCCGCACCTCGCCCTCCTGGTCGATCCGCACCGGGTTGCCATAGCGGTTGATGTCGCCGGCCCGCGGCTCGCGCAAGGTGATCGCGCTGATCTTCTCGCCCTTGTTGTTGCGGATTTGCTTGTGCAGTAGTTTGACCGTGATCGGCCATTCCGGCTCGGTGCTGCCGAGGTCTTGCTCGGCCGGCGAGGCCTCGATCGCCGGATCCGGGGTCGGGCGCGACTTCGCCGGCTTCTCCGGCGTGACGTCGACCATCGGCCGCTGCAAAGTCGGCCCGTCGTCATCGTTGATGAAGCCTTCGCGTTTCGGACTGACGTTCATATGGCGACCTCCTCGCAGGAAACGCCTTCCCAGCGCACGCGCACCTGGCCGTCGCGGGTGTTGTTCTCGAAACCGCCTTTGCAGGTGGCCGCGATCAGCGTGTACTGCATGTGATTGGCGAGCTGCGCCACCACGGTGACGTCGGTCTCATCCATCAGGTCCTCCAGATAGAACCCTGGCATGGTCGAGAGATCGGCCTCGATGTAGGGCACGCGCGGCAATTCCTGATAGCCGTGCACGCCGTCTTGCCCGGCGATCATGGTGCGCTCGACCGGCGACGGGCTCACGGTGAAATTGCCGCGCAGCGCCATTTGCACGCCGTCCACGGTCAGGAAGGCGATGCCCGCAATTCGTTGTGCCATGTTTCCCTCCTATGGGTTACGCGTTCGACGCGGCGTTGTAGGGCGGCTGGTTCTGACCGATGATGACGTTGTCAATGCCGCGGTCGTACTGCAGGCGGAATTGCGCCAGCACCGCGAAGATGCGCAGCTGATTGATCAGGTCGGGCGGATACAGCACGTTGAGCCGGTTCGGATTGTCCGGGTCACGCTCCACCAGCAGATGACGCTTGAAGTTGCGGAGGTCTTCGACCAGGCCGCTCCACATATCCTGCTGGTACTGCGCGATCAGCTCGCCCTTGATGATGCCGGGCGTGACGATGGCCTGGCCCGGACCGAACCGCGTGCCGTCATTGGCGAGCTTGTGGCGCGGGAATTTGCTGCTGATGGCGTGGCGCTGATTGCGCAACAGCTTGGCCAGCGTCGCCAACGTCGTCACCAGCTCATAGGCGTCGTCGGTTTGGCCATAGAGGTTGAGCTGGTAGGTGGTCTGCTCTCGGGCGATCATCGGCTGCTTGTCGCCGCCGAGCTTTTGGATCGCGATGCCGCTCGATGCCAGCGAATTCAGTTCGACGAAATCGAACTGCTCATGGAACGGCGCCGCCCTGACCCTGTTCAGGCTCAGTGCCTGCAGCGGCCGGGCCGGATCATTGACCAGCGCGCGCTGCGCTTTCGCAGCATAGGCGGCGGCCCATTCGAAGCACGGCGACGGTGAGCCGACCTCGAACCCCATGATCGATTCGACGCCGGAATTCAGCGTCAAGCCGAACAGCAGCAGATCGGGATAGCTGCCGCGCTTGGCCGAGAACACATGGCCGAACAGCTGCCGCTCGAAACCCCAACGGCCCTGATCGGTGAAGCCAAATTCCTGATCCCATTCGAACAGCGAATTGGTGTCGGTGTACGGCATCGCGACATATTCGAACGGCGTCTCGCCCATCGCGCTGATGGCGTCGTCGAAATCGGGCGTGCCGACGCCACCGCTCAACAGGCCATTGGTCGGCAACGTGATGTCGAGGCCAACCGGCAGTTTCTCGCCGCCGCGGGCGCCGAAGTAGTTCAGCGACACGGTGATGTCGTTGGTGAGAATGCCCTTCCACATTGCCGTCAGGGTCACGACACCGGCCGCCGCCGCCGCCGTCACCGGCAAGGTGTCGTCGGCATTGATGGCCGCCTCGATCGCCGAAGCGATGTTGTCGACCGTATCGGTGGTGTGGACGTTGACCGGGACATGGGTGCCGGCGATGTAGAGATGGATCGTGCCAGCTTCATCCGGCACCTTCATTACCGTGATGGTGCCAGTGGCGGCTGCCGCGCCGACCGGCTCCGCCAAAGGCAGACCCCAGACTTCGTTGGCGAAGTTGTTGTTGAAGTAGGCCATGAACATCCGCGACAGCTCGCTGCCCTGGCCGAACCGCATGTCGGCCTGCGCCTGGCTGCCGATCGGAATCGGCACGTCGGGCTCGGCGTCGCCATCAGCCGTCATGATGCCGACCATCAGCGCGCGCAGATTGATCGACGGCAAGCCAGCCATCGACGGATCGACTTCGACCCAATACAGCGGAATCTTGATGGTGGCTGGAATGTTGGCAAAACTGATCGGCATCGCGGTCTCCTCTCACAAAAAAGAAGCGCCGCGGTTAGGCGGCGCTGCTAGGGTCTTCGCGGCGTTGCCGCCGATGACGTTGGTCTTTGTCGCGGTCGTCGCCGCCGCTATCACTGCTCTCCTCGACGGTGACCGAACCGTCGGCGATGCGCCGCTTGGTGAAGCGATCATTCGGCCATTCCGCCGAGCCGCCACCGGGCAGGAAGCCGCTTCCGTTCGGATGTTTCAGCACCTTGCGCAGCTCATCGCTGGCCGGCGTCACGCGCACTGGCTTCGGCCGGAACGAGCGCACCTTGGCCAGCCGATCGAGCTGGTGCTGCTTGCGGATCGAGACTTCCTTTGTCGGTTTGTCGTTCGATCGGTCGTTGCTCATCGGTCCTTCTCCTTTTCAGGTGCCGGGGGCGTCGCGGGGGCAAACACGTACTTGGCGTGCAGCTGCTGGCGCTGCGCCATTTCTTCCTCGGTGTCGCCCGGCTCGATGCCGGTGTGAACATCGATCTCCACCAGGTCGTCGGTGATCTCCGGCGACCAGTCCGTGCGATAGAAGCAGGAGACGTCGTATTGCAGCTCGGCGACCGGCGTTTCATTGTTGAACCCGGTCGCACCGAACACATGGCGGCGGGTGCCGCGGGTGATGCTTTCGATCCGCGTGTTGTCGGGATTCATGGCGCCGACATGCGGATTGTAGGTATCCAGCATGTTCATGATGTACTGGTCGCGCCATAGCCTGTTCATGATCCGCCAGTAGGCGGCGTCGATGGTCTGCTCCGCGATCACAGGATCATTGTTGGCGATCATCACCGAGAAGCCGATCCGCAGCGTGTGCGAAAATCGGATGCAGCCGGTATTGGGATCGCCGTCGGGCAGCATGGTCTCGTCGAGGATGTAGACGCCGAGATACGGCAGCAGCTCGTGCTGCACCTGCAGCATCTTGGTCTTGCGCTTCTTGAAGCTGGCGAAATACGGCTCGCGTTCGGCCAGGGCGTCATAGAACACGTCACGGATCACCAGCCCGTAGCTCTGGGTGTCGGTGATGCCCATCACATGATCGTTTCGTATTTCCGGATCGTCAGCATGGTCTGGCCGCCGCCGTCGCTCGATGCGTCGACGATCTGGTATTCGCCGCGCGGCACACCGTTGCAGTCGGCCGGGATGATGAGGTGGTCGTTTTGTTGCGGCAGGACGCTGAATTCGCTTTCTCTGATGTCGAGGATGGTGCGCTGGTCGGAATAGATGTGACCGTCCATGCCCTGCACATCGATCGAATAGGTGTTGAAAATGCCGCGCCGATCGTAGGCGGGTTGCCCCGGTTGCGAGGCCAGCGGGATGAACGTCACCGGCACGGCCCAGAAATCGAAGATCGGGGACTGCAGCGTCACGTCGAGGTTCACGGCCATTTCATTGCCTCGCGCGTAAGGCCGAGCATGCGCTGGTCGAGCTGATCCTTCAGCTCCTCGCGCAGGATCGGCCGGTTCGAGGTTGGTTGTCGGCCAACGACGCCTCTGGGCCGGTAGACCTTCGGTCCCCGGGTGGCTTGCTTGCCTGGTTGCGGCCGTTCGAACCGCGCCCGCGGCCAGATCAGGGTGACCGCCGCGGTCTGGTTGCCGGTCGCCGTGACCGTCATGTTCGGATATTTGCGGCGCATGTCGTCGCGCTGCCAGGCGGTCAGCTCTTCCGGCACGGCCTGATGCAGATTGCCGACCTGTTCGGCGAGCTTGTCGAACTTCGTCACCAGATTGATGACGTCGTCGAGCACGACGCTAAACATAGAACCGCATGTACTTGTAGAGCAGGACGTTGATGGTCTCGCCCGCTGCGCCGATCGCGCCAGCACCGCTCTGGCTGGATTGATTCTCGTCGAAGAACTGCACCCGCGACTCCCGGTGCGAGATCGACTTGATGCCGGAGATGACGGCGCGCGACATTTCGGTGCGGGCGCCCGTAATCAGGATGCCGGTCGCGATCTTGAGCGCAGGCGGTGCCTCGTCGGGCAGCTGATAGCCGCCGCTGTAGGTGACGACGACCGGCTCGGCAAAGGTGCCGAACACCGTCAGCTTGCCGGACCGGTTCTCGATTTCGTAATTCGCCGGATCGATGGGGCTGCCGTTGCAACTGACCGATTCGATATCGGCGTCGCTGACCGGATAATGCGTCAGGAAGATCCGGGGATTATCCAGCGGCGGCAGGTCGCCGCGCCAGGTTTCCTTGACCTTCTCTTTCGCGAACACGCGGTTGCACATGGTGGCGACGACGTCGGAATATTGCTCGATCCACATTTCGAGCTGCGCGTCTTCGCTGGTGTCGCTGGTCGAGATGCCGAGGATGGTCTTCAGCTCGTCGAGCGTCAGCAGCTGGTAGGTCTCGGCGGGCTCGATGACCTTGACGGTGATATCCGCCATCAGCGCGCCTCGTTGTCGAACTGCTCGAACAGCGGTCGCAGATTGAGCGGCTCGGCGTCGCCATTGTCGGACATGATCGGGGTCGCCATGTAGCTGGCGCGATCGACCTTCCAGCCGATGATGGTCGGCCCCGACGGTCCGCGCTCGCCGCGCTCGCCTTGCTCGCCGCGAATGCCGGGTTTGCCGGGTCGGCCGGCGGATGCGATCAGTTGCCATCCGTCGCCTGGGCACGGCCCCGGGTGGTCGCGACGGGCGATAAAGCTCGACCCGTTCAATGCGACGATGTCGAGGAGAGCGTAATCCTCGCCGTCGCGATGGGTGCCCTTGACCGTGGGAAAGGCGGCATCGCGCCCTTTTTCGGCGAGGCAAGCCCAGTCGGAATGCGGCGGCTTCTGCGCCGTATCCTTCCGGGCCTGGTAGGTGCTGCCGTCGCAGCAGACGACGTCGCCATGATACGAGATTTCGTCGGGTTGCCACGCACGGACGATGGGCAGCTCGCCCGGATCGCCCTTGTCGCCTTGTTCGCCTCGCGCGCCCGGTTCGCCGGGATCGCCTTTCAATCCCTGTTCGCCTTGCGGGCCGGCTTCGCCGAGCGGGCCTTGCTCGCCTTGTGTGCCCGGCTCGCCTTGCTCACCGCGCTGCCCAGGTTCGCCCGTTTCACCGCGCTCGCCGCGCTCGCCGCGCGGACCTTGGCCGCCTTGCGGGCCTTGTTCGCCGGGATCGCCTTTTTCGCCTTGCTCGCCATGCTCGCCTCTCTCTCCTTGCTCGCCGCGTTCGCCCTGTTCGCCCTGCGGACCGCGCTCGCCAGCCGCGCCTTGCTCACCTTGCTCGCCCTGCGGTCCGGCTTCG
>NZ_PSRR01000400.1 GCF_004296405.1 Bradyrhizobium sp. Leo170
CACGAAAACCGCCGCCGCCAAAGCCGCCTCCATGAAAACCGCCGCCACCAAACCCGCCGCGGGCGGACGCCGTATCTATCGTCAAAATTCCAAGCGAGGCTACCGCCAGCAAGGCAACCATCGTTTTACGCAACATCACTGCTCCTCCATCACGGCCTGCCAATACCGGCGCGGCCTGCGCCAGCCACCGCAAGCTCTGCCCGCAGTCTAGAGCGAGTTCCGGCCATGCGCCTTGACGATGCGCTCACTTCTACGCGACCGGGAAGTCGGGCAGAATCGGGCAAGAAGCTTCGCTCTGCCGGCCGACCGCAGAACCGGTCTTGGCGCAGGGCGAAGCAGGCCGCTCCCTTCCGGAACCAAAAGCTCCGGGAGCCATTTGGCCTTACGCCGTGCAAGGTGCGAGGATGCGCAAACTGATCGCTTTCGACGAGGATACGTTCGACAAACTCAAGCAACTCGGGCGCGACAGGATGGCGACGTTTCAGGAACTGGCCGATGAAGCGTTCGCAGACCTGCTCAAGAAGCATGGCATTCCGATCGATCTGCGCGACGCGTTACGCAAGAGCGCCGCGCAGTCGAAGACAGATACCGCCAAGTCGCCAAGTAATTCGCCAAGGCCCAAGGCAAGGAAAGGACGTCACGCATGACGACAGACCCGGATCCGTTTGAGCAGGGGCAGCAAGCGGCGCGCGAAAACATTCCAGCCGAGGCCAATCCCTATCCGGACGGCAGCGAACAACATGCGCTGTGGGCCGCAGGCCACGAGCAGGTGGCCTCCGCGACGGAGGCAGATGAATCCGAAGATACGTGACGGCCGCTCGGGCCCTTCAACCGATCTTGCGGAGGCCCTTTTTGAAGCGCGGCCCGTTGAGCTGATAGAACTTCGCCGCACTTCCCATCTTGGCGACCTGCGCAGGATCCAGTGTCCGGATCACGCGCGCGGGCGAGCCGATGATCAGCGAGTGTGGCGGAAACTCCTTGCCCTCGGTGATGACAGAGCCCGCGCCGACGATGCTCTCGCGGCCGATGCGTGCGCCGTTCATCACGGTCGAGCCCATACCCACCAAGGCGCCGTCTTCCAGCGTGCAGCCGTGCAGGATCACATTATGGCCGACGGTGACGTTCTTGCCGATCACGAGCGGAAAGCCGAGGTCGGTGTGGCAGGTGGAATTGTCCTGGACGTTGGAGCCCTCGCCGACCTCGATCCACTCATTGTCGCCGCGCAGCACCGCGCCAAACCACACGCTGGCCCCGCTCAACAGGCGCACCTTGCCGATCACGGTTGCAGTTTCCGCGATGAAATAGTTGCCGTCGGCCGGTAGATCGGGCCCCTGCCCGTCCAGTTCATAGATCGCCATGGATGTCTCCTCTTTCGCGGCGACATTGGCACAGCGGTCAAAGGCTTTTCAAGCGAGCGGCCAAAGCGTTTTCAAGCGAAGTGGACGCCGGTTCGCGTGAAGAAAACGCGTCAAAACAAGAATCTGGAGCTTCAGGAACTGTGGCGAAAGCAGCCTTCAGACCAAAACGCCGGCGGCGCGCAGCGTCATCAGGAAGAAGGTGCCGGACATCAGGCTCCAGAAGCCGGCGATGATGGTCGCCATCATCACGAATTCGAAGCGGCGACTTTCGATCCGGGCGCCGCGCAGCGTGTTGCGCATGATGATGAAGGGCGCGGCGAACACCAGGAACGGGACCGCCGCGAACGTCCTCGGCGCCGCGCCTTCCTGCAACAGGCCGAAGCCGGCCGGCCGCTGCGCCATCGCCTGATAGCCGCTGGCGAGCGCACCGGCGAGCGCGAAGCCGAGGCAAAGGGCGAAGAACGAGTTCAGCGCATCGGGCGACATGGCAAACTTCCGCTACTCAACAGACCGCGCGCTTCCTTTGGCAAAATTGCCGCTCCGCCGCTACATCATCCTTAAGAAAGGGTTAACATGCGCCCGACGCCGCCGCGTTTGCGCATGGCTCATCGCTTGCCGGATTCTCTGAAATCATACGGAAATTGGCCGCCGCGTGGCATATTCGCGGGATGATTCGGCATCACGCGAACCCATCCATTCTCGTTCGATGACATTGCTCTCGACGGCCCAGCATCTTGCGCGCGACACGCGCAGGAATCCGCGCGCGCACATCCTGCCGATCCTGATCGCAGCCGCCCTCGCCGGCAGCGCGATCGCGCTGGTCACCTACCTGTTGTGGCCGACCTGGACCACCGTACCCTTGAGCGATCCGTCGAGGCTGCCGGTCAGCGTCGGCGGCACGCTATTCAACGTGCCGCCGGCGGCGGTGCGCATGAAGATCCAGCGCCATTCGGGCGCGCAGGAGCGCGTTGACCTCAGCTTTGCCTATCCCTCGCTCGAACCGCCGGCGCCGAAGCATGTCACCGCCGAGACGGTGGAGGACAAGGTGCAGCCGATCGACAGGATCTTCCTCTCGATCGCGGCGCATCATGATCAGCTTGCCCCCGACACCCGCGTGCGCACGATCTATCCGCGCTATCTCGATCAGGCGGCAAGCACCGACGACGGCCTGACGGTGCGCGCGTTCCGCGACGGCTCGCCCTATGGCGGTGAGGATTTGTTCACGGCGACGTCGCCCACCCTCAGCGCCCGCTGCACGCGCGACGCGCCGACGCCCGGCATGTGCCTGAGCGAACGCCGCATCGACGGCGCCGACTTCACCTATCGCTTTCCGCGAAGCTGGCTCTCACAATGGCGCGACGTTGCCGGCGCCATGGACCGCCTGACGACGCAATTGCGCGGCCCGAAGGGGTAATTCCAACGTCATTGCGAGCGAAGCGAAGCAATCCATAGTGCCACTCGCTGAGGCGTGGATTGCTTCGCTTCGCTCGCAATGACGGTCTTAACCGACGAGCCTACTCAGCCAGCTATTTCGTAGGGTGGGCAAAGCGCAGCGTGCCCACCTTGTCTTGCACCGCCGTGGATGGTGGGCACGCTTCGCTTTGCCTACCCTACAGATCAGCGCAAGCTACTCGGCCAGATCCTCTTCGAGGATCGCCATCTGGAATTGGAACGAGCGATCGTCGTCCTCATCGTCGACGAAGAGGACACCGACGAACTCCTCGCCGATATAGACCTCGGCCGAGTCGTCTTTCTTGGGCCGCGGCACGACGCGGATCTTGGGATTACCGAAGACGCGTTTGAGATATGCGTCAAGTTTCCTGACTTCCTGAACGTCCACGGGCGGTCTCCAATCGGATCGATGATTTTGGGACGGAGTTTTAGGACGGGACGGCGGCAATCGCCAGAGCCTTTTCGGCTCTGGCCCAATCTAATATTTGCAATCGAAACGATCGCGAAACACGAGTGAAATCAAAGCCCGATCGCGTTGAGCATCTGGTCCATGGTGCGCGACGGCTCGGCGCAGCCGGCTTCGCCCACGATCTTCGCCGGCACGCCCGCGACCGTGACGTTGTGCGGTACCGGCTTGACGACGACCGAGCCCGCGGCGATGCGCGCGCAATGGCCGACCTCGATATTGCCGAGGATCTTGGCGCCGGCGCCGATCATCACGCCATGGCGAATCTTCGGATGGCGATCCTCGTTCTCCTTGCCGGTGCCGCCGAGGGTGACGCCATGCAGGATCGAGACGTCATCATCAATGACAGCGGTCTCGCCGCAGACAAAACCGGTAGCGTGGTCGAGGAAGACGCCGCGGCCGATCTTGGCGGCCGGATTGATGTCGGTCTGGAAGACTTCCGACGAGCGGCTCTGCAGGTAAGCGGCGAAATCCTTGCGGCCCTTCAAATGGAGCCAATGCGCGAGCCGATGCGTCTGCAGCGCATGGAAGCCTTTGAAGTAGAGCAAGGGATCGATGAAGCGCGAGGTCGCGGGATCGCGGTCGTAGACGGCGACGAGATCGGCGCGGAAGGCGTTGCCGATGTCGGGCTCATCGCGCAACGCCTCGTCATAGGTTTGGCGGATCAGATCACCCGACAGCGCCGAATGGTCGAGCCGCTCGGCCAGCCGATGCACGATCGAGTCTTCCAGGCGCTCGTGATGCAGCACCGCGGAATAGATGAAGGTGGCAAGCTCCGGCTCGCGGCGAAGGATCTCCTCGGCCTCGCTCCTGATCCGATCCCAGATCGGATCGAGCGCAGCGACCTTGCCGCCTTGCGGATTGACCTGATGCACTGCCATGGCTGGCCTCGCGTGATCTTTGCAGAGCATGATCTTCTTGGAAAACCGGTCCCCACTTTTCCGGATCATGCCCCAGTTTCGGTGTGCGCTATAGCACGGTTAAGCGACGCTTGTCCCGATGAGGTTCGGCAAAGGACAAGCCTCGCTTAACCGCTATGCGGAGACGTCCCATCCAATTGGTCGGGATTTGCCGGAAATCAAGCAGGCTTAAGTCCGATTTCCGTAGAAGAACATTCTCCTGGCGTAGAAGATCATTCTCTTTGCGACAGGAAGTCGATCACGCCGGTCTTGTAGACCTTGTCGCCCACCGCCCGCATGTGATCGCGGTTCGGGATCGCAAGCACTTGCGACTGCGGGATGACGCGGCGGAGCGCTTCCGCAGAGCCCGCGATCTCGTCATTGCTGCCGACCGCGATCAGGACGGGCACGTCGATGTCGGCGGCCTCCTGCCGTGTCATCAGCCGCCTCGAGCCGCGCAGGCAGGCGGCGAGCGCACGACGGTCGGAGCGGGTCTGATCGGCAAAGGCACGGAAGGTGCGGCCGACCGGATCGGTGACATCCTCCAGCGACGGCGCCTCCAGCGCGACAGCGACATTCTCCCCGGGGCCGCCGCCTTCGATCAGGCCGATGCCGATACCGCCGAGAATCGCCGAGCGCAGCCGCTGCGGCTCATTGTGTGCCAGCACCGCCGTCATCCGCGAGCCCAGCGAATAACCCATGATATCCGCGCGCGGGATGCCGAGATGATCCATCAGCGCGATCACGTCGCTTGCCATGACGGCGATGTCGTATTGCGCGGGATCGTAGAGCTTGGCGGACTCGCCATGGCCGCGATTGTCCAGCGCGATCACGCGGCGGCCGTCCTTGCGCAGTTCCGAGACCCAGCCGGGATAGACCCAGTTCACGTTCTTGCTTGAGGCAAAGCCGTGCACGAGGAAAATCGGATCGCCCTCGCCTTCGTCGAGATAGGCGATCTCAACAGCGCCGTGATGAAAACTCGGCATCGCGCCTTCCGTTGTTTGAGGGATTTTCCTGGATTGGCGACCGGCGAACGATCGCAGAGATTAGCCGCAGGCGGTAGGGCCCGCCACCGCAACCTCGGATGGCGCTCCCGCCATCGCGAGTTGTTTCCGCAGGCGCCGCGCCTTGCTCCGCCGCAGCCATGCCAGCGTCAGGCGCTCGGTGGTCGCCTTGATTGAGGACAGGAAGCCGAACAGCGTCAGCAGCGCGCCGAACAGCCACATCGTGAGGTTGAACGTGCCGGCAGCGAGCAGCAGCGCGCCGCGGCCGAACAATTTCAGGATCGCGCGGGTCTGGCTGCCCTTCGCTTCCGCCAGCCGCGCGGCACGCGCGACGTCCTTCGGCCCCTCCGCTATCTTGAGCGTCTCCAGCGCGCCGCGGGTGCCGGCCTTCTCGCCAATGCGCCCGACATCCTTGGCAAGGCGGACCAGCGCCCCGGCCTTTTCCACGCGGAACGCGGCCTTGATCGCGGTCATCGTCTGGCCCGGACGGAGCGCGGAAGCCGAGGCGACAGCCTCCTGCAGCATCGGCGCATCCACGACTTGGCGCGCCGAGCGGCCGGCCCAGGCCGTTAGCCCCTCGCTGATCCGGCCGACCTTGCGCGCATCCTTGACCAGCGACAGCCCGGCGCGCACCGGCGCGACACCGCCGACGGAGACATAGGTCGCAGCCGTCACCGCAAGACCGGCGGCGGCGAGGCCAAGGATGAGGTGGTCGGTGTCTTCGCCCATCGCCAGATGCTTGCCTTCGCGCACGACATCCCTGACATCGCCGAACACGAAGAGATCACCCGCGACCGTGCCGGACAGACTGGCAAGATCGTCCGCGGTGCCGGTGACGAGGCCGGAGGCAAAGCGCTTGGCGACATGCGAGGTCGAGCTCGCTTCCGCAACCGCATCGTTCACGCGCGTGGTCAGGCCATCGCTGATTGCGACATTCTTCTCACGCGCGAGTTCGAGAAAGCTGTTGGCGAGATCGGCGTCATCAGCGGCCAGCGCCTGTTCGATATTCCGCTCGATCAGGAGCTGGTCGTTCCGCAAAGCAGAACTGATCTGCAGGTCGGCCAATTGCGCCGGCTCGTCCTGTGCGGCGAACATGGCATACGCGTCGCTGGCATACGGCCACAGCGCGGCGCCGGCGGCGATGCTCACCAGCATCCCAGCCATCCCTATACTGACCCGCGCTCGCTTCATTCGATAAAACCCAGGGTTTTGCTCAACTTCGAAATAGTGTGCCGTTTTTAAGACACAACAGCCCCGACGAAAGAAGGGCTTTTCTCCGACGACAAGATTGTGTCGAATTTGCATGAGCAAATGGATGGTCGGGGCTCTAGGAATCAACTCCACCCGCCAGTATGGTGCCGGGCATTTCGCAGTGCCGCATCGCGTTGATTGCGTCCGTCCGTTATTGCCATCCCAAGGTGAAGATATGTCCGACCACGTCGTCCCGCACTTCCATAACGATGCCGGAGTCTCGGTGATCGAGATCGGCTCGCAGGAATTCATGTGCGTGGGCGCGAACCCGCCGTTCGACCATCCGCATGTGTTCCTCGATCTCGGCAATGACAACGAGATCATCTGCCCCTACTGCTCGACGCTCTATCGTTTCGCGCCCGACCTCGCCGCCGGCGAAGCGCGTCCGCCCGAATGCGTGCTGAAGGATAAAGTCGCCTGACTATTCGTGGCTGATTGATCCGTGGCGATCACGCGCACCGTCGTTGTTGCGGGTGCCGGGATCGGAGGACTGACAGCTTCGCTTGCGCTCGCGGCGAAAGGCTTTCGTGTCGTCATCCTGGAAAAGGCGCCGCGGCTGGAGGAAGTCGGCGCGGGGCTGCAGCTTTCGCCCAATGCCAGCAGCATCCTGGTCGGTCTCGGCCTCGAACCGCGGCTTGCCCCGC
>NZ_PSRR01000401.1 GCF_004296405.1 Bradyrhizobium sp. Leo170
CGCCGACCCCCATCTGCGGCGGCAATCGCCGCGGCACAATCGGCGGCACAGGAAGCAGCACAAGCGGCGCAGTCCGCCGGCAATTCGCTGAACCGCGCGGCGCTGGCGATCCAGGCACAGCAGGCCGTTCAGCAGGCGGCGCGAGACGCGGCAAGGGCGGCGCTGCAGGCGACGCCGGATAGCGTGCCGAATGGTTTGCGGCCGGGCGGTTTGCGGATTGGGGCTGGCGTCGTCGGCCCCGACGGCAGCGTAAACCGGAACCTCTGGAGAGGCGCTGACCTTCCGACCGAGTTTACCAATGGCGATCGCGTCAACGTCGACATCAAGCAACGCGAGCAGAGGGCAATCCTGAGCTGGGATACCTTCAACGTGGGCGGCCGGACGGATCTACGCTTCGACCAGCAGGGCAATCGCGACTGGGTTGCGCTGAACCGCGTCCTCAGTGCGGATGCGCGGCCGAGCCAGATCCTCGGCAGCATCAAGGCCGACGGCTCGGTCTATGTCATCAACCAAAATGGAATCATCTTCGGTGGCGGCTCGCAGGTGAATGTCGGCGCGCTGATCGCCTCGACCGCTCACATCACCGACACTCAGTTTCTGAACAGCGGCATCTATTCGACGAAGCCGTCGGACAGCAGCCCCTATCAGCCGAGCTTCATTAATGCCGGCGGCTTGATCAAGGTGGAAGCTGGGGCGCAGATCAAGACCCATGCGCCGCAAAAGGCGGAGCAGGGCGGAGGTCTTGTGCTCTTCTTGGGCACGGAGGTCGACAATGCGGGATCGATCTCGACTCCAAAGGGGCAAACGCAGTTCGCTGCCGGCGATAACTTCATCCTCAGGCCTGGTTACGGCACCGATGCGAACCAGTCTTCGACCACGAACGGCAATGAGATCGTGCCGCTCCTCAATTCGTCGAGCGCTAGCGGGCTGGCGAGGAACTCCGGGGTCGTTTTCAGCCAGCAGGGCGATATCACGCTCGCGGGGCGCATCATCGAGCAGAATGGCCTGCTGATGTCGACCACCTCGGTCGACACGCGCGGTACGATCCATCTTCTGAACTCGGTGTCGGATACGAAAGGCGGCGTCACCCTCGGTGCTGGCAGCGTGACGACAATCCTGCCGGAGCTGACAAGCGATGCCACCGCGCTGAACGGCAAGCGTGATGCCCTGATCGCGGCCTCGGGTGACCTCAAGCACCGTCCGATCGCGAACGCCCAGTTCGACAACCTCTCCACCATGGATGACCGGCTCGACCAGTCGCGCGTGGAAATCGTCACCGGCGGCAGTGCTGTGTTCAAGGGCGGTTCGATCACCCAGGCGCAAGGCGGGCAGATCGTGGTGGAGGCGCCAAAGGCGCGCATCTTCGTCGAAAGCAACGCCGTGCTCGATGTCTCCGGCACGCGCGGCGTCCTGCTGCCGATGTCTGCCAACAACATCGAGGTCAACATCCAGGGCAATGAGCTGCGCGACTCGCCGGTGAACCGCGAAAGCAGCAGCCTGAAAAACGCCAACGTCTGGATCGATCTGCGTGATCTCGTTCTGGTGCCGGCCGGGACCGGCGGCTACGAGAACGATCGCTACTACACGCCAGGCGGGTTGTTGGAGGTTTCCGGATATCTCGGCAACACCGCGCACAAGATCGGCGAGTGGACGGCCGTTGGCGGCACCATCACGCTCTCCGCCAAGGAGGTCGTCGCGCAACAGCACGCGATCTTCGACGTCTCCGGCGGCTCGGTTACCTACGAAGGTGGCTATATCACGACCTCGAATTTCCTCGGCGCCGACGGCCGCATGTACAACATCAACAATGCGCGCGGAGATATGCAGTTCTTGGGTCTGGGTGAGGGCTTCATCCGCGATCACGAGCATTGGAACGTCAAGGAGGTATGGGCCAGCCCGTTCGGAAAGGGCCGCACGAGCCGCCGCTGGGAGGACGGTTACACGGTTGGCCGCGATGCCGGCCATCTGGGGTTGTCGACGCCGACCTCGATCTTCGAAGGCGACATCCTCGCCGGCGTGGTCACGGGCGAGCGGCAAACCGGCAAGCGACCGTCGGGAGCGAGTGACGGCTACAAGCTCGGCCAGAACGTGGTCGCGCAGGCCGGTTCGCTCGAACTTGGCAAATATACGCCGGCGGAAGGTCGCGACGCCTACGTCACCAAGGTGATCCTCGGCCGGATCTTGCCGAGCGCGAACACGGTCAAGCCTGGCGACAGCCTGCCGTCAGATCGCGCCAACACTGCATGGTTCGATGCTGCGCATCTGAATGCGCAGGGGTTGGGCGGCCTGGAGATCAGGACGCGCGACAGCATCACCGTCGACGCGCCGCTGGCGCTGGCGGACGGCGGCGCGCTGTCCTTCACCGCGCCGGTCATCGACTTCAAGGCCGATGTCACCGCGCATGGGGGCAGCATCAGCACGGGCAACGTGCTGCAGCGGACGAATACGGCGCTGACACTGGATGGCCTCGCCGCCGTCACCTTGCGTGCGGGCGTCACGCTCGATGTCAGCGGACAGTGGAGCAACGGTTTCCTGGATCGAACAACGCTGCGGCTCGCGTCTATCGATGGCGGATCTGTCTCGCTGCAATCGTCGCAAAGCGTCATCATGGAATCCGGCAGCGTGATCGACGTGTCGTCGGGCGCTGCGATCCTTACCGACGGAAAAACCAAAGGCGGCAAGGGCGGCAATGTCACCGTCCTGGCCAATGCCAATGCAAATTCGACGACCACGGGCGTGGGCAAGTTGGTGCTCGATGGCGAGTTCCACGGCTATGGGGTGGAAGGCGGCGGCAGGCTCAGCGTCGGGGGAGCAGCCGTGCTCATCGCCAACAGTGATGCCGCGCTTGAAGCCGGGCAGATTCTCCTGAAGCCCGACTTTTTCAAGAAGGGCTTCTCGCAGTACGAAATCAAGGGAACCATCACCAACAGCGGCGGTGTTACGGTCGCGGATGGCACCGTGCTTGATGGGGAGATGCCGGTCTACCGCTTCACCGACGCAGCTTACGCCACGTCCACCGACGCCGATCCCGCCGCTGCGCTGGAAATCTGGACGCCGCCGCTCTATCTCGAAAACATCAGGACAGCGAGCTTCACCCAGCGCAAAGGGGCAAGCCTCGCGTTTTCCGATGTGGGGTACGTGTCCGTCGGGACGGGTTCGCTCATCGAGGTCGATCCCGGCCAGTCCATTGCCATTTCGGCGCTCGGGCAGGTCACGATTGATGGACGGCTCAATGCCTGGGGTGGTGCAATCAGCCTCAATAGCGGCGTAAGCGAAAACGTGGGCATTGTTTTTGTGCCGGGGCGCTCGATCTGGATCGGCGATAACGCGGTGCTCGACGTCGCCGCGCGCGCGGTCACCGGGGTCGATCGTAGCGGTCGCACGTTTGCGCAAGTTCCGAATGGCGGCTCGATCAAGATCGGCATCGAGACGCTAACGCCGAACCGCGATGGCGAGCTGGACACGATCAGCGGAGCCCTGGTGATCATACGTCCAGGCGCGGTCCTCGATGCCTCGGGCGCCAGTGCGACAATCGATCTAGCGCCGGGCGGCAATCCGCTTTCGCGCTCCGATGTCAGGACATTGCCCAGCCGCGGCGGCTCGATCATGCTGGCCTCGACCACGGGCCTTATGCTCGATGGCAAGACGCGCGCCGCATCAGGTGGTGCGGGGGCCACCGGTGGCAGCCTCGACGTGATCCTCGAAACAACGAGTTATTTGAAGACAGATATTCAAGCGATCAAGCAGCCACGCATCTTCACCGTGACGCAGGCGCGCCAGTACTCGGGCTTGCGGGCCGATCTCAAGCCAGGCGAACAGGATGCGTCGCTTGGCTACGCACGCGCGCGGCTGAGCGTCGAGCAGGTCGAAGCCGGAGGCTTCGACAATCTCTCGCTCTGGAGTTCCGACGTCATACAGTTCGAGGGCGATGTCTCGCTGCAGATGGGCCAGAGGCTCGCCTTGCAGCGCGGCGTCATCGCTGTGGCGGATACGACGCCGGAGGCGCGCATCTCTCTTGCGGTGCCCGTGGTGTCCATGGGTTTGGGCGTCGGCTCCGCGCCCAGTTCAGGAAGTGACGCGAGGGCAGGAATTATCAATCCCCGTCTTTTCGCTCTCGCGCCAACGCAGAGATATGCCGGCCGGCTGATGGTGGAAGCAGACCTGATCGATATCGGCGCCGTCCAGTTTGGCGCATCCGGCACTTATGACTTCGCGATCGATTCCAGCGGTCCATTACCTGTGATGGTGTCGGCCTCGCTCGACGTCGCAGGTTTTGCGGACGTTCATCTCTTCAGCCGTGGCGATGTCCGTTTCCGCGGCGGCTCATTCACCAGCGCGGGTAATCTGACTTTCACGGCGGCGCAGCTCTATCCCGTCACCGGCGCGACCGCGATGATCATGGCAGGTGCTGTCTGGGACGGATCTTATGCCAGATCGCGGCCAGACAGCGTTCTCGCCATCCGCAGCAACGGCACGTCTGCGCAGATGCCATCGTCCGTGTTTGGCAAGCTTCAACTTGTTGGCGGCGTCATCGACCAGGGCGGCGTTCTTCGCGCACCACTCGGCACCATCCAAATGGGTGACCCGTATAGAGGTAGCGGCCGCGTGATCCTGCGGGACGGCAGCATCACCTCGGTCAGCGCGGCGGGCCTTGTCATTCCCTACGGCGGCACAGTGGATGGTGTCAAATACATCTATAATGGCGCTGAATTGACCCTCCCCGACCTGATGACTCTCAACGCCATGGGCCGGATCGAGATCACATCGGACAAGTTTGAGGCTGCGCCCGGTGCGGTGCTTGATCTTACCGGTGGTGGCGAACTGGCCGGGGCGGGCTTCATGGCTGGCCGCGGCGGCTCGGTCGATATCCTCAAGACGCCGCTCTTGAGTGCCAATCCCGCCTTCAGTTTCAGCGCGGCGGGCAACAAGGTCTATGCCATCATACCCGGTTACGCCTCGGGTTATGCGCCCATCGTCCAGGAAAAGGGAGCAGGCGATCCGGCCATCGGCCAGCAGATCACCATTCCGTCGGGCATTCCCGGACTTCCGGCCGGCACTTACACTTTGCTGCCTTCAACCTATGCACTCATGCCCGGCGCCTATCGCATCGAGATCGGCGGCGGTCTGCCGCGCGACAACGGCGCGGTCCCGCTTGGCAACGGCTCCTATGTTGCAAGCGCACATCTCGGCGTCGCCAATACGGCGATCCGCTCCGTCTTGCCGAACCAGATCATAATCACGCCCGAAAAGACGGTGCGCACGCATTCCCAGTACAATGCGGCGAGCTACAGCACCTTCGCACTGGAGACCGCGGCCCGCTTCGGCACCACGCGGGCGCGCCTGCCCATCGATGGCAAGCAACTCGTGCTCTCCTTCGAGGAGGCCGGCGATGTGCTCGACTTCAAGGGCACCGCCCGGTTCGCGCCGGGCGAAGGCGGCTATGCCGGCACCCTGCTGGTCCAGAGCATCAAGCCACTGGAAATCAAGGCATCTGGCGCCGCGGCCACTGCGGGCATGGCGGCGCTCGATGCGGAGGACCTTTCGCGCTTCAACGCCGGAACTCTGCTCGTCGGAGCGGAGTATTGGGCGAACCGGGGCTTTATCACTCTTCAACAAAACAGTTTCGGCAGCAGCGATGCGATCACGGTGCGGTTTGGCGCCGTGCTTGAGGCGGGCCAAATCCTCCTGGCTGGCAATGCGGTCTCGGTCGAAGACGGAGCTGTCCTCGACACGACCCGCAGCGCCTTTGTGGTGCCCGACTCGACACTTGGTTACGTCTTTGCGAACGGCAACTCTCCAGACAACGTGCCATTCGGTTCTGTGCTTGTGGTCGCGAACGGATGGTTCAATCTGTTGCCGGCGGTGGTTCCGAGGAATGAGCGGCCGAGCACATTGACGGTGGCAGACGGTGCCATCCTGCGCACGCGCGGGACCATCGGATTTATCGCCGCCGATCGACTCTCGCTTGGACAAGCGCAGCTCAACACACGCTATCTCGCATTGAGTCTGCCGGCCGTTAACGTGGGAACGGAAGCTTCGCTTGCTGTCGCAGAAGCGGCGGGTGTGCTCGGTACCGGCTGGAATCTGACGCAGACAACGTTGGACCGCCTGCTCAATCCTGCCACGACGAACCTTGCGGCGCTCCAGCGGCTGTCGATATCGGTGCGTGATGCGATCAAGTTCTATGGCGATGTCGCACTCGATGCGCGCAGTCGGGCCGGCGATTCCGTGGAGACCATGGTCGTACTCAATACGCCGGCGATCTACGGTTGGGGCGATAGTACATCCGCCATCCTCGCCGCCGACACGCTGATCTGGAACGGTGTCGCAAGCGGCGATGGGTCAGTGCAGAATCCTTTTGCCAGCCTGAAGCCGCCGGCCGTACAGCCGAACGGCGCCGGCACCGGATCCGGCCGGCTTACCTTCCAGGCGCGCGAGATCCATTTTGGTTATGATCCGCTGGCGCGCAGCCAGAGCAGCGCCGAGCTTGAGCGGCTGGCGCTCGGCTTCTCGAGCGTGGACCTCGTCGCCAGCGAGAAGATTACCGCCAATAATCGCGGCAGCGTGTCAGTCTATCACACCGGCACGGATTCGGCGTCCTATAGCGGCGGCAACCTCATTATTTCGACACCGCTCTTCACCGCCGACAGCGGCGCCATGATCGACATCCGCGCCGGCGGCTCGATCACGGTCAATGCCGGGGGCAAGACCATCGATCCGTCGGCGCGCAGCGATCTCGGCGGCGAGATACGCCTGCAGGGTACTGCCATCGCGCTCGACACGACGGTCGCTGTGCCGAGCGGGCGCCTGGTCATGGCAGCGCAGGACGACATCGTGCTCGGCAACGGCGCGCTCATCGATCTCGCCGGCCGCGCGATCTCCTTTTACGAGGTGACGAAATACAGTTGGGGCGGGACCCTGGAGATCGAAAGCCGCGCTGGCAGCATCATCCAGGCTGCGGGCTCTGTCATCGATGTGTCGGCCAGCAACAACGACGCGGGGGCGATCAAGGCGTCTGCGATCGGCGGAACGC
>NZ_PSRR01000402.1 GCF_004296405.1 Bradyrhizobium sp. Leo170
GAAAAGTGGGTACCAGGCCGAACGGTTCGGGCCAATCGATGGGAAAGAGCAGCGCAGCGGCTCGCGCCAGAAACGGTTGCTTAGCCTCGTCGTTCACTTCACCGACGAGCCTGACCCGCGCGCCGTCGATTTGCGGTTCGAGCCGTTCCTTAAAGTAGCGCCTTTCGCTGCGAGGCAGCTTGGCCGCGATGCGAAGCTGCATCCCGGCGGCGCGCGCGATGCGGATTGCGCTTTCCGGTCCTTTTTCGGCAGTGAGGCGCCCCAGGAAGGCGAGATAGGACCCTCGTCCGTACGAAGGGCGGAATAGGTCGGCGGGAAGACCGTGATGAACCGTACCGCGCCAATTCACCCTCGGCAGGGGCAGACGTTGATTGTCGGATATCGAGACGAAAGAGGCGTCGGAAAACTGACGAACCACATCCGACAACCCAGGCAGATCGAGCCGTCCGTGCATCGTAGTGATGAAGGGCACGCCGAGGCGGCTGAGCAGTGGCAGATGTAGCCAATCGATGTGCGAGTGCACGACCTCGAAATCTTCGGCCCGCTGCGCGATCGCCTCGAGCAGCGCGGTGCATGCGGCCGCGGGATCGGCGGCGGGCCGGCTGAGACGAAGCGCGCGAGGCCAGACCGGATGTAGATTCCCGCGCGTGCGCGAATCCCCGCTGGCGAACAAGGTTACTTCGTGGCCCAGGCTGACGAGTTCGTCGACCAGCCACGCGACTACCCTTTCTGTCCCGCCATAAAGCTTGGGAGGGACGCTTTCGGCCAAGGGCGCGATCTGGGCAATGCGCATGACAGCTCGTCCGGACCTTTGCTCCTTGGCGACCGTGCGAGAACGAGCAAGAGGTACTGAGCGTTCCAACGGCGTTGCTGATTTTTCCCGGAGGCTGCAGGTGGGGTTTTCCCAGTTGCCGCAGTGGATTTTCAGGGCGGAGCCGCCAACTGTCAGTGTAGCTAAAGGTCCAGTTCTAAAATGCAACAGCGCCGCGTTGACGGAGTATATTCGTCACGGGGCGCTGAGCTAACTACTGGGCCCTGAAATCCCCAGTGCACTTCTGACTCGGAATGTCGAAAAAGGTTCAAAAGAAAACCCCGCCATGGGAAGCGCGGGGTTTTCCGAGGGCGCCAGAGGGTCGTTCGAGCGAAAGCACAGATTCGACCACCGACCAATTCCGTTCCTACTGACGTACGCGCCGCATCTTCCTTTAAGATCTGACCTACAGCGATTTGTTGCGAGGCGGAGCAACCGATGTTCGTTCCTCTAGAGGCCAACTCGTGATGTCGCAGCGACACGCGGCGTCTCGCCGAGTTGATCGGCTGCCGGCTCCATCATGCTCTAGGCCGCTTCCAACATCTTCTCTTGCTCCGCTTCTAAATTGATCACCGAGGTTGCCAGCTCAGTCAGCGCGTGGTCGGTCGCCTCTTCCTCCTCAAGGGTGGCCTGCAGCAGCTGCACCGCATCCGACATGCCGAGTTCTTTCGCCCAGGTGCGCAGCGTTCCGTACCGCGAGATTTCGTAGTGCTCGACCGCCTGAGCTGCGGACAGCAGGCCGGCATCGAGTGCGGGCATTCCCTTGAAGTCGCGCATGATCTCGGCGCCTTCATCGGTGATGCCAATGATGGCCTCGCATGGTTTGCCGCGGGCCGGCTTGCCAAGCATGCGGAAGATCTTATCCAGCCGCTTCACCTGTCCCTGGGTCTCGCGAAGATGTTTGGTGAACGCGCTCGCGAGTTCTCTCGATCGCGCGGCTTTGGCCATCTTCGGCAATGTCTTGATGATCTTATGCTCGGCAAAATAGATGTCCTTGAGCGTCTCGTGGAAGAGATCGCTCAGCTTCTTCTGGGGTTGTCGCGTCCGCCGGGACGTCGCTTGCTTTTTCTGCGCGCGCTTGGCCATAAGTCCTCCAGGGTAAGAGATGCATCAGGAGGACGCGGTCCTCCTCGGCCGATCAACTTGCCGAGAGTTTGAAGGTTCCTCTAGGTATATCCGGGCGACACGGCTCGTCGCTCGGCCAGCCGAGCGCGGCGGTCCCTTGAAATGGTCACGCTAACGTCGGTGCGAGGGCAAGGCGAAGAGCATCCGCCGAAAGCGGGCTTAAGGCTCTTCATCGCCTCCGCCAATGCGACCAGCGCAGTCCGTCCCAAGCAGGTCCTTGAAGACCACATCAGGATGTCCTTCCTCGGCGAATGGTGCGGCCTTCTCGAGCGCCTGGCGGGCGGTTTCGACGATGACGCGGAACGTGCCCGGACCCTGCCGCGAATAAACATGGTAAGGCATGGTTCAGCTCTGAGCGCCATGGAATGCACCGCGCGACGGCAGGCCGCGCCGAATAACCGGGACGGCTGTCGCCGTCACTCCGTAGCGCGGACGAACTGAGCGCTAGGCCGCTACCTCTACGTTGAGACTCCGCTCAAGGTCTCCCTCGGTCGGCTCGGCCTCGCAATGCATTGTTTCGGTTTCCCTCATCATTGCCACTCCGTTTTAGGCCGCAGCTCGCCGCTCGGTCGAGCGCAAGCGCATGGGCTTCCCGCCAGGCGGATTGCGGGGCCCGCCATCTAGCGCGCACCAGGCTTCAAGGATGTCATCGATGTGGACGGGCGCCTTGATGGCCTCCGGCGCCCGTAGGGCGGGGCAGGATGCGATGGCCGATGCGTCGGAAGCCCAGGAGGCGAGAATGGCTCGCTTCTCAGCTAGGGTCAGAGCGGGGTCTGCGACGACATCGCGGGGATGAGCGTAGATTGAGCCAGGACGAACAAGTGCCTCAAAGTCGAATACATTGCCGTTACGTGCGGTCGTCGGCCGCATGGTTGCCTCCGGTTCTGAAATGCGTTGGCGACGTGGCCGCGCGGATCACCGCGCGGCCGGGGTTGATCTGCGAAGATCAGATGGATCAGGCCGCCTTGGCCTCGATCTGTGTGACGTTATTGATCGGGATACGGCGGCGCGGCTTCATGGCCTCGGGGATCTCCCTCTGGAAATCGATGATCAGGAGGCCGTTTTCGAAGCGGGCCCCCTTGACCTCAACATGGTCGGCCAAGGTGAACTGCCGCTTGAACAGCGCGCCGAGATGCCACGATGCAGGAACATCTTTTCTTCCGTTTCGCCCTTGCGGCCTTCGAGCGTCAAAACGCTCTGCTCCACCGTGAGCCCGACTTCATCTGGCGTGAATCCGGCCAGCGCCACCGAGATTTGGAAGCGATTTTCGTCGAGCCGTTCGATGTTGTAAGGGGGGTAGCTCTCTTCAGCGGTCCGCTGGACCTCGTCGAGAGCGTCAAAAAGGCGGTCGAAGCCGATGGTCGACCTCCAGAGCGGAGTCCAATCATACCTCATAGCCAAATCCTCCAAAGAGCAAGTTGGATACGAGCCGGCACCGGACACCTGCCGGTGCCCGTCTCTTAGTTCGGGGCCCGAAGGCGCCCCGAAACCGCTACCTGCGGCGTCCAAAAAATCTGCAACGGAAGAAAAAGTTCAAGGGGGCGACAAAAATTTTTGTGTATCACAAGCCGAGTCGAAACCGGCATTGTCCAGGTCTGGCGCCCAGCGGAAATTCGACGATTCATGTTCGCCGAGTGGCAGCGCGGCCATCCCAGCAGTCGGGCGCTAAATCACTGCAGGTTCCAAGAAGCGAGGTCAGTTCGTCGCGCCCAAAACGCGAAGGCCTTCGCTTTTATGAGACCGCCTGCACCAATCAGTAGCGGCAGCTATTCCGGTGGCCACGTGGCTTCCAGATCACCAACCTACGGCCCGTCCGCACTGGCATCCGCCCCGACGTAAAACTCGGCGGGGCCGAGTATGCTAGATCAACAGCCCTGATTCCGCCTGGTGGGGGCCCGGTGGGTACTTACGGCGCCACCGGGCCGCCTTCAACGACGGCTTCTCCACATCATTCAAGTGAATGACCGCGCTGATCCACGCGTGACTGTCGGCGTTACGGCACCAGCTTGACCCGCAAAAAACGCGGCCAGAGCGCCCAGCAAAAGAGCCAGAGCACCGAATAGCGCCCCGCGCGATACCGTCTTGGCTGTTGTATCCGCCGCCTGCTTGGCTTGGAGTTTGGCCTTGGCGATCATGTCTCGGTACTGCTGTTGGTACTGCGCAACCTGAGCCTTGGCCTCATCGAGAGAAATATTCTGCGCCTTGGCCAGAGCATCAGCAGCCTTATCCGTCGCCGCGGCCTGTTGTGCGGGGTCTCCCGAGAGCGCCGCACGAACGGCTGTTGCTGCGGCTTCTCGAAGTGCCGCGGGATCCTGGCCGCCCGAGGCGCTGCGAACCTTGTTCTCGATGGTCGCCATCGGATCGCTCATGTTGTTTAAGGAAGGCGCTGCGGTCTGGACCGCAGTCTGCACGGACCCGCCGACGGCTTTGCCAGCTCCGCCAAGTGCTGACGACGCCGTGCTCAGGGCGCCGCCAATCAGACCCGAGGCGGCCGACGAGAGCAGGTACACGACGATGAGGGTTGAAACCGCCCACGCAATCAGACCGTGATAGGCTGTTGTCGATTGTGATGCCTTTCCTGAAAGCCGCCCGGCGATGTAGCCTCCAATTGCAGCCGCAACTATTCCGGAGATAACCCACCAGATACCGGCTCCAATGGAAAGTGATCCGGCGCTCGGTGTATCTCCCGCCACGACGTCTACGGTAGAGAGCCCTACGCCGATTCCAATCATGTTGAGGATCATCTGCATCACGAGAGCGATCGTGGCACCGGCGAAGACGGCGCCCCAAGAGATCTGATTCAGCATGATGGTGCGGACCTCGTCGGCGGGAGCGACTGCACTTGCCTGGGGAGGATTTCGGTGGTCGGTTGATCGACTCACGTCCGGGGAATACGTCATTTTGTGCGCCTTCTACAAATCGGAACTTTGGGTCCGTAACCTTCTGTTTTCGGCGATGTTCCTACACGTGCGGGATTGCTGCCGCGGCTAGCTGACACAGGCGCCAGCATTTCTATTGTCGAATTTGAACTTGCCCGGGTGCATAGCTCGAGGCGGAGGAAGGTGCGTGCCAAACGGCCCAGTCGCCACTGGGGCCGCCAACCTGGTGGGCTTTGCTCCGGCCGAGCCTTTTGAGGGAGCGATAAGGTCGGAAGCCAGGATTCGACGAATATCGAACGATTTCGTTCCTAGTTTACCTCGAGTGGAGCGCCCGCGCGTGACGCGCTCTCGCGCGGCTGCTCAGTGCGGGCGCTTACTCCAGCAGTCGGCTCTCAACACTGCAGGGCGCTGAAACTGGCCAGCTCGCTGCTCGTCTGAATACTTGTCATAGCGGTCCAAAATCGCGGCCCACGCATCTTGGTCCACTGACGAAGAGGCAACATGACTGACAAACCCGATGAAGGAGGTCGGCAAGGCAGCGCGCCGCTCCCACGCGATGCGCCAGAAGACGTCGAACAAGGCTTCGCCGTGCATATCCGAAGATGGAATCCGGCGCCGGCTCGGGCGATGGCCGGTCTCGAGAAGACGGGGAAGCCTGGCGACTACACCAAGGCGAAGAAATGACCTTGGCGGCCGACCTTTCGCGGGACAGGGGAGAGCGGCTCAAGTGAGCATCATCATCGACATCAAGCTGGCCAAACGCGTCAAGGCCAGACTGGACGAGCTGGCGGTCGACGCCATCACGCAATCTCGCAGCTTGGGATCAATATCAGCGCGGGATCGGCCACCGCAAAGCGCTCGCCGACGTGCGCTCGCTGATCAGTGAGACGCTGGAAGACATCACCGTTCCTAGTTGACCCGTCCGGCGGCCGCTGGGAAGCCGGGCGGCTTGGCCGCAAATGCCGACTTCTCGGATTAGGAACAGACTCAAAGCCAGAGAGTTCGACGTACCACCTTCTCGAGGAGACGCAGATGAGCCGCGGAATGCCATCCATGACTGCACTTTTAGGACTGCTCGCCATTGCCGGGTATCAGAACCGAGACAAGTTGGCGGAGCTGCTCAAAGGTACAGGTGCTGAGCCTCCAGACGAGGCGGGCACTCAGCAACCGCTCGGTGGGTTACTTGGCAATCTCACCGGCATGCTCGGTGGGTCAGGAGTTGGTGGATTGCTCAGCGGCGGAATCGGCGAGCTACTGGAGAAGTTCAACCAAAATGGCCAAGGCGAAGTGGCTCAGTCTTGGGTAAACCAGGGTCCCAATAAAGAGATCTCGGCACCGCAGCTGAAGCAAGCGATCGGCTCTGACGTATTGGAGAAACTTGAACAGCAGACCGGGCTTTCTCAAGAGGAGATCCTCGCGAGGCTGTCCCGCGAACTGCCCGCAGCAGTCGACAAGTACACGCCGGATGGACGTTTGCCGGCCGCATAGTTCCGCTGCCGTCATCGCTTACTTTAGTAGAGGTACCAAAATGAGTATCCTTTGGACAATTATCATTGGCTTCATCGCCGGGGTGATAGCCAAATTCATTATGCCGGGCGATAACGAGCCCTCCGGCTTCATCCTCACAACCATCCTCGGCATCGTCGGCGCTTTCGTCGCGACTTATCTTGGGCAAGCTCTGGGATGGTATCATCCCGGAGAGGGCGCAGGACTCATCGGTGCTGTGGTGGGTGCGATAATCGTGCTGTTTGTGTACGGGCTCATCGCTGGCCGACAACGGCGCACAATCTGAAGAACTGCCCGAGTTGAAGCACATCCGCGGGTCGACTTTGCGCTAACAGCTGCCGCTCCGCTGGCTGTCTCCCATGCGATGGCGTGATAACGTCACGACCGGAGGCGAATTAATCTAGCTCGTCATCCTTCGATACGGTCGCCTCAAAGCGCTCGGGCTCGCATGTTGTTTCTGCTCAAGGCTGCTGAATTTTTGTTGCGATGACGGAGGCTGAACAGTACAGAAAAACAGCCGACGACGAACGGCGAGGCCGGAAGGCGATTTAACTGTGTCCGTGCTCTTCTCTAGAACCTTCGCGCTGATCATCAAAGCCCTCTGCCCCCATTGGTCGGCTTGAGAGCGCGCGCACGCCGCGGCGTTGATCCTCGTGGTCGCGCCGCGGCGCTAGCGCCAGAACGCACAATCGCATTG
>NZ_PSRR01000403.1 GCF_004296405.1 Bradyrhizobium sp. Leo170
CGCGCCGGCCCATGTCGCACCGCCGGCCGCGCCGCCGTCGCCGACCCCGTTCCGATCGGCGCCCGCCGGCGGCGAGCCTGATACCGAGGAGAAGGATCCGGGCGAGGCCGCCGCCGAAGCCGACATGGACGACGACGAGTTCGAGAACCAGATGTCGCTCGCGGCGATCGAGGCCGAGCTGAAGCCAAGGGTGGTCGAGACCTTCGACAAGATCGCGTCCGAGTACAAGAAGCTGCGGCGTCTTCAGGAACAGGATATTGCCAACCAGTTGCAGAGCGAGTCGCTCTCGCCCTCGCAGGAGCGCAAGTACAAGAAGCTGAAGGACGAGATCATCGTCGAGGTGAAGTCGCTGCGCCTGAACCAGGCGCGCATCGATTCGCTCGTCGAGCAGCTCTACGACATCAACAAGCGGCTGGTCTCGTTCGAGGGCCGGATGATGCGGCTTGCCGACAGCCACGGCGTCGCGCGCGAGGATTTCCTGCGCAACTACCAGGGCTCGGAGCTCGATCCGCGCTGGCTCAACCGTGTCTCGAAACTCTCCGCCAAGGGCTGGAAGAATTTCGTCCACCACGAGAAGGACCGCATCAAGGATCTGCGCCACGACATCCAACAGCTCGCAGCGCTCACCGGCCTCGAGATCGTCGAGTTCCGCAAGATCGTGCACGGTGTGCAGAAGGGCGAGCGCGAAGCGCGCCAGGCCAAGAAGGAGATGGTGGAAGCCAACCTCCGCCTCGTGATCTCGATCGCGAAGAAATACACCAACCGCGGCCTGCAGTTCCTCGACCTGATCCAGGAAGGCAACATCGGCCTGATGAAGGCGGTCGACAAGTTCGAATACCGTCGCGGCTACAAGTTCTCGACCTATGCCACCTGGTGGATCCGGCAGGCGATCACGCGCTCGATCGCCGACCAAGCCCGCACCATCCGTATCCCCGTGCACATGATCGAGACCATCAACAAGATCGTGCGCACCTCGCGCCAGATGCTGAACGAGATCGGCCGCGAGCCGACCCCGGAAGAGCTCGCCGAAAAGCTCGGCATGCCCCTGGAGAAGGTGCGTAAGGTCCTGAAGATCGCGAAAGAGCCGTTGTCGCTCGAGACTCCGGTCGGCGACGAAGAGGATTCACACCTCGGCGATTTCATCGAGGACAAGAACGCGATCCTCCCGATCGACGCCGCGATCCAGTCGAACCTGCGCGAGACCACCACCCGCGTGCTCGCCTCGCTCACCCCGCGCGAAGAACGCGTGCTCCGCATGCGCTTCGGCATCGGCATGAACACCGACCACACCCTGGAAGAAGTCGGCCAGCAGTTCTCGGTGACCAGAGAGCGCATCCGCCAGATCGAAGCGAAGGCGCTGCGCAAGCTGAAGCATCCGTCAAGGAGCCGCAAGCTGCGGTCGTTCCTCGATAACTGACCAAGCCATGACGGCGCAGCGCCTTGTTGTCTGGTACAACACGCGCTGCCCCGTTTGCGACGCCGGCATCGACTGGCAACGCAACAAGCTTCTTGCCGCCGTTCGCGCCGGCACCATCTCCTTCAAGGACATCAACGAACAACCGGATGCGCTCGCAAGCTACGGCGCGTCCGTCGATGACGTGCGCCGCCGCCTGCATGCGACCGACGAAGCCGGCCTCCTGATCGTCGGCGCTGACGTCGCGATCGCGATCTGGCGGCTCACTCCGGGCGAAGGCTGGCTCGCGACGCTGCTCGGCAATCGCGCAATATTGCCGGTGACACGGTTTGCCTATGATCGCTTCGCGGACGTGCTGTTCGCCTGGAACAAGCGGAACGGACGCTGGTGAACGCCGACGATTGCTTTTCTATGGAATAGCGATCCGAATGTTCTCGATCATCCCCACCGCATTACCTTGCTTCGTAAGGTCATTGGGATGATCGACGGGCGGCGGCCTACTTCTTCTTCACCCCGACCCGCTCGATTTTCTTGATCGCGAGCGGCGGCCGGCCGGATTTCTCGGCGATCTCGCGGTCCTGCTCGAGGATGTAGCCGCGCGCCGGTTCGTCGCCGTCGAGGCCGCCAAGCAACTCGGCGGGCACGCGCCGGTTGGAGCGTTGCGAGCCGTCTTCATAGAAGACATTGAAAAAGGCGAACTCGCCTTTGGGATTGGTCCCGGGTTTCTTGGCCATGGCGGCTTGTCGTCGATCAGGGCACCGCTGTCAAAGAAATTAACGGCCTTCCCGCGGTTGTCTGCTCTGCGCAAACAACGCGGGCTTCGCCGAAGTGCTTCCGAGCTCGCAATCCGGATCCAGCGGTAACCACGTTTCGATATTTCCCCGCAAACCTCGTCGCGGTTACCAACCGTCAGGAATTACGGCCTTTGCTCCTCGTCACATCAGCATGGTGACGAGAGATGGTTATGCCTGTCGGACGATACATCGCCTGGGTTGGCGCATCGCTTCTTGCGTTGTTGTACATCGCTGACTGGTGCGCGCCGCAATCGTTAACCGAGGCGGCGGGTGAGCCGGTCGAGCGGCCGGCCATCCGGATTGCTTCGCTCGAGCGGCCACCCGAACTTGTCGTCATGGACACCAGCCTGCCCACCATTGTGCCGCCGCCGACGCTGGCCGAAGCTGTGCCGCCAAGCGAACCGCCGCCGGTGCGCGCGGTCGCCGAAGCGCCTCCGCCTCCGCCGGCGGTCGAGATCGAGAAAAAGACCAAGAAGGTGGTCAAACGGCAGGCGCCGAAGGTCGCGGCGGTCCAGCCGCCATTACCGCTGGCTCCCGCGGTCGCGCCTGCCAGCCCGGCGCCGCCGGCCGCTCCGGAGATCAAATTGTCCTTCGCGGATATCATGTCCGGGCAACTGGTGAAGAACCTGTTCAACCTGCATTGAAGTCGAGGCTAATCCTGCAAGCCTGGTAGCCCGGGTGGAGCGAAGCGCAACCCGGGACGGCTGCGTCAATACTCACCGGCGGTCCCGGGTTACGCTGGCGCTCCACCCGGGCTACGGCGCTCTAGCTGCCGGACGCCGCTTTGCCCTGGGTTGGCGCCATGGCGGCGACCGTCTGCGCCACGAGTTGGCCGCGCCCGCGTCGCGGGCCGCCGTCGGTCTGCTGCTGTCCCATCGCCATGATCGCCGTGCCCATCGCGCTCGAGCCCAGCGTGACGATGAAGCCGAACAAGAGCAGCCCGAGCGCAACGCCAGGGCTGTCATCGGCCAGGATCAGGTCACGCAGGTGGCCGGGATTGAGCAGCAGCAGGCCGCCGACGAGCAGCACCGCAACCAAGACACCGACGGCGAGATTGATCGCAAGCAGCCGAAATAGCGGCGCTCGGAAAACAAGAGACTGGCGCGGCGAGGGCGCCTCTTCCTGCATGTCGCTCATGACGAAATCCTATCGCATTTTCCAGGCGACAGGGACGGCGGCTCAGCCGACAAACCGGCGAATTGAAAAGCCGGAGCCCGGTTCTGACTCATAACCGGCATGGCTCCAGCTTCGTTCCTAAGTCGGGCCCGATCGCGCTTGGCGCATCCACGATGCGTCAATCGAGAATCAGGCGACCCACGGGCTTGCTGCCGCCACCCTCGCTTCGGACCACGACAATCTCGCCGCTCGCCGGCGAAACGCCCGTGAGTGCCCGAATATTTGCGCCATGCGTCACGACAAGCAGGATTCCGCTCCCGGTCCATTTGTCGATGACCGCGCGTGCCCCGGCGGTCAGAGCTGCGGTTTGATCGCTGAGCACCACCACGTTGCCGAATGCGGGCTCGACTTCGATCGGCCCCAATTCCAGCAGCGTTGCAGTGTCAATGCAGCGGCACCAGGGCGAAGAGAGGATTTTCTCGACCGCAATCCCTTCCGACCTGAGCCGCGCACCGATCCTTGCGGCGTCCGCGCGGCCTTTGCTGCTGAGATTGCGCTGCGTGCCGCAGTCATCAATCCTGAACCCGGGCGGGTCGCCTGCGCCACCCGGCGCATCGGCATGCCGCATCAGGGCAACATGCCGGCCTGCGCGCAGCGCGGTCCAGGCCTCAGCTTCGTCGGAGCTCGCGATATCAGGCGCGGCGCAGAGGGTGAGGAGGATTGTGAAAATGGCAAGGCGGATGCGATCCATGGGGCGAAGCCTGTCAAAAATACGCTATAAGACGCCCGGCGCAGACGGCGCCGATCCACAGTACAAGCGACAGCAGCGCAGTGACCTTTGCGCCACCGGACGCTTCGCCTCCCCAGAGCGAAACTTGTCGCCACGGGCCGGAATGCGCGATCACGACATTGACCAGCGCGGCCACGATCAGAAACAGCTTGGCCTGGAACGCAGGATTGCGCACCACATGCGCCGCGTCGGCGCTGAACAGCAGGAAACCCATACCGATCGCGAGAAGAAAACCGACGCGTGACAAAGGCAGCAGCAATTGTGCCATCGGCTGGATCGGAATCGCGCGTCCCAAGCCGAGCAACCTGACATCGAGGGCCAGGATCGATCCCACCAGCACAACGAAGCCGAGGATGTGCAGGATCTCGACCGCGGGATAAAGCGCGGGTGAGTTGCGCATCAGATGCCCGAGCGCGCTTTCCTGCAAGGCCAGGAAGATCGGCGGGGCCGGATGCTGCTCCACGCTGGCCTACCGCAATTCGAAGCGTTTGCCGTCGAGAATGATGTATTCGATCCGGGCCTCGTCCGGATTGCTGGTGTGGGGATAGCCGAACACGGTGCAGGTCTTGCCCGGCGCGATAAGGTCCGGCGTGATTCCGCGATTTTGCATGCGCGAGGGCGGCGCCAGCACGAAGTGCCAGTGCTTGCCGCCAACCTCCATCTCGATCTCGCAGTGCGGATTCTGGAATGCAGATTTCAGGATTTCGCCGGTGACGGTGAACGCCTTGGAGGTGTCGTAACCGCCCCAACCATGATGGGCCATTGCCGCTGCCGGACTAACGGCAGCCGCCAGCGACAGGAAGAAACGACGGGTGATTGATCTCATAAGCCGCCTCCGCAATGAAGGGCAACACCGAGCCGCGCCGCATCCATATAACGCGGTTCGCGCGACCGCTCAAACGTGCACGGGCGCGTAAGGTGCCGTAGTACGCCGAGGAAACGCCAACCGCGCGCGCCAAGCCGCGCGGCAAAAGGTCTCGTTGGCATTTTGACGGAGGTGAGTTTCGCGGGCATGATCTCGCGTTAAAGGCGTTCGCCGAAGAACGCCGCCTCCTGACCGGCCAACCGTGCACTTGCTAGAATTTCCACGGGGAGAAGAATCTGCCCGTGGGCTGGGTTACGCTATTTGCTCCACCAGCTATGCCGCTCCTTAAGATATCCTTGCTGACGGTCTGGCACGGCTTGATGAGTTCCAGAATTTTGTCCGGCGGCTGATTGGCCTTTTGGGCCTCCGCAACAGCGGCGGATAGATTCGAGCAATATTCCAGCGTCTGCTGCTTTTGGGAGGAAGTTATGTCTTGAGCGAAGGCCGTTGTTGTCAGGGACAGGCTGACGCGTTGTGAGGCTCCCGCCCCGAGCCCGTTTGCGCCAGCAGCCACGCAGAAGATAACCAGCGAGTTGAGCACATAGAACACGGCCTTCTGGAGCAGATTTCGCGTTGTCACCAGGACAAGCAATCCAAACACAAAGCTCAGGCCGAGACCGACCCACGCGCGTGGCATCGAGAAATTCACGGTCAGTGCATTCGTGATCATCATCGTCAGCGCACCCGCGACGCCCGGCGTCAACATCGCTTCCGGCGTGAGAAATTGTGACAGCGGATTGCTCGCAGGGGAATTATTTTGAGAATCTGAGTTGCTCATCCTTATCTCCAAAAATCGGCTTAAAGTAATATGTCCCTAACGTAAGCGATCTCCATAAAAAATGCTACCAGAAGTCGTGTCGGCGACTCACGGGAAGGTCGCTCGCCGCGGGCCACATAGGATGCTAGAACCCCGATCGGTGCGGTTACGCGCCATCTTTTTTGGAGGAAAATGCCGAACCATGCGCTACATCCGCGTTGTCGTCCTTGTAATCGTCCTTGGCATTCCCTCCATCTCTGCCCCCGCCTATGCCGCCCGCTGCGGCGGTGACTTCCATGCTTTCATTGCCGGCATTTCGCAGGAAGCGGCCTCGGCCGGCATCTCGCAAAACGTGATCTCGCAGGGGCTCGATGGCGTGCAGCAGGATGCGGGCGTGCTTGCCTTCGACCGGCGCCAGCGTGGCACGTTCCGCAAGAGCTTTCAGCAATATGTCGCGACCCGCGTCGGGCCCGGGCGGATCAACACGGGGCGCGCAATGCTACAGCGTCATGCGGCGCTGCTTGCGAGCATCGAACAGAAGTACGGCGTGCCGCGCCAGATCCTGGTCGCGATCTGGGGATTGGAGACCGATTTCGGCAAGGGCGACATGGGCAAGCTGCCGGTGTTCCGCGTGCTCGCCACGCTCGCGCATGATTGCCGCCGCACCGAGCTGTTCCAGAACGAACTGCTCTCGGCGCTGCAGATCGTGCAGCGCGGCGATCTCCGCCTCAACGACATGATCGGCGCCTATGCCGGCGAGATCGGCCAGACCCAATTCCTGCCGTCGTCCTACATCAAATACGGCGTCGATTTCGACGGCAACGGCCATGTCGATCTGCGCCATAGCGTGCCCGACGTGCTCGCCTCCACCGCGAACCTCCTGCACACCAACGGCTTCACGATGGGCGCATCCTACGAGGAAGGCAGCGCCAATTTCGAAGCGATGCGCGAATGGAACAGAGCGGTCGTGTACCGCAAGACCATCGGCTATTTCGCCGACCAACTCATGGGCCGTTGACGCCGTAGGGTGGGCAAAGCGCAGCTTCGTAGGGTGGGTTAGCGAAGCGTAACCCACCGCTTTTCGCGCGCATGGCCACCGGCGTCATTGCGAGCGCAGCGAAGCAATCCACGTCTCCACAAGCGGCGCTATGGATTGCTTCGCTGCGCTCGCAATGACGATGTGGCTACCTTGCATGCGACAAATCAACCCGACGGGCAAATCACCGAAAGTCTGTCGAGCCCTGTAGCGAAAAACATTCCGCTTT
>NZ_PSRR01000404.1 GCF_004296405.1 Bradyrhizobium sp. Leo170
CCACTAGTTCAACACCGATCGGGACATCCCCGATTGACCCGAGGTCACCACGACCACCGTCCCAGCGGGATATCGCCGGCCCGGCGGACCGGACCAGGAGCTTGCAAGAGAAGTTCAGGCTGGCTTCGTCTGCCCCATTCGAACGATGTGCCGTCGACCCAGATGCAGTGCAAAATCACGGCGATCTTGCGGGCAATGGCGACCTTTGCCTTCCTCATGCCGATCCGCTTTGCGAGCTTCATGCCCCAGGCCTTGAGGGAAGACCATTTCTTTGTTCGATAAAGCAGGACCGTCGCGGCCTCGAACAGGTGGGTTCGGAGAAGCCTGTCGCCCCATCGAGATATCTTGCCATTGGTGTCAGTTTCGCCGGATTGGTTGCGCCGCGGTGTCGCGCCAGCCCGAGACCAGCGTGAAGCCGCCGGCCTTCAGCAGGGCCAGCATCCGGTCGCGGGCGAGTTCGCCGATCTGCTTCTCGCTCCGGCTCGCGGCGAGAAGATTTCCGGGGCGTTGATATCAGCGATCCTGATCTTGTCGCGCCCGAACCAGAATGTGTCCCCGTCGACGACGCAGTTCACGCGGATCGGCCCGTCGCAGCGCGTGAAACGGGCGCTCAGCATATCGCCCTCCCGAGGCGCCGGGATGACCGACGTCGTGGTCTCGTACCGATCCGGCACATCCGGCGAATGCCGCGAGGGGACACCGATGGCGACCGCCAGGATCGCAATGATCGCCATTGGTTGGCTCCCACAACAAGAAAGCGCGGCGCCGTCATGCGTTTTCTTCCGGTTGGAATCGGTTCTTTCCGACGCAAGCCCTCATGTCGTCACGCCGGAACCAGAGGGCGCGGCCGCACCGGAGCGGTGCGTTGCCGGCAGTGAACACGATCTGTTCGTCGGCGCGCATACGCAGCACTTCGTGCGGCTGGATCAGCGGCCCCGCGGCCAGCTGCTTCGAGCGCGTCCGCGATGAACCTGACGCCTGCGACGAGCGGCTGACCTGGTCGATCTCGACCGTGGTCGTGCCGCATCGCTTCGAGATGTAGTCGGCGGTTTCCGGGTCGTTCACGGCCGCGAAGGCGATCCAGCTCGCGCTCTCGAACCACTTGCTCGCCGCGTCGCGGCCGCCATAGGTTTCGCGCATCTGACCGATCGACTGGAACAACAAGAGGAGCGTGATGCCGTATTTGCGGCCGGCGTCGCGGGCGGTCTCCAGGATCCGCATGAAGCCGAGGCGCGCCACTTCGTCGAGCAGGAACAAGGCCGGTCCCGTCACCTCTCCATTGCGGTTGTAGATCGCGTTCATGAAGGAGCCGATGATGACGCGGGCGAGTCCGGCATGGGTCTCCAGCGTCTTCAGGTCGAGATTGATGAACACGTCGGTTGCGCCACCGGCGAGATCGTCGCTGACGAAGGTTGAGCCGGACACGAGCGCGGCATAGTTCGGATAGGAAAGCCAGTGGGTTTCCTTCACGGCGTTGGCATAAACGCCGCTGAATGTCTCCGGCGTCATGTTGACGAAGACGGCAACGTTCTCCTTCACGAAGGCCGATTCCGAATTGTCGTAGATCGCCTGCAGGCGCGCCCGCAGCTTGGGCTCCGGTTCGGAGAGATTGGCGCGGACCTGGCGAAGCGTCTGGTTCTTGTCTTCCGTATGCCCTGACAGGCAGACGTCGGCGATCAGCGCGGTGAGAAACTGCAGCGCCGAGGCGCGGAAGAAATCGTCCCGCACGCCGCGCACGCCGCCGCTGTCGCTCATGATCCAGGAGGCGACGGCGGCGATGTCCTCCTCCTTCGAGCCGCTGAACTGGCCGATCCAATCGAGCGCGTTGAAGCCGGTTCCTGGCTCTCGTGGATCGAGCACATGGACCGTGCGCCCCGCTGCTCGCCGGTGGTCGATCACCATCGGCGCGACCTCGTTGGAGGGGTCGAGCACCACGAGCGCGCCGCCCCATTTGAGCGCGGTCGGGATCGTCACCGACGTCGTCTTGAAGCCGCCCGATCCGGCGAAAACGATGCCGTGCGAGGAGCCGAAGGAGGCGTCGAAGCAGAGTAGCGGCGCGCGGCCGCCGTGCCCCCAACTCTCACGGTCCATGGCGCGAAACGGTTGCGTTGCCGCGCTGTCTTTGTCGACACGATAGCGTTCACCGACGAGGATGCCGCCGGCGTCGGGAAAGAGCCGTGAGGCCTCCTGCATGGTCATCCAGTCCGCATCGCCGTGCAGTGCGCGCCGACCGCGAACGCGCTTTGGCATCGGCGTGGTGAAGGCGGCGTTGCCCTTCACGGCAACGCGTACGGCGAAGATGCCGGCGACCAATATCGCGCATGCGGCGACAATGATCGCCGGTTCGACCTGCGCCAGCGGCGACCGGCCGGATGCGGCCGGGATGGGAACCCCGGAAAGGCGCATTGCCTCGCGCGCGACAGCGATGGAAATCGCCAATGCGCATCCCGCGAGGACGCTCCGCGCCGCGGTACGGATGTTCGCGGAGCCTGCGGTGGCGAACAGGAAGATGACGCCGATCCCTGCTGCCGCGATATAGGGCATGGCAATCCCGGCGCGGGCGACCAGGAGGCGCTGCGCCTCCGTCTTGCCGAGGCCGGCGAGACTATACTCGATGCCGGTCAATCCAATGACCGTGCCGAGCATCAGCGCCACCGGCACGATCAGCAGAAGGAGCCTACTCGCCGTCACGGCCGAACGCCTCCACCCCGATCGCGGCAAGCCGAGCCCGCTCGGCTACGCCGGTTCTCAGCCGACGGCGAAGTTCGATCAGCGCGCCGAGCAGCACCGCGCGCTTCTCGTAGCGCAGCCCCGCCTTTGCGATCAGGCCGCCGAGCTCGATCTTCTCGCGCGTGTCCTTCTTGCGGGCTTCGGAGGATGATGCCTGCCGCATGCGCTCATACCTCGCCAGCGCCATTCGCATGCGCACCAGACGCGACCTTCGCGGCGGGAGCGCTCGTATCGCCTCCGGCCTCGGCTCCCTTCCTTCCGGTCGCCTTTCCGGCTTTCCCGCGAAACCGGCCGGCGAGATCCTCGAACGCGGCCAGAAGCTCGCTTTCCTCGATCTCGATGTCACCGAGTCCGGCCCTGAGCGCGATGCGCCCGATCCGCTCGGCCTCGCGTGTCTCTGCGGCCTTCAACTGTTCCTGCAGGCGAGTGATTTCCTCGCGGATCTTCGACGACGGTTTCTTCATTTCCGGTTGAGCCTTCGTGCTGGGCAGTGTTGCTGGACTGCGCGGAGCATTTCCGAAGTCGCCGGCCCAGGCGACTCATAAAAAAGCTAGTCGGCAAAGCCGACGTCGCCTGAAATCATCCCGGCCGCTCGATGAGAGCGGTCCAAGGGCGCAGTAATACGTCGCATCCGCGACGTCCTGCTTTCTCACCTGCCGGGGGCGCCTGCCCCCGGCGCGGCCCTGCCGCCGCTCCCGACGAGCATTCGTGTTCCACCTCGTCCGGGAGATCGCGCCGCTTTGGCCATCACGCATTTCACGCCCCAGCTCATTTCGCGCGGTTCCGGCCGCAGCGCCGTGCTGTCGGCAGCCTACCGGCACTGCGCGCGCATGGAGCATCGGGCGGAGGGGCGGACCGTCGACTATTCCGCCAAGCGGGGCCTGCGGCACGAGGAATTCCTGTTGCCGCCGGATGCCCCACAATGGGCGCGTGCATTGATTGCCGACCGCTCGGTCGCCGGCGCCGCCGAGGCGTTCTGGAACGCAATCGAGGCTTTCGAGAAGCGGTCAGATGCGCAGCTCGCCAAGGAATTCATCATCGCCCTGCCGGTCGAACTCACCATCGACCAGAACATCACCTTGGTGCGGGAGTTCGTCGCAACCCAGGTCCTCGCGCGCGGGCAGGTCGCCGACTGGGTTTTCCATGACGAGCCCGGCAATCCGCACATCCATCTGATGACAACGCTTAGGCCGCTCGGTGAGGACGCATTTGGGCCGAAGAAGGTGCCGGTTATCGGCGATGAAGGCGTGCCTTTGCGCAACGATTCCGGCAAGATCGTGTACCGACTCTGGTCGGGCGAGAAGGCCGAGTTCCTCGCGCAGCGCGAAGGCTGGCTCAACCTTCAGAACAAGCATCTGGCGCTCGCCGGACTCGATGTTCGCGTCGACGGCCGTTCCTATGCCGCGCGCGGAATCGATCTTGTCCCGACGACGCATATTGGCGTGGCCACGACGGCGATCGACCGGAAAGGAGAAAAGGCGGGGTGGTCGCCGAAGCTCGAACGCGTGGCGCTCCACGAGGAGCGGAGGGCCGACAATCGCCAGCGGATTTTGCGGCGTCCTGAGATCGTGCTGGACCTCGTCACGCGCGAGACGAGCGTCTTCACCGAGCGTGACATCGCCAGGGTGTTGCACCGCTATGTCGACGATGCCGGCACCTTCCAGCACCTGATGGCGCGCATCTTCCAGAGTCCGGATGTGTTGCGGCTGGAGGGTGAGCGCACCGCCCTTGCGACCGGAATCCGCGAGCCCGCCAAATACACGACGCGCGAACTCATCAAGCTCGAAGCCGAGATGGCGCATCGCGCCGTCTGGCTTGCCGACCGATCCTCGCATGGCGTCCGGGAGAAAGTACTGGCGGCGACCTTCGAGCGCCATGATCGTCTGTCGGAAGAGCAGCGCGTCGCGATCGCCCATGTCGCCGGTGAGGGGCGGATCGCGGCCGTGGTCGGGCGCGCCGGCGCCGGCAAGACCACCATGATGAAGGCGGCGCGCGAAGTGTGGGAAGCGGCCGGCTATCGTGTGGTCGGCGGCGCGCTTGCGGGTAAAGCTGCGGAGGGCCTGGAGAAGGAAGCGGGCATCGCCTCACGCACGCTGGCTTCGTGGGAGCTTGCCTGGTCGAACGGGCGCGAGCAACTCGACGACAAGACCATCCTTGTCCTCGACGAGGCCGGCATGGTGTCGTCGCGGCAGATGGCGCTGTTCGTCGAAGCGGTTGTGAAGACCGGCGCAAAACTGGTGGTCGTCGGCGACCCCGATCAGCTTCAACCGATCGAGGCCGGCGCGGCGTTCCGCGCCATCGCGGAGCGCACCGGCTATGCCGAACTCGAAACCATCTATCGCCAGCGCAAGCAATGGATGCGCGATGCCTCGCTCGATCTCGCGCGGGGCCGCGTTGCCGAGGCGCTGCAGGCCTATGGCGCGAACGGCAAGCTCGAAGCGCGCAAGTACAAAGTGCAAGCTGTCGCGGCGCTGATCGAGGACTGGAACCGGGATTATGATCCGGCGAAGTCGATGCTGATCCTTGCGCATCTTCGGCGCGATGTCCGTGTCCTCAACGAGATGGCGCGGGCGAAGCTGATCGAGCGTGGCATTGTCGAAGACGGCCATGCCTTCCGCACCGAGGACGGTCTGCGCAGCTTCGCAACCGGCGACCAGATCGTCTTCCTGAAGAATGAAGGATCGCTCGGCGTGAAAAACGGCATGATCGCCCATGTCGTCGAGGCGCGGCCGGGCTGGTTCGCGGCGATGATCGGCGAGGGTGAAGCACGGCGCCGCGTCGAGGTCGATCAGCGCTTCTATGCCAACGTCGACCACGGTTATGCGACCACGATCCACAAGAGCCAGGGCGCGACCGTCGACCGGGTGAAGCTGCTCGCCACGCTCTCGCTCGACCGGCATCTTGCCTATGTCGCGCTGACCCGCCATCGCGAGGATGTCGCTCTCTACTACGGGGCGATTTCATTCGGGAAGGCCGGTGGGCTCACCAAGATCCTGTCGCAGAGCCGGGCGAAGGAAACCACACTCGACTATGTGCGCGGCCCTTCCTATCGCGCCGCGCTGCGCTTTGCTGAAGCGCGCGGTCTCCATCTCATGAGTGTCGCCCGCACCCTCGTCGCCGACAAGGTCCGCTGGACCGTCCGGCAGAGCTCGAGGCTCGCCGATCTCGGATCGCGGCTCCTCGCGCTCGGCACCCGGCTCGGCCTCGGCGCCGCCCGGAAACCGAGAATCCCCAACAGCGCAAAGGGAGCAAAGCCGATGGTCGCCGGCATCACCACATTCGCCAGATCGATCGACCAGGTTGTCGAGGACAAGCTCACCGCCAATCCCGGCCTGAAGAAGCAGTGGGAGGAGGTCTCGACCCGCTTCCGCCTCGTCTTCGCCGATCCGGAAGCCTCGTTCCGCAAGGTCGATGTCGACAGCATGCTGAAGGACAAGGCGGCTGCACAATCCACCCTGTCGAAACTCGCGGAGAAGCCCGACAGCTTCGGCGCGCTGAACGGCAGAACCGGCCTTCTGGCCAGCCGTGCCGACAAAGAGGACAGGCAGAGGGCGGACCTCAACGTGCCCGCGCTCGCCCGCGATCTCGAACGTTTCTTGCGCCTGCGCTCGGAGGCGGAACGTCGCTATGAGGCCGAAGAGCGCGCCGCCCGGCTGAACGTCGCCGTCGACATTCCGGCGCTGCCGCCATCGGCGAAGCAGACACTCGAGCGCATCCGCGACGCCATCGATCGGAACGATCTGCCGGCGGCCCTGGAGTTCGCGCTCGAGGACAAGATGATCGGGGCGGAGCTGGAAGGTTTTGCGCGTGCCGTGTCCGAGCGGTATGGCGAACGCAGCTTCGTCGGCCTCGCGGCAAAGGACACTGATGGCAAGACCTTCGAGGTGTTCTCGGACGGGATGAACGCTGCGCAGAAGGAGGAGCTCAAGGCTGCCTGGCCTGATCTGCGAACCGCGCAACAACTCGCGGCACAGCAGCGGAGCGCGGAGGCCCTGAAGGAAGCCGAAACACGTCGTCAGACGCAGTCGAAAGGTCTGTCGCTGCAATGATCTCGATCATCGACCGGAGAGTGGAGTCACAAGTCGCGGAGGCCGCGACCGGAAAGAAAACGTCCCTTCAGCGTCGGCGAGCATCCGCGATCATGGGGGCCGGCGGCGTGGCGATGATTGCGATCGCCGGCATCGCCTGGCTCGGCGGCTTGCGCCTCAACCTGACGCCAAGCGAGCCG
>NZ_PSRR01000405.1 GCF_004296405.1 Bradyrhizobium sp. Leo170
CCCTAACCCATCAACCCGCCCTGCCGCCTCAAGCGCCGGGCTCCTGTCCCTGATTATCCTGTCTCACTACAGGGGTGCAGTTCATAAGACTTTCCCGGATTTCGCTCCGCTCCATCCGGGCTACAAGCTGCCGCCCCCTACTCCGCGGCTTCCACCACCGGCTTCTTCGGCGGGAAGCGGCCGTAGAAGGTTTCGCCCTTGGCCGCCATCTCGACCAGGAGCTTCGGCGGGGTGAAGCGGGAGCCGTATTTGGCCTCGAACTTGTGGCAGAGCTCGACGAATTTCTTCGTGCCCATGAAGTCGATATAGGACAGCGTGCCGCCGGTGAACGGCGCGAAGCCGAAGCCCAGGATCGAGCCGACATCGGCCTCGCGCACATCGGTGATGACGTGATCCTCAACCGTGCGCGCGGCTTCCACCGCCTGCACCACCAGGAAGCGCTGCTTCAATTCCCCGACATCAAGCGTATCCGGATCGAGGTGCTTCGGCTGCAGCCCGGCAAGCCCGGGCCACAGGCTCTTCTGGCCCTTGCCCTTCTCCGGATAGTCGTAGAAGCCCTTGGCATTCTTGCGGCCAAAGCGGCCCTGCTTCTCGACCATTTCAACCATCAGCTTCTTGTGATCCTGGTTGATGGCGTTGGGGCCAAGATCGGCTTCGGTCGCCTTCATGATCTTCAGGCCGAGGTCGAGCGCGACCTCGTCCGACAGCGACAGCGGCCCGACCGGCATGCCGGCCATCTTGGCGGTGTTCTCGATCATCGCCGCCGGCACGCCTTCCAGGAACATCTCGTTGCCTTCCGCGATGTAGCGCATCACGCAGCGGTTGGCGAAGAAGCCGCGGGAGTCGTTGACCACGATCGGCGTCTTGCCGATGGCGCGGACATAGTCCAGTGCGGTCGCGAGCGCGGCGTCGCCGGTGTTCTTGCCGAGGATGATCTCGACCAGCATCATCTTCTCGACCGGCGAGAAGAAGTGGATGCCGATGAACTTGCCCTGGTCCTTGAATTCCTCGGCCAGCGAATTGATCGGCAGCGTCGAGGTGTTGGAGGCGAAGATCGCGTCACCCTTCAAGAGCGGCTGCGCCTTGGCATAGGTATCAGCCTTGACCTTACGATCCTCGAACACCGCCTCGATGATGAGGTCGCAGTCCTTCAACACGTCGTAGTCGGCGGTCGCGGTGATGCGCGACAGCAGCGCATCGCGCTCGGCCTCCTTCGCGCGGCCTTTGGCGACGAGACCGTCGATCACGCTTTTGGCGTGCGCCTTGCCCTTGTCGGCGCTCTCCTGGTCGCGATCGATCAGCACGACATCGATGCCGGCCTTGGCCGAGACGTAGCCGACGCTGGCGCCCATGAAGCCGGCGCCGATTATGGCAAGCTTCTTGACCTTGGTCGGCGGCACGCCCGCAGGACGGCGGGCGCCCTTGTTCAGTTCCTGCATCGACAGGAAGAGCGAGCGGATCATCGCCGCCGCTTCCTTGGAGCGCAGCACTTGCGTGAAGTAGCGGGACTCGACGCGCAGCGCGGCGTCGATCGGCAACTGCAGGCCTTCGTAGACGCAGCTCATGATGGCGCGCGCCGCCGGATAATTGTCATAGGTCTCGCGGCGGTAGATCGCATTGCCCGCGGGGAACATCTGCATGCCCATCTTGGAGAAGACGGGGCCGCCGGGCAGCTTGAAGCCTTTCTCGTCCCATGGCGCGACCGCCTTGCCGCCCCCCTTGATCCAGTCCTTCGCGGCCTTGATCAGCTCGCCGGGCGGCACGATGGCGTGGATCAGGTTGAGCTGCTTGGCCCTTGCGAGGTTGATCGCCTCGCCCTTCAACAGGAGCTGCATCGCATCCTGCGGCGGCACGATCCGCGGCACGCGCTGGGTGCCGCCGGCGCCGGGGAACAGGCCGACCTTGATCTCGGGCAGGCCGAGCCGGGTCTTCGGATTCTCCGCGGCGACGCGGTAGTGACAGGACAGCGTGATCTCGAAGCCGCCGCCGAGCGCGAGCCCGTTGATGGCGGCGACCCACGGCTTGCCCGAGGTCTCGATCGAGCGGAACACCTGCGAGAAACGGCGGCTCTGCTCGAACAGCACCTGGTTGGCCGCGACCTCGCCCTTTTCCTGCAAGAGCTGCGCATAGGTGCGGCTCATGCCCTCAAGCATCGACAAGTCAGCGCCGGCGCAGAAGGTGTCCTTGCTCGAGGTGATGACGACGCCCTTGATCGCGGCATCGGCCGTGGTCTGCTTGACGATCTCCTCGAGCTCGAGGACCGAGGTTTCGTCCAGCACGTTCATCGAACGTCCCGGAATGTCCCAGGTGACGAGCGCAATGCCGTCGGCGTCGGTTTCGAATTTGAAATTCTTGAAGGCCATGTGGTGCTCCCAACACGAAATCGGAATTTTGCCCGTAGGGTGGGCAAAGGCGCGCTACGCGCCGTGCCCACCATCCTTGTTCGGTGCTCGTATCGGTGGGCACGCTTCGCTTTGCCCACCCTACGACAATGTCGCCTTAAACGCGCTCGATGATGGTCGCGGTACCCATGCCGCCGCCGATGCACAAGGTCACCAGCGCGGTCGACTTGTCGGTGCGCTCGAGCTCGTCGAGCACGGTGCCCAAAATCATTGCGCCGGTCGCGCCAAGCGGATGGCCGAGCGCGATCGCGCCGCCATTGACGTTGATCTTGGCGTTGTCGATGTCGAAGGCCTGGATGTAGCGCAGCACCACCGAGGCGAAGGCTTCGTTGAGCTCGAACAGATCGATGTCCGACTTCTTCATGCCGGAACGCGCGAACAGCTTTTCCGTGACATCGACCGGCCCGGTCAGCATCATCGCGGGCTCGGAGCCGATATTGGCGAAGGCCCGGATTTTCGCACGCGGCTTGAGGCCGTACTTCTCACCCGCTTCCTTGCTGCCGAGCAGCACGGCGCCGGCGCCGTCGACAATCCCGGAGGAATTGCCGGCGTGGTGCACATAATTGACCTTCTCGATCTCCGGATGCGACTGCACCGCCACCGCATCGAAACCCGCCATCGCGGCCATCGCCGCGAACGACGGCTGGAGCTGCGCCAGCGACTGCATCGTCGTCGTGGGCCGCATATGCTCGTCCTTGGCGAGAATGGTGAGGCCGTTGACGTCCTTCACCGGCACCACCGATTTGTCGAAGCGCCCTTCGTCCCAGGACTTCGCCGCGCGCTGCTGGCTCTGCACGGCGTAGGCGTCGACGTCGTCACGGGAGAAGCCGTATTTGGTCGCGATCAGGTCGGCCGAGATGCCCTGCGGCATGAAATAGGCCGGCACCGCCATCGAGGGGTCCATCGGCCAGGCGCCGCCGGACGCGCCGATGCCGACGCGGCTCATGGACTCCGCACCGCCGCCGATCACCAGTTCATGCTGCCCGCTCATGATCTGCGCGGCGGCAAAATTCACGGCATCGAGGCCCGACGCGCAGAAGCGGCTGATCTGCACGCCCGGCACCTTCTCGCCGAGGCCTGACTTCAGCGCCGCGAAGCGGGCCATGTCGGAGCCGGCCTCGCCGACGGGATCGACGATGCCGAGCACGACGTCGTCGACGACGTCCTCGGCAATGTTGTTGCGCTCCTTCAGCGCCTTCAGCGGCACGGTGGCGAGCGCCAGCGCAGTGACTTCGTGCAGCGCGCCGTCGGGCTTGCCGCGGCCGCGCGGGGTACGAACGTGATCGTAGATATATGCCTCAGGCATGACGCCCTCCTTAGATGAGGATCATAATATATAGCCGAACCGGCCGAAGCCGCGAGGTAGCTGCCGAAGATTCTTCAGAATGCTTCGGCCGCCAATTCCATCGTGGTCGCGCTGCCGCTCTGGACGCGCGCCAGGTGCACGGCCGTCTCCGGCAAGAGCTTCTCCATGAAGAAGCGGCCGGTCACGAGCTTGGTCGAGAGGTAAGGCGTTGCGCCGCCGGCGGCGATCTTGTCCTGCGTCACCTTCGCCATCCGCGCCCACATGTAGCCGAGCGCAACCAGCCCGAACAATTTCATGTAGTCGGTCGCGGCGGCGCCGGCATTGTCGGGCTTGGTCATCGCGTTCTGCATCAGCCAGCCGGTCGCCTGCTGCAGATGGCCGAGCGCGGCCGAGAGCGGTGTCACGAACGGCTTCATGGCCTCATCCGCGCCGTGCTCCTTGGCGTAAGCGCCGACTTCGCCGAAGAACGCCATCACCGCGCGGCCGCCGTCGCGCGGCAGCTTACGGCCGACGAGATCGAGCGCCTGGATGCCATTGGCGCCCTCGTAAATCATCGAGATACGCGCATCGCGCACGAACTGCTCCATGCCCTGCTCGGCGATATAGCCGTGGCCGCCATACATCTGCTGCGCCAGCACGGTGTTGGCAAAGCCGGTGTCGGTCAGCACGCCCTTCAGGACCGGCGTCATCAGGCCCATATGGTCGTCGGCCTCCTGGCGGTCCTTGGGATCGTTCGAGCGATGGGCGACATCGCTCTTCAGCGCGGTCCAGATCACCATGGCGCGCGCCGCCTCGTTGAAGGCGCGGATCGTCAGCAGCGTGCGGCGGACATCGGGATGCACGATGATCGGATCGGCCGGCTTGTCCGGCTCCTTCGTACCGGTCAGCGAGCGGCCCTGCAGGCGCTCGCGCGCATAGGCCACCGCGTTCTGATAGGCGACCTCCGATTGCGCGAGGCCCTGCACGGCGACGCCGAGCCGGGCCTCGTTCATCATCACGAACATGCCCTGCATGCCCTTGTTCTCCTGGCCAATCAGCCAGCCGGTCGCATTGTCGTAATTCATCACGCAGGTGGAATTGCCGTGAATGCCCATCTTGTGCTCGATCGAGCCGCAGGTGACGCCGTTGCGTGCCCCGAGCGAGCCATCGGCATTGACCAGGAATTTCGGCACCACGAACAGCGAGACGCCCTTGATGCCGGCCGGCGCGCCTTCGATGCGCGCGAGCACGAGGTGGATGATGTTCTCAGTGAGGTCGTGCTCGCCGGCCGAGATGAAGATCTTGGTACCCGTAATCTTGAAGCTGCCATCGGCCTGGGGCACGGCCTTGGTCCGCAACAGCCCGAGATCGGTACCGCAATGCGGCTCGGTGAGGTTCATGGTCCCGGTCCATTCGCCCGCCACCATCTTCGGAACATAGGTCGTCTTCTGCCCGTCCGTGCCGTGCACCAGGAGCGCCGCGGTCGCACCCATGGTGAGACCGCCATACATGGAGAACGCCATGTTGGCCGAGATCTGGAATTCGTTGACCGCCTGGCTCAGCGTCACCGGCAGGCCCTGCCCGCCATATTCCGTCGGCGCCGAGAGTCCGAGCCAGCCGCCTTCGGCCACCTGCTTATAGGCTTCCTTGAAACCTTTCGGCGTCGTCACCGAGCCATCGTCGTGGCGGGCGCAGCCTTCGAGGTCGCCGACACGGTTGAGCGGCTGCAACACTTCTTCGGAAAGCTTCGCCGCCTCGCCCAGGATGGCTTCGCGCACGTCAGCCGATGCGTCGGTGAAACCCGGCAGGTTATCGTAGCGGTCGATCTGGAAGACGTCATTGAGCAGGAAACTCACATCTTCGACTGGGGCTTTGTAGATCGGCATGGCGTGCTCCGGCAGGCAGTTTTTGAATTTGGCGCCGCAGGCAAAACCCTCGCGACGCTGCGACCATTAAAGGTTCCCGAAACAGACCTTAGACCTTTCGGTGTTCCGGGAAAGCGATTATCGGGATCAGGACTGCGACTTAGGCTGCGACTTGGCGGCGCTGGCCTCGCCGGCCTGCCGCATTAGCTCTTCTCCCATCAGCCGGTGCAACAGGTTGATCGCCTTCAGCGGGCGCACCATCACCTTGAGATGCGTGATCCGTCCCTCCGCATCGAAGGTGATGATGTCGACCCCGTTGATCTTGATGCCCTCAATCTCGTTTTCGAATTCGAGCACCGCGCCGTTATCGCTGCGCCATTCGCCCCGATACGTGAAGCCGGGGCCGCCCAGCACCTTTTCCGCGCTCGACAAATATTTGAAGGTGATGTCACGTCCGCACTGCGGCGTGTGTACGACGGGGCTTTCGAATACGGCGTCGGGGTGAAGCAGATCCCAGAGCGCTGCGCGATCATGGGACTTCATGTAGGCGTACCACTTGTCGAGGCCGGTCATTGTCAAAGACGTCTCCTCTTGGCGGAACGTGCAATGGCCCGACCATGGCGCGCCGTTTAGTCTTGACCGTCAATATGCACATTGACGCATATGCGCCTATGTGCATAAAGTCAAGGATGCTGGACGAGTGAGCAGGATCCGGACAAATGGGCGCCTGTCCTCCGACAGTATCCTGCTCAAGCAAACCGGAGAGGGAGTGGCGACCCGTGGCGCTGGGTGACGCGATCCTCGCATGCCTGACCGAACGTCCGATGACGGGCTACGAGCTCGCCAAGACGTTCGACGCGTCCATCGGCTTCTTCTGGAAGGCCGACCATCAGCAGATCTATCGCGAGCTTTCCAAGCTGCGCGACCGCGGCCATGTCCAGGCCCGCGAGGTGGTCCAATCCGGCAAGCCCAACAAGCTGGTTTACACGCTGACCCCCGAAGGCAAGGCGGCGCTACGGCACTGGGCGGCGCGTCCGAGTATGCCGGCGTCGATCAAGGACGATCTCCTGGTGCGGCTCTACGCGCTCGACAGCGTCGATATCGAACCGCTGCGCACCGACCTGATGGCGCGATTGGAACACCACCGCGACCGCTACGAGCGCTACGAGCGCCTCCTCAACAAGCGGTTCCCGCAAGGTGTCGCCTCGCCCGCCGATATGGGCAAGCTGCTCGGGCTTCGCATCGGCCTTCGCCATGAGCAGGTCGTGGCGGAGTGGTGCGAGGAGGCCATCGAGGCCCTCTCCGCCCTGACAAACCGGGTAACCGTTCAGCCGCTCAAAGCGGGCCACGGCGACGATAAGGCATAGGAATCTCTCCCCGTCGTCCCGGCGAAGGCCGGGA
>NZ_PSRR01000406.1 GCF_004296405.1 Bradyrhizobium sp. Leo170
CTAGTCGCGTCACCTCAACCGCCCATTTCACCAGCGGCTCGGCCATCTGCACCAGCGGCCCATAAAGCACCGGCTCCGTCAAGCCGTGGCCCTGCTCCTGCTGGCCGGCGGTGAGGATCAATGGCGTGCCGGTGAATTTGGCGTTGAACAACGAGCCCATCGCGTTGCCGAGCCCGGGCGCGACATGGACGTTGCAGGCGACGAGCTTGCCGGAGGCGCGGCTGAACCCGTCGGCCATCGCCACCACCAGGCTCTCCTGCATTGCCATCACATAGGTGAGGTCGGGATGATCCTTCAGCGCATGCATGATCGGCAATTCGGTGGTGCCGGGATTGCCGAACAGATGCGAGATGCCCTCGTCCTTCAACAGCGCCAGGAACGCCGAACGCCCGGTAATGCGATTCTTCATGTCTCCTCCTACCCTCGGGCTCATTGGCGCGCGGGAAGAGGCATCATGACCAAACTTGCCGGCCTCGAGCAATCGCGCCTGCGCTCATGGCTGCCTTGCGCAGAGGCTTGCGGGCACACGGCGTAGCCCGGATGAAGCGCAGCGCAATCCAGGGTTTGCACCGTGTCGCCGGATTGCGCTTCGCTCCATCCGGGCTACGAAGAATCAAAACATCCCCTCGCGATCCGGCCGCTTCTTCTTTTTCGAGCGATGCCAGACCACGCCAGGATAACCCTTCAGCGGCACCAGCGGTTCGCCGGTATAGGCCCACTCCTGCAGCTCTTCGATTGCGATGTGATAGAGCGGTTGCCGGCCGGTACGGCCCAAGAACAGCGCGCGCGGAATGTTCACCATGTGCGCCGAATGCGCGCGCTCGTAAAACAGCGGCGTGCCGCAGGTCGCGCAGAAGCTGCGCACGGTCTTCGTCGCCGGATCCTCATAGCGCGTGATCGCATCCTCTCCCGCGATGATGCGAAACCGCTTGCGCCAGCTCCCGACATAGGTCGCGTAGGCCGCCCCATGCGCGCGGCGGCTCGGCGCGGAATGATCGTGCCAGGCCCAGCGCGCCGGCACGTCGATCTCAAGCCGAACTGCGCCGCACAGGCATTGGCCCGACGCGATACCTCCTGCAGCGGCAGCTTTGGCCATTCTCGCTTCTCGTTTCCTCGTCATTGCGAGGAGCGAAAGCGACGAAGCAATCCATCTCTCCACGCGCGGAACCATGGATTGCTTCGCTGCGCTCGCAATGACAGCGATGTTTACGCCTGTGCCATCTCGTTGTGCGCGGGATAATCGGTATATCCCTTCTCCTCGCCGCCGTAGAACGTCGCGCGATTATACGGCGTTATCGGATAGCTGCGCTGCAGCCGGCGCGGCAGGTCCGGATTGGAGATGAAGATGCGGCCGAAGGCGATTGCGTCCGCGTGTCCCGCGGCGATTGCGGCATCCGCCGTCTCGCCGGTGAAGCCGCCGGCGGTGATCAGGACGCCGCTCCACATCGGGCGGTACAGCACCATCGCCGACGGCACGTTCTGGTGATTGACCTCGGCGCGGCCGGCGCCGGAGGAGCGCGGCTCGATGAAGTGCAGATAGGCAAGCCCGAGCGGATCGAGCGACTTGATGGCGTGGCCGTAGAGCGGCATCGGGTCCGCCTCGCCGCTGCCATTGGCGATGCCGTAAGGCGACAGCCGCACGCCGACGCGGTTCGCTCCCCACACCTCGATCACGGCCTTCGTCACTTCCATCAGGAAGCGCACGCGGTTCTCGATGGAGCCACCATACTGGTCGGTGCGCAAATTGCTGCGCGACTGCAGGAACTGCTCGACCAGATAGCCGTTGGCGCCGTGGATCTCGACGCCGTCGAAGCCGGCTTTCAGCGCGTTCTTCGCACCCTCGCGGTAGGCCTCGATCACGCCGGGAATCTCAGAGGTCTCGAACGCGCGCGGCGTCTCGTAATCGACGACCTTGCCGTCCGCCGTCATCGCCTTGAATTCGGACGAGATCGCCACGGCGGAAGGCGCGACCGGCAGCGCGCCGCCCGGCTGGAACGAGGAATGTGAGACGCGTCCGACATGCCAGAGCTGCAGGAAGATAATGCCGCCCTTGGCGTGCACGGCATCGACCACTTTCCGCCAGCCGGCAATTTGCTGCTCGCTGTAGATGCCGGGAATGCCGGGACTGCCGAACCCGGTATTCACCACAGGCGAGGCTTCCGCGATGATCAGGCCACCCGGCGTGGCGCGTTGAGCATAATATTCCACGTTCAGCGGCCGTGGCGCCAGCGACGGCTTTTCCGCGCGCATCCGCGTCAAGGGCGCCATCACCACGCGATGCTGGAGCTGGTAGGGACCGAACTTGAGAGGAGAGAAAAGCGACGGGAATTTCATGCCTGCCCCGGATTTTGTGTTGTCGTTGCCGGCACTATAGGGGAGGCACGCGCCGCTGAAAAGCGAGTGGCGGCCACGAGGGCCGCCACTCGGAAGAACACCGCGCCGCTTAAATATCAGGCCGTCTTGATCCAGACCGCCTTGACGTTGAGATATTCTTCCAGATGCTGCTTGCCGGATTCACGGCCATAGCCGCTCATCTTGTAGCCGCCGAACGGCACCGCCGGGTCCATCGCCTGGTAGCAGTTGACCCAGACCGAGCCGGCGCGCAGCGCCCGCGCAACCTGATGCGCCTTGCTGACATTGGTAGTCCAGACACCGCTGCCGAGCCCGAACATCGTGGCATTGGCGCGCTGGATCAATTCGTCGGTATCCTTGAAGGCGATTGCGGAGATGACAGGCCCGAAGATCTCCTCCTGCGCGATGCGCATATTGTCCTGCACATTGGCGAACACCGTGGGCTGCACGAAATAGCCTTTGGCGAGCGGCCCTTCGGTCAGCCGTGCGCCGCCGGCAACCGCCTTCGCGCCCTCCTTCTGGCCGATCTCGAGATAGTCGGAGACACGATCCATCTGCTGCTGCGACACCAGGGGGCCGATCTGCGTGTTCGGGTCGATGCCGTTGCCGACCTGTAGCTTCCTGCCGAACTCGGCGACGCGGCCGACGAACTCGTCATAGACCTTCTGCTCGACGAACAGCCGCGTACCCGCGCTGCAGATCTGCCCGGAATTGGCAAACACCGCCATCGCCGCGCCCGGCACCGCCTGGTCGAGATCGGCATCGGCGAACACGATGTCCGGCGACTTCCCGCCGAGCTCGAGCGAGACGCGCTTGAGGTTGCCAGCGGACGCCCGCACGATCGCCTGTCCCGTGACGTGCGAACCGGTGAAGGCGACCTTGTCGACGCCGGGATGTGAGGAGAGCGCCGCGCCCGCGGTCTCGCCGTAGCCCGGCACCACGTTGACGACACCAGGCGGAATGCCGGCTTCCATGCAGAGCTCGGCGAGCCGCAGCGACGTCAGTGGCGCTTCTTCCGCCGGCTTCAGCACGACTGTGCAGCCGGTTGCGATCGCCGGACCGATCTTCCAGACGCTGGCCGCCAAGGGCCCGTTCCAGGGAATGATCGCGCCGACCACACCGACCGACTCCTTCAAGGTGTAGGAGAAGATCTCGCCCGGCAGCGAGTTCTCGATGGTCTCGCCATGCAGCGCGGTCGCCTGACCGGCGTAATAACGGAGCATGCCGAGCACCCGCAGGCGGTTGCCGCGGGTGCGGCTGATCGGCGCGCCCATGTCGAGCGTATCGAGCTGCGACAGTTCCTCGAAATTCTTCTCCACCAGTTCGGCCAGCTTCAGGAGCATGCTTTGCCGCTCGAACGGCTTGACCTTGCTCCACGGGCCCTCGAAGGCCCGGCGCGCCGCTGCCACAGCGCGGTTGATGTCTTCCGCGTCGCCTTCGGCCACGGTCGCGAGCAATTCGCCGGTCGCGGGATTGTGGGTCTCGAACTTTTTACCGGAGGCCGCATCGAGCCATTGGCCGTCGATCAGCATCTTCTTGTAGGAACCGTCCGCGTAAGGATGACGCGTGATCGGAATTGCCTGTGTGACAGCCATGTTTGCACTCCCTTGATATGGAACGAGATTTAAATGACGGGCCTTGCGGGTTTCAGACCCGTTATATGCGGAACTCTACAACGGCGACCCGAATCCGTAAAGCAGCCGGCCTCATAGCGGGCAGTGCGGCAATGAAGACCTCCCATGCACCTTCGCGCATGGCATGCCCGCCGTGTTAGCCTAGAGATCGCTGCCACATATTTGTCGGAGAGAGACGATGCCACATCCCGCCATGTCGCCAAATCATGTCGCCGTAATCACCGGAGGCGCGTCCGGTATCGGACTCGCCGCCGCCATGCGCTTCGCCGCTTCGGGCATGAAGGTCTGTGTCGCCGATATCGGTGTCGACCGTCTCAAGGAAGCCGCCACAAAACTGTCATCGATCGCGCCCGGCGGCGCCGGCAGCATCATGACCGAAACCGTCGACGTCAGCCGGTTCGAGGATCTCGTGAAGCTGGAAAGCGCGGTGCAACAGCGGTTCGGCGGCACCGACATCCTGATGAACAATGCCGGCATCCAGCCGGGCAGCCAAATGTTCGGTCCGCGCGAGAACTGGCAGAGGATTCTCGGCGTCAACCTGTGGGGCATCATCAACGGCACGCATGCCTTCGTGCCGCGCATGATCGAGCGCGGGCGCGACGGCCTCGTCATCAACACCGGTTCCAAGCAGGGCATCACGACGCCTCCGGGCGATCCGGCCTACAACGTATCCAAGGCCGGCGTGAAGGCCTTCACCGAGGCGCTGCAGCATGAATTGCGCAACACGCCGGGCTGCCGCCTCACCGCGCATCTGCTCATCCCCGGCTTCGTCTTCACCGGCCTGACCGCACGCGGCCGCGCCGAGAAGCCGGCCAGCGCCTGGACGTCGGAGCAGACGATCGACTTCATGATCGAGCGCCTGGATGCGGGCGACTTCTACATCCTTTGCCCCGACAATGACGTGCCGCGGCAGCTCGACGAGCGGCGCATCCTCTGGGCCGTCGGCGACATCGTCGAGAACCGTCCCGCGCTGTCGCGCTGGCATCCGGATTATGCGGACGCCTTCGCGGCGTTCGTGAAGGGAAAATAGTCGCCCTATCACCGTCAAGTCCGATCTTGGCAATAGCCGATCTTCCGCAATCGTGATATGCACGTGAATATAACGAGGTTCATAACCGGCGAGGCGCCAAGGGCCCGTTCACAGGGAGAGCAAGCCAATGAGTGATTATAATCTTCTGATCGACGGAAAGATGGTACCCGGCGATCTGACCATGCCGGTCCTCAATCCAGCGACCGAAGACGTGCTGGCGCAATGTCCGCGCGCGTCCAAGCAGCAGCTCGATCAGGCCGTCGCCGCCGCCAAGGCCGCCTTCCCGGCCTGGGCCGCCACGCCGATCGAGGAGCGCCGCAAGCTTGTGATCAAGATGGCGGAAGCGATCGAGGCCAATGGCAACGAACTCGCGCGAATTCTGACCAGCGAGCAGGGCAAGCCGCTGGCGGATGCGACGGGCGAGGTCATGGGCATGGCCGCCTTCTTCCGTTATCTCGGCTCGCTCGATCTGCCGATGCGGGTGGTCGAGAATTCCGGCGACCGCCGCGTCGAAGCCTATCGCCGCCCGCTCGGCGTGGTCGGCGCCATCATCCCCTGGAACTATCCGCTGCTGATCCTCAGCTTCAAGCTGCCGTCGGTCCTGCTTGCAGGCAACACGCTCGTGGTGAAGCCCGCGCCCACCACCCCGCTCTCGACGCTGCGCTTTGCCGAGCTCGTGCAGGACATCCTGCCGAAGGGCGTGCTCAACGTGATCGCCGATGCCAACGACCTCGGCGACCACATGACGAAACACCCTGATATCCGCAAGATCTCGTTCACCGGTTCAACGGCGACGGGGCAGAAGGTGATGGCGAGCGCTGCGCAGACCTTGAAGCGCATCACGCTGGAACTCGGCGGCAACGACGCCGGCATCGTGCTCGACGACGTCGATCCGAAGAAGGTTGCGCCCGGCATCTTCGAAGGCGCGTTCCAGAATTCCGGCCAGGTCTGCCTCGCCATCAAGCGGCTCTATGTGCACGAATCCGTCTACGACGAGATTTGCAACGAATTGGTCGCGATCGCGAAGAACACCGTGGTCGATGACGGCTCCAAGCAAGGCACCAAGCTCGGTCCGCTGCAGAACAAGATGCAGTACGAAAAGGTGAAGGCGTTCCTGGAGGACGCCCACAAGAACGGCAACGTGATCGCCGGCGGATCGGCGATGGACCGTCCGGGCTACTTCATCGAGCCCACTTTGGTGCGCGACATCAAGGAGGGGTCGAGGCTGGTCGACGAGGAGCAGTTCGGGCCGGTGCTGCCGATCATCAAATACTCCGACAACGAGGATGTGATCCGCCGCGCCAACGCGACCAATTACGGGCTCGGCGCGTCGGTGTGGTCGTCGGACACCGCGCGGGCTCACAAGATCGCGAGCCGCATCGAGGCCGGCACGGTGTGGATCAACAAGCATCTCGACATGGCCCCGAACATCCCGTTCGGCGGCGCCAAGCAGTCGGGCATCGGCACCGAATTCGCCGAAGAGGGTCTTGCCGAATTCACCCAGCTTCAGATCATCAACGCGCCGCCGGCGTAACGCGAACCAAAAATCAAACGACCGCGGCCTTCGTGCCGCGGTCGTTTTTTTCGCCCGCAACGAAGCGGGCGTTTTTCATTTCGGATGTAATACCACAGCGCTACTCCGACTGCGCCGTTCAACTCTCTCTAAACTGGAATTTAAACTCCGCTCGCACGGAGTTGAGCGGTGTGCGCATCGCGATCTCGCAAATGATCGCCACCTGATCATGATCGCGGGCTGGGTGCGATACTGACGGAGTGGTGTAATGTTACGCAAGATGGTTATCGCATTGTTGGCGGCTGCATCGGTTGGTCTTGCGGCGGCGCCGACGGTAGCGTTGGCGCGCGGTGGCGGAGGCGGCGGCGGCCATGGTGGTGGCGGCTTCGGTGGAGGCGGCGGCCATGGTGG
>NZ_PSRR01000407.1 GCF_004296405.1 Bradyrhizobium sp. Leo170
AGCCGCCCCTCATCTGGGTGAGACGCGCGGAGTCATAGTGCTGATTTGCCCGACGGGTTAAGCGATTTATTTCTTGCGCGAGGGCTGGATGGGCCAAATCACTTTGGAATCGCTGGCGAATTTTCTTCAGTCATTCCGGGGCATCGCGAAGCGATGAGCCCGGAATCCATTTTGCCGCTTACACAAATGGCGAAATGGATTCTCTGATGCGCAATTGCACATATAGCTCACGACTTCGTCGCGCCCCGGAATGACGGATGGAGCGAGAGAACGATCGGCTCAGGTGACGCAGCGGCCGGGCTGCAGGCGCTTTGCTACTTCGGTCAGCACGCTCACCACGGGCTCGCAGGCGACCGTCATCCTGCGCTCGCCGGATTTGATCAGCGCGGGCGGCTTGGGGCGGCTGCGCGCCTCGTCCCTGACGACGGGAACGCGGATCACGACCGAGGTCTCGGCCAGGGTGTCGAGCTTCAGCGAAATGGTTTCGGTTTTGCTGGTGGCTGCCGGAACTGCCGCCCGGTCGGCCTTCGCCGTACGGTTGACGTCGTGTTCCGCCTTGGTGGAGGTAATGAGGCTGTGGCCCCCGATGAGATCATGCCCGGAGGCAAATTGCACGGCGCCGAAGGTCAGAGAAACGGCGAGCGCACCTAAAATTCCCTTCAATATCTGTGACATGACGATTCATCCCTCGCCCCATGGCGATCACGAACACAACTCGAACGAAACGCCCCCGTTCGTATGTCTGCGGATCACTTAACCGTGTTCAAAATTATTTCCGGAATCTCGGAACGTTTTTTCGCGATCCGCGTCGTTCTGGAAGCCGGTTATTCCCCCTGCCCCATTGACCGGCGATGTAGGGCGCGACCGTGGTGATGCCGGTCGCGCTCTACTTTTTTGTCCCGGTCACACTTTCTGCAATGCCAGCGTGACACCGCCGAGAGTCAGCGCCATTGCGGCAACTTCCCTCAGGCCCAGCGGCTCGCCGAGGATCGCGGCCGCCGCGATCACGGCCAGCACGGGCACGAGCAGCATGCCGGTCGACGCCGACACCGGCGGCAGACGGCGCAGGGTCTCGAACCAGGTGAGATAGCAGATGCCCATCGGCACCAGCGCCATGTAGACGAAGGAGGCAATTCCGCCCGGCGATATTGCCGCATAGTTCGGGCGCTCGAACAGGACGCCGACGATCAGCATCGCGAGGCACCCGAGGCCAACCTGCCAGGCGACGACCGCGAGCGGAGACATCGGCAACGGTTTGCGATTAAGGACATTGCCGAGCGCGAACAGGATCGCGCAAGACAGGGAAAGGGCGATCCCGATCAGCTTGCCCCGATCGAAGGCATAACCGTTGGCGCCAAGAAGCAGCGCAACACCGGCCACACCCAATACCAGCGCGGCAACATCCCCGATGGTCGGGCGCTGATGCAGAAACGGCGAGGCGAACAGCATCGCCCAGATCGGCATCGTATAGATGATCAGCGCGCCTTCGCCGACGGTGACGAATTTCATGGCGATGGTGCCAAAGCCCATCCAGGCGAACACATTGGTGAAGGACGCGAACAATAGCCGCGGCACGGCTTCGCGCGGGACCTTGAGCGATTGGCGGCTTCCGAAGGCGATGAGCCCGAGGATGAGCGAGGCGCAGACGCCGGCAAGACCCCGGGCGAACAGCGGCGGCCATTGCTGCAGCAGCAGCTTGATGAGCGGCCAGTTGAGCGCCCATCCAGCCGCCGTCACGCCGAGGCAGAGAAAGCCGATTTGTCTGTCGCGCGGCGCAGCATTCATGCCTCCGCTTAACAGCTACGCAATGGCGGCTCCAGTTCGTCCAGCGCAGGGGTCACATGAAAGGCGGATATCTCGGCGCAAAAATCCGACGCGCCGTGCGGCACGCCGGATCAGTCGACCTAACCAGAGAGTCCGTTCACGCCGAGGCGGCGCGCGGCGCGCGGTTGCGCGAGTTGCGCTGGAAGAACAGCGCCTGGCTCGCAACGGCCGAGACCATCGCGGGCTGGAATGGTTTTGAGATCAGGAACGCCGGCTCCGGGCGCTCCCCGGTCAGGAAGCGTTCGGGATAGGCGGTGATGAACACCACCGGCACCTCGAACACGCGCAATAGCTCGTTCACCGCGTCCAGGCCCGACGAACCATCGGCGAGCTGGATGTCGGCGAGGATCAGGCCGGGCTTCTTGTTCTTGGCGAGCGCCACTGCATCCGAATGGGTGCGGGCGACGCCGATCACGTTGTGGCCGAGATTTCGCACGAGGCTTTCCAGATCCATCGCGATGAAGGTCTCGTCCTCGATGATCAGGACGTCGGTCGCGATCTCGGCGGCCATCTCACGGCCGGCGGCGTCCGTGAGCTTGCGCGTCTCGCCGATGTCGATGTTGAGGATGTAGGCCACCTCCTCTTCCGAGAAGCCCTCCAGCGACAGCAGGAGGAAGGCCTGCCGCGGCAGCGGCGTGATGTTGGAAAGCCGGCGCTCCGGCGGCAGCGCCAACGTCGCCACATCGGCATTGTCGTTGATGGAGACCGAATTCCAGATTTGAGTGAACAGCCGGAACAGGCCGGCACGCGGCCCGTGCGTTTCGTCCAGAAGCGAGGGGTCCTGAAGCAGGGCCTCCAGCATGGCCGCGACATAGGCGTCGCCCGACGCCTGGTTTCCGGTCAGCGCGCGGGCGTAGCGCCGCAACAATGGCAAGTGTTCGGCAACGAGCTGCGATCGGGACATTCCCACTCCATCCTTGTGTTCGAGGCAATCGCCTGAAACGACCTATATCTCTCGGGCCGGCACATCCGTCCGTGGGCGACCCGCCTTCCCCTTGAGTTTGTTACGCCCGGACTACGCTTGAGCGTCGATAAAGTTCCACAAAAAGTTCCGGACATTCGGAACTTTCAGGCGAACTTCGAATTAGCGTACGACCGGCAGCAAACGCGGCCAAGACCGAAATTTCGAGGAAACTGCTTGAAACACAGGGACTTAACCTCTCGGGGAAACGTGGATCAGATCATGAAGGAAACCAAGAAGCAGGGCGGTCTCAACGCTGAGATCCAATCGAGAATCGGCCACCAGCTTCGCGCCATGTATGATGATGTGGTGCGACAGGGGGTGCCGGACCGCTTTGCGGAGCTTATCCGCAAGCTCGATGATCCCGCGGAGGCCGCCAAGCATTTGGCAGAGACTGACGAGCAGCAAGCAGCAAAAAATGACGGGAGGGACTAATGCCTCTCACCGACCAACTTCGCGACGATATTTTGGCGTCGGTGCCAAGCCTACGCGCGTTCGCGATTTCGCTCTCCGGCAATGGTGACCGCGCCGACGATCTGGTGCAGGAGACCTTGTTGCGCGCAATCGCCAACATCGACTCATTCCAGCCCGGCTCGAACCTGCCGGCTTGGCTGTTCACCATCCTGCGCAACCTGTTCCGCTCCGACTATCGCAAGCGGCGGCGCGAGGTGGAGGACGCCGAGGGCAACTATGCGAAGACTCTGAAGACCCAGCCTGCGCAGAATGCGCATCTGGAGTTCGAGGAGTTTCGCGCCGCACTCGACAAGCTGCCGCAAGACCAGCGTGAAGCTTTGATCCTGGTCGGCGCGTCCGGCTTCTCGTACGAGGACGCGGCTGCGATCTGCGGCTGCGCCGTCGGCACCATCAAGAGCCGCGTCAACCGCGCGCGATCGAAATTGAGCGCATTGCTCTATGTCGAAGGCGCGGAAGATTTCGGCCCTGATGACACCGTGCGCGCCGTGATCGGCGGCAACGGCGGCTGATGCTCGCCAACTCTTGATCGTCATGCGCAGGCTCGACCCGCGCATCCATCCCGGAAAAGCGATTTTCTGAGGAGTGATGGATTGCCGGGTCAAGCCCGGCAATGACGGCGAGAGCAGTGTGTAGGGTGGGCAAAGCGAAGCGTGCCCACCTTCTCTTGCACCGCCCGTGGATGGTGGGCACGCTGCGCTTTGCCCACCCTACGGCCGTGCCGCATCCGCCGTCATTGCGAGCGAAGCGAAGCAATCCATGCCTCAGCAAGCGGTGCTGTGGATTGCTTCGCTTCGCTCGCAATGACGCGTTCAGCGCGCCGGCCTCACCGGTGCGGAAAATTTCTCGGTGCGGTCGCGCTCGTTCATGTCGATGACGGTCTCCATCGGCGCCGTCAGCTCGTAGACGTAGCTGATGTCGGTGAAGTAACGTTTGGCCGTCCCGCCGAGCGCTTCGGGGGCGACGCGGTCGAGCAGGATCAGGCCGAAATCGGAATCGGGGCGGCGGGTGGCTTCGCTGGTGTTGAACTCCTCCCAGCGGAAATGAAAGATCGCCTCCGAGTCCTTGCCGTTGACTTCCCAGTTGGCGACGATGTGCGGATGCTTGCCCACCAGGGACAGGCCCTCGTCTGAATGCGAGGCGAGCTCGAAGAACAACAGCGACAGCGACTGTGCGGCGCGCGCGCTGACCGCGATATCGGGGCCGGAGATCGCGATGCGCTCGGCATGCGGGATGGCGCGGGCCTCGAACAATCCTTTCAGCTTCACGCCCTGCCACTGGCTCTCGCTGAGCAGCGTGACCACGTTCGACATGGCGTGAATGCGACCGATCAGGAGATCGCGCGCAGCATCGATGTCCGAGCCATGGCGCAATGTTCGGGTGACGATCGACTGGATCACGGCGAGGATGTTCTTGACCCGGTGGTTGAGCTCGTCGATGACAGCGGTCAGCCGCCGCTCGAACCCGATCCTCACCTCGATCTCGCGGCTGAGCCGAAGGTTGTTATAGGCGACATAACCGAACAGGCCGCAGACGATGCCGGTCAGCGCGAGGCCGATCGCCGCCACGATCGCCGCGGTCTGGTTCGCCCGCGCCGCGGCGGAGGTCTTGGCGTAATAAGCGAGCGACCAGTCGCGGCCGCCGAACGTCACCGTCCGGACCATCGACGGCGCCGGCCCATCCGGCCGCACCGCGCGCGAAGTGATGACACCCTGGTCGTTGGCGACCAGCTCGTCGTTGGAATCGCGCGGGTCCTTCAGCACCACCGAGAACAGCGACATATCGTCATTCGCCAGCATCAACGGCCCGAGCTCATACGAAAATGTGACGAATCCCGCGGGCTCCGAGGCGCCCTGCTGAAACACCGGCGCGGCGAGCGCGACCCCGACCGGCCCGTTCTGGCGCAGCAGCGGAATCGGATCCGAGGCCACCGGCTTGCCGTCTGCCATCGCCTGCGCCAGCATCGGCCCGATCACGGAATGGTGGTCGAAGCTGCGGCCCGGCAGGATGATGGTCTCCGGCGTCCGCGGCTCCAGGTCCATCATCACGTTGACGGGCTTGTCGAGCGCCTTGATGTCGAGAGGCTGGTCGTCGAAGTCGCGGATGGTCGGATTGGGGAAGCCGGCCTTCTTCAGCTCCTGCTCCGCCGCCACGAGCTCGTCGGGCCTGAGCCGCGCAATCCAGGCGGCAATCACGAAATCGGTCTTGAAGGCATAGATCGAGGAGCGCAGCGGCTGCAGCATGTCGGCCTTCACCACCGACGGCGCGCGAAACAGGCCCGAGGAGACGCGGGCGAGCAGTTCGCGCTCGGTAAGCCGGTCCTGCACCAGGCTGGCGTGGACGTCGATCGCCCGCGCCAGCGCGATGCCGTCGAGCGTCAGCTCCTGCTCGTGCACGCGATAGGCCGCGAGACCGGAGAGCAGCACCCCGATCAGCGCAATGAAGGCGATAATGAAACCCAGCCGGACCACGCTGTTACTCGGAGACTGTGGGTTGGCGAAGATGAACAGCGGACATCTGGCGTCTGCGGGGGCGACAACGATTGGATACGGGGTGAACGCCAACCGCGGCGGAATATGGAGTGGCGAGCATCGGTACGCAACGGAAGGCGGCAATTAACGTGAACGACGGCTGGCGCCGGCTGGCGAAAGCAGCGTCAGAGTTGGCTAATGGGAGTGGCTGGATTTTGTTCCCATTGCGGCATGGAATATTTCGCCGCACCCGCCGTTTGCCGCTTGCGTGAAAGTAGCGTAGCCCGGGTGAAGCGCCAGCGTGACCCGGGACCGCTCGTGGACGTCGACGCAGATGTCCGGGGTTGCGCGTTCCGCTCCACCCGGGCTACGAGGCGCGTTAAAATCTTAACGAACGGCATATCATATTAACAAATCGTTCAACCCGCCTTTGCCTTGTCCTTGGCCTTGGCCTTGGCCTTGGCAGAGGCTTTCGGGCGCAGGCCGCCTTTGGCCTCAATGAAGGCGATGATGCGCTCAAGCCCGTCGCTCTTCTTCAGGTTGGTCATGACGAAGGGACGCTCGCCGCGCATCCGCTTCGCATCGGTCTCCATCTTCTCGAGCGACGCGCCGACATAAGGCGCGAGGTCGATCTTGTTGATCACGAGCAGGTCGGAGCGGGTGATGCCGGGGCCGCCCTTGGACGGGATCTTGTCGCCGGCGGCGACGTCGATGACATAGATCGTGAGGTCGGCCAGCTCCGGCGAAAAGGTTGCGGCCAGGTTGTCGCCGCCGGACTCGATCAGCACGAGATCGAGGCTAGGGAATTTCGCGCGCATGTCGGCGACCGCGGCCAGATTCATCGAGGCGTCCTCGCGGATCGCGGTGTGCGGACAGCCGCCGGTCTCGACGCCGGCGATGCGGTCCGGCGTCAACGAACCCGAGCGCACCAGGAACTCGGCGTCCCATTTGGTGTAGATGTCGTTGGTGATCGCGGCGATGTCGTAGCGCTCGCGCATCGATTTGCAGAGCAGGTCCATCAGCGCGGTCTTGCCCGATCCAACCGGACCACCGACACCGACGCGAAGCGGGCCGTGAGATTTGGACATGTCAGGAGGCCTTCCACCGTCGTCCCGGCGAAGGCCGGGACCCATAACCACCAGAGTTGATTGTTGGGCGACGCTGCGGCTTCAGCCCGACGTAACCACGAACACCGGTGGTTGATGGGGTGG
>NZ_PSRR01000408.1 GCF_004296405.1 Bradyrhizobium sp. Leo170
CCGGCGGCGGCGACGTTCGCCTGCGCCCGTTCGGCCTTGCTGGGCTCGAGTTCGGTCCCGATCAGGCGGCCGCGCCCATGTCGCGCAACGCCGCAGCCATGTAGATGGCGGAAATCCCCATCGAAGAACCGAACTCGACGATGCGCTTGGCCTTGCAGCTACGGGCGCACATGTAGAGAAACCGCCCGAATTCCGGGGAGACATTCAGGAAATTCCCGGCGAGACCGTGATAGAGTCCCGCCAAATCTTTGGTCTCAGCTTCGATGAACTGGCTGATCGCTTCGCCGTTGGTCGCCTCGCTCATATAAGCCTGCAGCGGCGCGTCGGCGGCCTCCGCTTGCTGATGAAGACGTTGGAGAACCTCCGCGACCGGGCCGCTGCTGAGTGAATCCATGTTCCGGGCTCCTTGGAATGCGCCCGCCGGCGTGCCAGGGTGTCTGCGTCAGAGCCAGGATAGGAAATCGCCCGTTTGACCGCATTCCGCAAACGGGACAAAGTATTGCGATTTCTGGTCAGCATCTGGATTTGTCCGAAGCCGGACAGAGATCATGCGGCAATCCGGCGGTCCGCCAGATACCGGGCGGGCGGCTTGCCCAGGGCCTTGCGGAACATGGTGACGAAGGCGCTCGCGCCCTCATAGCCGAGATCGAGCGCCACGGTCTGGACTGACGCCCCTTCGGCGAGACGCTGCAGCGCAATGAGGATGTGGAGCTGCCGGCGCCAGCGGCCGAAGCTCATGCCGGTCTCGCGTTTCAGGGCGCGGGTCAAGGTCCGCGGGGCGACGGCCATGCGCCGGCCCCAGTCGTCGATCGTCGCGCGGTCGGAAGGATCGGCCATCATCGAGGCGGCGATCCTACGCAGCTTGGCATCGACCGGCATCGGAAAGTTCAGCTTCTCGACGGGCGCCAGCGACAGTTGGTCGAGCAGCACAGTGGCGATCCGGCCGTCGGCGCCATCGACATCGTACAGGACCGGCATCTGGGCAACGTGCAGCAGCAAACGCTCCAGCAACGGCGAGATCGACAGCGTGCAGCATCGCCTGGGCAGCGCCGGCGCCGCATCCGGTTCGACGAACAGGCAATATACCTCGACATTTCCGGCGAGGGACACGCTGTGGGGAAGATTGCCGGGAATCCACACCGCACAGCGCGGCGGCACGATCCAGACACCTTGGTCGGCTTCGCACCTAACGACGCCCCGCAAGGTCAGGACAAGCTGGGCCTTCCGATGCTCGTGCATGGCGAGCTCCATGCCCTTCGTGACCATGTAGCCGCCGAAAACGGCGACGGCGCGTGGCACGTCCTCCGGAGAGAAACCGACGCCATCCGCGGAGTCGAGGTCGTTTTCCTCGTGACGATAGAACGGCATGACGGGTGACGATCGATCCGAATGCGATTGACCAGATCAGACAATATCAGTCCGCGATTGCGACTTTCAACACGGAGGCCCTAGGAGACCGGCAGCGGCGCGTCGCGCTTGACCTCTTCCATCACGGCGTAAGTGCGCGTCTCCTTCACGCCGGGGAGCGCGAGCAGGCTCTCGCCGAGGAAGCGGCGATAGGCGGTCATGTCGGCGACGCGCGCCTTGACCAGATAATCGAAGCCGCCGGCCACCATGTGGCACTCCAGGACTTCCGGCGCGGCCCGCACGGCGTGGGCGAACTTTTCGAAGACATCAGGCGTGGTCTTGTCGAGCATCACCTCGACGAACACGAGCAGCCCGAGGCCGAGCCGGTGCGGATTGAGGCGGGCACCGAACCCCTCGACAAATCCCTCGCGCTGCAGCCGTTTCAGCCGCTCGCCGACCGAGGTCGGGGACAGGCCAATGCGCTCTGCCAGCTCGACATTGGCGATTCGGCCGTCGTCCTGCAGAATTTCGAGGATTTTGCGGTCTATTTTATCAAGTTCCGGCATATATCAGCCATAGCGCCTATATTTCCTGATTTTCTAAGCCATATGTACGAATTTGTCTATCGAAATACGGTTCGGATGGAAGTAACGTCTTGGTGGGTCTGAGGAAAACGCCATGCCGGTCGAATACGCTTCTCTTCCACCTTTCAGCGCGGCCTATGCGCCGGACGATGTCGCGATCGCGGCGCGGCTGCTGTTGGATGCGCGGCTTGGCGCGGAGCAGGAAGCACGGATCGACGCCACCGCGACGCGGCTGATCGAGGCGATCCGCACCAATGACGATCCGCTGGGCGGCATCGAGGACATGCTGCGCGAATTCGCGCTCTCAACGAAGGAGGGCCTGGCGCTGATGGTGCTGGCGGAAGCCCTGCTGCGCGTGCCCGATGCGCGCACCGCCGACCTGTTCATCGAGGACAAGCTGGCTCAGGGCGATTTCGTCCGTCACGAGACCAAATCGAGCGCGTTCCTGGTCAATGCCTCGGCCTGGGCGCTCGGCATGTCCGCGCGCGTGATCCAGCCCGGCGAGACCCCGCAGGGCACGATCGGACGACTGACAAAACGGCTCGGCGCGCCGGCGGTGCGCGCCGCCACGCGTCAGGCGATGCGGCTGATGGGCAGCCACTTCGTGCTCGGCGAGACCATCGAGGCAGCGCTGTCGCGGGCGAATTCGCAGTCGGCTGAGAGGCCGCGCTATTCCTTCGACATGCTCGGCGAAGGTGCGCGCACCGCCGAGGATGCCGAGCGCTATTTCAATTCCTATGCGCGTGCGATCGAGGCGATCGGGCGCACGGCGGACAACCGTCCCCTGCCCGACCGGCCCGGCATTTCCGTCAAGCTCTCCGCGCTGCATCCGCGCTTCGAGGCGGTGAGCCACGGTCGCGTGATGCGCGAGCTGGTGCCGCGGCTGATCGAACTCGCGCGGCAGGCCAAGGCCTTCAACCTGAACTTCACCGTCGATGCCGAGGAAGCCGACCGGCTGGAATTGTCGCTCGACGTGATCGCCGCGGCGTTTGCCGACGATGCGCTTGCCGGCTGGGACGGCTTCGGCCTCGCGATCCAGGCCTATCAAAAGCGCGCCGGTGAGGTGATCGACTATGTCGACCAGCTCGCGCGAAGCGCGAACCGCCGGATGATGGTGCGGCTGGTCAAGGGCGCCTATTGGGACACCGAGATCAAGCGCGCGCAGGAGCGCGGGCTCGACGACTATCCGGTGTTCGGCCGCAAGGCGATGACCGATTTGAACTACATCGCCTGCGCAAAGAAGCTGTTGGCGTTGCGGCCGCGTCTGTTTCCGCAATTCGCGACCCACAACGCGCTCACCGTCGCGACCATCTTGGAACTCGCCGGCGACGGCAGCAGCTTCGAATTCCAGCGCCTGCATGGCATGGGCGAAGCGCTTTATGCGCAGCTTGCCATGGACCGTCCCGACATCGCCTTCCGCACCTATGCGCCGGTCGGCAGCCATCGCGACCTGCTCGCCTATCTGGTGCGGCGCTTGCTCGAGAACGGCGCCAATTCGTCCTTCGTCGCGCTCGCGGCCGATGAGGCGGTGCCCGTAAAGACATTGCTGCGCCGGCCGGCCGACATCATCGGCACGGCAGAGCATGCGCGGCATCCGAACATCCCGCTGCCGCAGGATCTCTATCGGCCGGAGCGGCAGAATTCGCGCGGCATCGAGTTCGGCGAACGCGCCGCACTGAATCGCCTGTTATCGGCGATCGGCACCGAAACAGTGCCGGCTGGACGTATCGTCGAATCGACTGCGGAAAAAGCGAATGCCGCGGTCCCAGCGGCGCGCGGCGGATTTGCCCGCTGGAGCCGGACGCCGGCCGAGACGCGCGCGAAAATCCTCGAACGCGCCGCGGAGCTCCTGCAGCAACGCGCCGCGCATTTCATCGCGCTGCTGCAGCGCGAAGGCGGCAAGACGCTGGATGACGCGCTCTCCGAGGTGCGGGAGGCTACCGATTTCTGCCGCTACTACGCCGCGCAGGGTCGCAAGCTGTTCGGCGACGGCGAGGCGATGCCGGGACCGACCGGTGAGAGCAACGTGCTCGTCTTGCGCGGCCGCGGCGTCTTCGTCGCGATCTCGCCGTGGAATTTTCCATTGGCGATCTTCCTAGGGCAGGTGACGGCCGCATTAATTGCGGGCAATTCGGTGGTGGCAAAGCCGGCCGAGCAGACGCCGTTGATCGCGTCTGAGGCGGTAGCGCTACTGCACGAGGCGGGCGTGCCTGCTTCTGCCCTGCAGCTCGTGCAGGGCGACGGCCGGATCGGCGCGGCACTGGTGGCGCATCCGGACATCGCGGGCGTCGTCTTCACCGGCTCGACCGAAGTCGCGCGTTCGATCAACCGCACGCTGGCCGCCAAGGATGGCCCGATCGTGCCGCTGATCGCGGAGACCGGCGGCATCAATGCGATGATCGTCGATGCCACCGCGCTCCCCGAGCAGGTTGCCGACGACGTCGTGACCTCGGCGTTCCGCTCCGCCGGACAGCGCTGTTCGGCGCTGCGGCTGCTGTTCGTCCAGGACGACGTCGCCGACCGCACGATCGAGATGATCGCCGGCGCCGCGCGCGAATTGAAACTCGGCGATCCCACCGATCCCTCAACCCACGTCGGACCGGTGATCGATGCGGAAGCAAAACAGCGGCTCGATGCGCACATCGCACGGATGAAGCGGGAGGCGCGCGTGCATTTCGCCGGCACTGCGCCGGAGGGCAATTTCGTCGCGCCGCACATCTTCGAACTGGCGAGCGCAAGCCAGCTCACCGAGGAGGTGTTCGGCCCGATCCTGCACGTGGTGCGCTACCGCGCGGAAAATCTTGGTGACGTGCTGCGCGCGATCGAGGCGACGGGCTACGGACTGACGCTCGGCATCCACTCGCGCATCGACGACGCCGTCGAGGATATCGTCGAGCGCCTTTCGGTCGGTAACATCTACGTCAACCGCAACATGATCGGCGCCGTCGTCGGCGTGCAGCCGTTCGGCGGTTGCGGCCTCTCCGGCACCGGTCCCAAGGCCGGCGGCCCGCATTATTTGGCGCGGTTTGCGACCGAGCAGACAATGACCGTCAACACGGCCGCCGCCGGTGGCAATGCGGCGCTGCTCGCGGGCGGGGACTAGTCAGTTTCGTAGTGTGGGCAAAGCGCAGCGTGCCGACCAAAGGTGGGCACGCTAACGCTTTGCCCACCCTACGGCACCGCGGTCGTCGCGAACCCGTTGCATCCCCCACCCTACATGGGTCAAATGTCGCTTCCTCGGGATCATCGGCAGCGGTAATTCCGCCTCACGAACAACAGCAACAAACGTCACGGGAGCGACGGCACGATGGAAAAAGGTATCTTTGAAGGCTTGAAGGTTCTGGACTGCGCGAGCTTCATTGCGGCGCCGGCGGCCGCGACCGTGCTGTCCGACTTCGGGGCCGATGTGATCAAGATCGAGCCACCCGGGGCCGGCGATCCCTACCGCAACCTGCCGAACCTGCCCGGCTATCCCCATACCGAGCACAATTTCGCCTGGCTCCTGGAGGCGCGCAACAAGAAGAGCCTGGCGCTCGACCTCACCAAGCCGGAGGCGCAGGCGGTGCTGTACAAGCTCGTCGCCGAGGCCGACGTCTTCATCACCAACATGCCGCCGCAGGTGCGCGCCAAGCTCGGCATCACCCATGACCACCTCGCCCACCTCAACGACCGCCTGATCTACGCCTCCTTCACCGGCTATGGCGAAAAGGGCGAGGAAGCCAACAAGCCGGGCTTCGACAGCGACGCCTATTGGGCTCGCTCCGGCCTGATGGACCTGGTGCGCGCCGATGAGGACACCACGCCGGCGCGCTCCGTCGCCGGCATGGGCGACCACCCCTGCGCGATGGCGTTCTACGGCGCGATCGTCACCGCGCTGTTCAAGCGCGAGCGCACCGGCAAGGGCTCGCATGTCTCGACCAACCTGATGGCGAATGGCGTCTGGGCCAACAGCGTGCTGGCACAGGCAAAGCTTTGCGGCGCGAAATTCTCCAAGCGCAAGCCGCGCGAAGAGGCGCTGAACGCGGTGACCAACCACTACAAGTGCAAGGACGGCCGCTGGATCATCCTGTCGCTGCTCAACGAGGAGCGGCAATGGCCGACGCTGGCGCGCTGCCTCGGCCGCGAGGACCTCGTCACCGACGAGCGTTTCGCCACCAAGGCCGGCCGCCATGCGCGCTCGGTGGAACTGATCAAGATCCTCGACGAAATCTTCGTAACCAGAGACCTCGCCGAGTGGCGCAAGATCCTCGACGGCAATGGCCTCGTGTTCGGCGTGGTCGGCATCCTCGACGACATCCCTGATGACAAGCAGATGATCGAGAACGAGGTGCTGGTGCGGTTCGAGAACGACACCATGCTGACCGTCAACAGCCCGATCTTCATCGACGGAGAGAAAAAGGTGCAGCCGCGCAAGCCGCCGGAAGTCGGCGAGCACTCCGACGAGATCCTGCGGCAGGCGGGCTATGACGAGGCCGCGATCAGCAAGCTGCGCGCAAGCGGCGCGGTGGCGTGATCGCCGACCCTTCCTTCTCCCCTTGTGGGAGAAAGTGCGTCCTGATTAAACCTTGTCTTATCCGTCTCTTAGCCGACTTGCCCGACTCCGGAGTCGGCATTTTGAGTCTGGTTTTTGCGGGTTTACTCTAAGTGTCCTGTCCCGCAAATAACTGGCATTAATTCTGCATCGTTCTCGCGATCTTTTGGGATGGAGATGGCGATGACGATAGGCAGACCGAAGGCTGATCTGGTGTTGTCCGATCAAGAGCGTTCGCAGCTTCAAACGTTTGCACGTAGCCGCTCGCTGCCCGCGGCGCTTAGCAGTCGAGCGCGCATTATACTGAGTAGTGCAGATGGCGAGCCCAACAATGCGATCGCGCAACGAATGCAACTCACCAATGCTACCGTCGGGAAGTGGCGGTCGCGTTTCATTGAGCGGCGCCTGGCTGGCCTC
>NZ_PSRR01000409.1 GCF_004296405.1 Bradyrhizobium sp. Leo170
TCAGTCACGGCCAGAAGCAGTGGCTCGAGATCGGCATGCTGCTGGCGCAGGATCCGAAGCTGCTGCTGGTCGACGAGCCAGTGGCCGGGATGACCGATGTCGAGACCCACCAGACCGCGGAGCTTCTGAAGGAGATCAACAAGGACCACACCATCATGGTGGTAGAGCACGACATGACCTTCGTGCGCGAGCTTGGCGTCAAGGTGACCTGCTTGCATGAAGGCACGGTGCTGGCGGAGGGGAGCATCGACCAGGTCTCGTCGAACGAGCGGGTCGTTGAGGTCTACTTGGGTCGATAGGCCGTAGTGCGACTAGCGAATGGCGAGTAGCGAATAGGGAAGCGTGGAGACTATGAGCGCGGCAATTCTAACCATTCGCCATTCGCTATCCGCCATTCGCCGCGTCGCGATAGGAGATCGCTGATGCTCAAAGTCGACAACATCAACCTCTTCTACGGCGCGGCACAGGCGCTGCGCGGCGTCTCGCTGTCGGCCGAGCCCGGCAAGGTCACCTGCGTGCTCGGACGCAACGGCGTCGGTAAGACTTCGCTGCTCCGCGCGATGGTCGGCCAATATCCGATCGCGTCAGGTACGATCGAGTTCGACGGCAACGATATCACCGGCCTGAAGCCGTATGAGCGCGCGCGGCGCGGCATCGGCTTCGTGCCGCAGGGGCGCGAGATCTTTCCGCTGCTCACGGTGGAGGAGAATCTCAAGACCGGCTTCGGTCCGCTCAAGCGCGAGAACCGCTTCATTCCGGACGACGTGTTCTCGCTGTTTCCGGTGCTGCAATCGATGCTCGGCCGCCGCGGCGGCGACCTCTCAGGCGGACAACAACAGCAATTAGCGATCGGCCGTGCGCTGGTGATGCGGCCGAAATTGTTGCTTTTGGACGAGCCGACCGAGGGCATCCAGCCCTCGATCATCAAGGACATCGGCCGCGCTATCTCCTATTTGCGCAATCTCGGCAACATCGCGATCGTGCTGGTCGAGCAATATCTCGATTTCGCCTGCGAGCTCGGCGACTCCTTTGCGGTGATGGACCGTGGGGCGGTGAAATATGCCTGCGACCGCTCCAATCTCGATCCCGCTGAAATCTCGCGCCAAATGGCGCTATAAGGGACGCGACCGGCCAAACGGGGGGACGGATGCGCACCGAGATTGCACGCGCTGATGCAGCGACCTTTGCGGCCAACCGCGCCCGCGGTGCGGTGCGGTTCGGCGTGCGCCTGCACGATGGCGTCACCCGCCGCGGTGATTTGCACGAATCCGGCTCGCTCCGCGTACGTTTCCCTTCAGCGGAGGGCGAGGGGCTGTCGGCCGTGTTCGTCAATACCGCCGGCGGGGTTGCCGGCGGCGACCGCTTTGACATCGATATCGCGGCCCGTGAGGGCGCGCGGCTGACGCTGACGACAGCCGCCGCCGAGAAGATCTATCGCGCGGCCGGACCCGCCGCCCAGCTCAATATCGCGTTGAAGGCCGAAGCCGGCTCGCATCTGTCCTGGCTGCCGCAGGAGACCATCCTGTTCGACCGCGCCCGGATTTCGCGACGGATCGACATTGATCTGGCCGAAGGTGCGTCTCTGCTGCTGTGTGAGATCGTGGTGTTCGGCCGCTCAGCCATGGGCGAGACCATGCGCCATGGCGAATTTGTCGACCGCTGGCGGATGCGTCGCGGCGGTAGATTGGTGTTTGCCGAGACCGTCAGGCTCGACGGCAATATCGGTGAAAAGCTGGCGCGGCCTGCGGTCGCGAGTGGCGGTGTCGCCATCGGCACCGCGCTGATCGTGCCCGGCGATGATGCGGTCGTGGAGCGGATACGCGAGGCGCAAGATTCCTTCCGCGGCGAAGTCGGCATCTCCTGTTGGAATGGGTTTGCAATGGCGCGCTTCTGTGCCCAAGATGCGATGAGGCTGCGCGCCGACATGATGACGGTGCTCGGCCGCGCCTCTGCCGTCCCGCTGCCGAGGCTGTGGCTCAACTAGATCATTTGAAAACCATCAGAGTGCTCGCATGAATTTGTCTCCCCGCGAAAAGGACAAGCTCCTGGTCTCGATGGCCGCCATGGTGGCGCGCCGCAGGCTCGAGCGCGGCGTCAAGCTGAACCACCCCGAGGCCATCGCCCTGATCACCGACTTCATCGTCGAAGGCGCGCGCGATGGCCGCACCGTCGCCGACCTGATGCAGGCCGGCGCACAGGTCCTGACCCGCTCGCAGGTGATGGAAGGAATCCCGGAGATGATCCACGACATCCAGGTGGAGGCGACATTCCCGGATGGGACCAAGCTCGTTACCGTGCACGAGCCGATCCGTTGAGGAATGCAGGTCCATCAACGTCGTCATGCCCGGGCTTGACCCGGGCATCCACGTCCTTTGGGCTGAGTGGTGAGACGTGGATGGCCGGGTCAAGCCCGGCCATGACGCAGCAGAGCGATACGAGGTAGCAAGAATGATCCCCGGCGAACTCTTCATCCAGGACGGCGAGATCGAGCTTAATGCCGGCCGCAAGACCGTGACGCTCACGGTCGCCAACACCGGCGACCGCCCGATTCAGGTCGGCTCGCACTACCATTTCTTCGAGACCAATCCGGCGCTCAAGTTCGACCGCAAGAAGGCCCGCGGCATGCGCCTCGACATCGCCGCCGGCACCGCGGTTCGCTTTGAACCGGGCCAGACCCGCGAGGTCCAGCTCGTCGCGCTCGCGGGAAAACGCGTCATCCACGGCTTCCGCGGCGAGGTGAAGGGCAAGCTGTGATCCCCGGTGTCACGATGGCTGCCGTTCTCTTCGCGAGACAGGAACGGACTGTGCGGCGGCGCAGTTGAGGCGAAAAAGGAGTCTTGCCATGCTGCAGCCAATTCGCCTCGTCTCCGAAGCTGCCGAACTTGCCGCTCGCCGCCATAACGGCATGGCCCGCAAGGGCCGCGGCAACGAGCCTTACATCAATCACCTCGCCGAGGTCGCAAACCTGCTCGCGACAGCCACCGATGGCGCAGACGCCGAGCTCGTGGCAGCCGGCTGGCTGCACGACACGGTCGAGGACACCGAGACCACGCGCGAGGAGCTGGCGCAGAAATTCAGCGAGCGCGTCGCCGGGCTCGTAGTGGAGGTGACCGACGACATGTCGCTGCCCAAGCCACAACGCCGGCAAAAGCAGATCGAGGACGCCCCGCATAAATCGCCTGATGCCAAGATGATCAAGATCGCCGACAAGATCAGCAATACCCGCGCGCGCATCGTGCCGAATCCGAGCAGGGAAGAGCGCGACGATCTCGCCGACTATGCCGCTTGGGCCGAAAAGGTTGTGGCCGGATGCCGTGGCGTCAATCCGCTACTCGACGCTAAATTCGATGAGGCCGTCAAAGCCGCTAAAAGCGCGTTTTGAAGGCAAGGGAAATGGGGGGCTAGTATGTCCGTGAAGATCAAACGTTCTGTCTATGCCGACATGTTCGGGCCTACCACCGGCGATCGGGTGCGGCTCGCCGATACCGATCTCATCATCGAGGTCGAGAAGGATTTCACCACCTATGGCGAGGAGGTGAAGTTCGGGGGCGGCAAGGTGATCCGCGACGGCATGGGGCAGTCGCAGGTCACGAACCGGCAAGGAGCCGCCGACACCGTCATCACCAACGCGCTGATCGTCGACCATTGGGGCATCGTGAAAGCTGACGTTGCGATCAAGGAGGGCATGATCTCCGCGATCGGCAAGGCCGGCAATCCGGACATCCAGCCCAATGTCGACATCATCATCGGTCCCGGCACCGACGTGATCGCGGGCGAGGGCAAGATCCTCACCGCGGGGGGATTCGACAGCCACATCCATTTCATCTGCCCGCAGCAGATCGAGCACGCGCTGATGTCCGGCGTCACTTCGATGCTGGGCGGCGGCACTGGCCCCTCGCACGGCACCTTTGCCACGACCTGCACGCCGGGGCCCTGGCACATGGGTCGGATGATCCAGTCGTTCGATGCCTTCCCGGTCAATCTCGGCATTTCCGGCAAAGGCAATGCCTCGCGGCCGGCGGCGCTGGTCGAGATGATCAAGGGTGGCGCCTGCGCGCTGAAGCTGCATGAGGACTGGGGCACGACGCCGGCGGCGATCGACAACTGCCTTTCGGTCGCCGACGATCACGACATCCAGGTGATGATCCACACCGACACGCTGAACGAATCCGGCTTCGTCGAGGATACGGTGAAGGCGTTCAAGGGCCGCACCATCCACGCCTTCCACACCGAGGGCGCGGGCGGCGGCCACGCGCCTGACATCATCAAGATCGCCGGGCTGAAGAACGTGCTCCCGTCCTCGACCAACCCGACGCGTCCCTTCACGCGCAACACCATCGACGAGCATCTGGACATGCTGATGGTGTGCCACCATCTCGACCCCTCGATCGCCGAAGATCTGGCCTTCGCCGAAAGCCGCATCCGCAAGGAGACGATCGCAGCGGAAGACATCCTGCACGATCTCGGCGCGCTCTCGATGATGTCCTCGGACTCCCAGGCCATGGGCCGGCTCGGCGAGGTCATCATCCGCACCTGGCAGACCGCCGACAAGATGAAGAAGCAGCGCGGCTCGCTGCCCGAGGAAAAGGGCAACAACGACAATTTCCGCGTCAAGCGCTACATCGCCAAATACACCATCAACCCCGCGATCGCGCATGGCGTCTCAAAGCTGATCGGCTCGGTGGAGAAGGGCAAGCTCGCCGACCTCGTGCTGTGGTCGCCGGCGTTCTTCGGCGCCAAGCCGGACCTGATCATCAAGGGCGGCTCGATCGTGGCGGCGCCGATGGGCGATCCCAACGCCTCGATCCCGACCCCGCAGCCGGTGCACTACCAGCCGATGTTTGCGGCATACGGAAAATCGCTCACCGCATCTTCGGTGGTTTTCACGTCCAAGGCGGCGGTCGCCGGCGGGCTGGCGCGGAAGCTTGGGATCAGCAAGAAGCTCTATGCGGTCCAGAACACCCGCGGCAAGATCTCCAAGAAGAGCATGATCCACAATGACGCCACGCCCAGGATCGAGGTCGATCCGGAGACCTATGAGGTGCGCGCCGACGGCGAGCTTCTGACCTGCGCGCCCGCCGAGGTGCTGCCGCTGGCGCAGCGCTATTTCATGTTCTAAAACCTCCCCAGGCAGTCACGCCCAGAAACCAAAGCCGGGAGGAAATTCCGTGATTTACGTCGTTGCCACACTGACCATCAAGCCTGAAACGCGCGCCGAATTCATTGCGGCCGCCACCGCCTGCATCAAGGAGACGCGGAAGGAGCCCGGCAATATCGCCTATGACCTGCACGAGAGCGTCACCGATCCGACCAAGATGGTGTTCGTCGAGCAGTGGGAAAATGCCGAGGCGCTGGTGCCGCACCGCACGGCCGATCACATGAAGACCTTTGGCCGCGTCGCGGTGAAGTGCTTCTCGGCGCCGCCGAAGATCGAGGTGATCACGCCCGAGAAAGTGGAAGTCCGCTAAGAGAGAGCAACACCATATGATCCGCGCGACGTCCGTCAAGCCGCAACATCGCTGGAACGAGCAGCCGGCCGATACAGTCGTGCTCGATTTCGACGACCGCCACCGCCGGCGGATGGCGATGACGGGCACGCGCGGATTGGAATTCCTGCTCGATCTCGAGAACGCGATCGCGCTGCGCGGCGGCGACGCGCTGGTGCTGGAGGACGGCCGGCTGGTCGAGGTGGTCGCCGCGCCCGAGCCGCTTCTGGAGATCCGCGGCGCCGACCCGCACCATCTGATCCGCGTCGCCTGGCATCTCGGCAACCGCCATCTGCCGACGCAGATCATGAAGAAGGGCCTGCGCATCCGGCGCGATCACGTCATCGAGGCGATGGTGAAGGGGCTGGGTGCGCGCGTGATCGAGATCGAGGCGCCGTTCGATCCCGAAGGCGGCGCCTATGCCGGCCATGCGCATGAAGGCGATCCGGCCGCGCATCACCACACCGGCCATGACCATGCGCATGATCACGGCCATGGTCATGATGATCATCACCATCACCACAGTGATCACGATCACGATCACCACGGTGATCATCATCACCACGACGAGCATTGCGACCACGACCATCACCACCATCACGACCACTCCCATGCTCATGACCACAAATGAGCCGCCGCGAAGCGAGGCGTGGGGCGGGATGACGGAGGGCGAGGCCGCCTCGCTCTACCGTTTGATGACCTGGCTGTCGCCGTCGTTCCCGGTCGGCGCCTTCTCCTATTCCAGCGGCATCGAATGGGCGGTGGAGGCGGGCGACATCAAGGATGCCGCCTCGCTGCGCGACTGGCTTGCCGCGATGCTCAGCGAGGGCTCCGGCTTCTGCGATGGCGTGTTCCTCGCCCAGACGCATCAGGCGACCATGGCGCGTGACTTTGCAAGGCTGCGCGAGATCGCCGAGCTTGCTGCGGCTTTCGTGCCCTCGCGCGAGCGCCAGCTCGAGACCACGACGCAGGGCCGCGCGTTCATCGATGCCGCGCGCGCCGCCTGGTCTTCGCCTGATCTCGACGAGATCATCGCCGCCTGCGCCGGCGCGATTGTCTATCCCGTCGCGATCGGCCTGGTCAGCGCCACGCATGACATTCCGCTTGCGCCAGTGCTGCACGCGTTCTTCCATGCGGTGGTCTCGAACTGGATCTCCGCCGGCGCCCGCCTGATCCCGCTCGGCCAGACCGATAGCCAGCGCCTGCTCGCCGGTCTCGAACCCGCGGTCAGTGCGACCGCGATCCGCGCGCGCGACGCCTCGCTCGACGATCTCGGCAGCACCACCTTCCGCGCCGATCTCGCAAGCCTGCGCCACGAGACGCAATATACGAGGCTGTTCCGGTCATGATGCGATTTCCGCCTCACACGTCGTCCCGGCGAAGGCCGGGA
>NZ_PSRR01000410.1 GCF_004296405.1 Bradyrhizobium sp. Leo170
AGCGCGAAGCGCCGGATGAGGGGTCGTCGCCGCGGGCACGGTGCGCGTGGAGAGAGACCCCTCACCCAAGCGCGTTCGTGCCGACGCCGGAGTAGCCCTCTCCCACAAGGGGCGAGGGCGCGTCAAGCAGCACCTCGCAGGTTTATCGGTCGACGTTGAGTACTTCACCGGTGCGGGCGTCGACATCAACTTCCATGTATCGGCCTTCGATATCCCGCCCCTCGATTTGCCATTCATAGCCGGCAAATTCAGTGTGAGACACCGCTGCGAGACCGAGATCGGTCGCGATCGCCAGTGCTCTCTGCATCGATATGAGATCGCCAGAATCATAAGCCTTGGCCTGTGTCGCAATCCCAAGGGTCATAACCGCAACCATCGGGAGGATGAATTTTCGCATGGGCCACTCCTGGTGAAGGTTCGTTACGGCAGGCACCAACAGCCCTCGAGGCGTATTGGTTCCCATTTCACAGCGAAACTGGGTGATCAGCAGCGGTTGCGACCGCTTGTTGGCTGCCAATTGGCGACAATGGGACGGTTTCCTCGCGGCGCGGGTTGCTTCGATCACGGATTCGTTTGCTTTAAGGACAAAGCTTGTCGATTTGCCAAATCCGCCCGACCGCGCCAAATTGTTGCCGGAAGAAAGGCGTGCCATGCGTATTGCTGGTTGGGTTTTGCTGCTCGCAGGATTCGTCCTGTGCCTCACGGTGGCCTGGGCCGCTCTCGGCTTTCTGTTGATGGGCATTGGCCTCGTGTCGCTGCAGGTCGCCGAGCGGAAGCGGCGAAAGGCGGAGAAGGCGGCGGCCGTCGCCGCCCTCGATGCGCGTCCAGAGCCGGCTGCAGCACTTGTCGAGGCGCCTCCGGCCCACGCGGAAAATGTTCCGATCACTGCGGAACCTCCCCCCTTGCCGGCACCGCAAACGACCTCGAGCGCCGACGCCTCCGCTTACGACAAGGAAGTATGGCGCCGCCTGGTCGAGAGCGATCCCGATCTGGCGCGACTGGCCGCGGTGCTGTCCGACTACGGCCAGCACCATGTCGATGAATTCGCCAATAGCTATCTCGCCCAGCCCGACAAGGGCCGCCTCGGCGCGATCGTCAGCGAGATCATCGCGAAAGCCGCACGAAAGGAATCCGCGCCGGCGGCACAGCCCGAAGTGCATGAGCCATCGGTCGATGCAAATCAGGAGCCGAAGTCACCGCCCGCGCGGATCGAGCCGGGCCGCAGCCTACCGAAAATCCACGCGCCGAAGGTGGCGGTCGTGCCGCCCGCGGCGAACGATGTCCGCAGCACCAGGGCAGCCGCCATCGCCCCGCGCATCCTGAGCGCCCCCGAGATTCGTATCCCAAATCCGGAACATGGAAACGACAGGATCACATCGGCAGACGATGACCTCAGCGAGCTGATCAGGACGTTCGCAAACGATGCGAGCTCCCCTCCGAAGATGAGCCGGTAATCGCAGTCGCCCACCTCCCCTTGAAAAGGGGAGGTCGGTTTGCGCGTGCACGCGCAAACCGGGTGGGGATCCGTTCTCTCCACGAACGCCAGCGCCCGGGGCTGACCCCCACCCTGCCCTTTCAGGAGGAGGGTGATTAGGGCGAGGCCCTAAACGCCCGCGACTGATGACCAGATCCCGGCGAGCTTGCGCTTGAACTGCTGCAGCCGGGTCGGCGGCACGGCCGGCTCCTCGTCCTCCGGCAGGCGCAGGCCGACGACATTGACCCTGCCGCCGCCGAGGCTGCGCGCGACCAAGACAATGCTGTCCAGCGCGAGCTCCGCGCCTTCCTTCGGCGCGCGGTCGAGATGGATGTCGAAATAATCCGACAGCGTCAGCTTGTTCTGGTCCTCATCGACGGTCACGCCGTAGATCTCGGCAAGCTCGCCGAGCGTATGTTCGCCGGAGACCACGAAGTCGCCGAGCAGATGCGGGTCCGGCGCGGTGCCCGGGGGCATGTCGACGAAGAAGCGGTCAAGCGCTTCCGCCCGCTCCGGCGGCGCCAGCAGATAGAGGTAGTCGCCGGGTGCGATCGGGTCGGCCTCGGCGGGGGAGAGGATGTTCTCGTCGCGGATCACCAGCGTCGGCTTCGACCAGGACGGCAGCAATCCACGGCGGAAAAACAGGCTTTTCGCACCGACGGGATAGCCGACCAGTTGCTGCTCGAGCTGGCCGGGCAGGTCCAATTCGACGCGCCGCGGGCCACGGTCGACACGCGGCAGCGCCACGTGCAGCCGACGCGCCGCCGGCGCCAGGGTCCAGCCCTGCAGCAAAAGCGAGATGATGACGACGACAAAGGCGACATCGAAATAGAGATAGGCCTTCGACAGGCCCACCAGCATCGGGATCGAGGCGAGGAAGATCGCAACCGCGCCGCGCAGCCCGGTCCAGGCGATGAACAGCTTCTCCCGCCAGTTGAAGCGGAACGGCGCCATGCAGGCGAATACCGCAAGCGGCCGCGCCAGCAGCATCAGCGCCAGCGCCACCACGACTGAAGCACCCAGGCTGCTGAGCACGCGATGCGGCGATACCAGAAGCCCAAGCAGCACGAACATCACGATCTGCGCGAGCCAGGTGGCGGCGTCGAGGAACGCGACCACCGAGCTGTGCGCGCGCGTCGGCCGGTTGCCGATGATGATGCCTGCGAGATAGACGGCGAGGAAGCCGGAGGCATGGGCGATCTGCGCCGCGCCGAAGATCACCAGCGCCGCCGTGGTCACGAACGGCGCGTGCAGGCCCTGCGGCAGAGCGACGCGGTTCATGGCGATCACGACCAGCCGGCCGCCGATCACGCCCACGATCGCCCCAAGCACGGCCTCGCGGACGAATTCCAGGATGACGTGCGACGCCGAGCTTTCCCCAAGCGAGATGAACTCCACCAGCATCAGCGTCAGGAAGATCGCGAACGGATCGTTGGTGCCGCTTTCGGCCTCCAGCGTGGCGCCGACACGCGGGCGCAGGCGCAACCCCTGGGTGTGGACCAGCAGGAATACTGCCGCGGCGTCGGTCGAGGCCACCACGGCCCCGACCAGCAACGCCTCGGTCCAGGAGAGGTCGAGCATATATTTGGCCACCGGCGCCGTGATCAGCGCGGTCAACAGCACGCCGGCGGTCGCGAGCACCATCGAGGGCGCCAGCACGGCACGGATGCTCTGGAAGCGCGTGCGTAGTCCGCCATCGAACAGGATCAGCGCCAGCGCCACCGAGCCCACCAGATAGGTGGTGCGGACGTCGTCGAACTGCAGATGGCCGGGACCGGCATCGCCCGCGAGCATGCCGATCAGGAGGAAGACCAGCAGCAGGGGGGCGCCAAAGCGCAGCGCCAAAAGGCTCGACAGGATGCCGGCCATCACGAGAACTGCGCCAAGCAGGATGGCTATGCTGACCTGATCGAGAGAAGCCATACGCCGTAAGGAAGGAGAAGGGTTGCAATGCATCCTTACCGTCGCCACAGTTCGACGCCAACCCATTTTCTGAACATGGCGTCAGACTTCTGGTTTTACACCCAACCTCACTTCGCCCTCCCGTTGTGGCGATGGTCCGTGCGTCGCGTTTGTGGGATCGTGCCGACCGTTCGAATCAAATTCGCTTGAATCTGCACTTCATGAGATTTCGCCGATGGAAATGGAGCTGAAGGACGTCATCGAGGCCCTGCAGATGGCCGCACGGTCGGTCGGCGCGGAGGTCACCTCGCCCTGGTTCTATCTGCAGTTCGGCATCATCTTGGCCGCCGCCGGCATTGCCTATGCGGCCGACGCCGCGATCCGCGTACGGGTCAACACGGATTCGCTGGGATCGCACCTGCCGCTGCCGCTCAGGCATTTCCTGCGCGTGCTGGTCGGCAGCGCCTCGACCGCGGTGTTCGCGCTCCTGATGATCGCGACGCGCATCATCATGGCACATTCGACCTGGCCGAGCCGCAGCTATCTGATCGTGGTCTCGGCCAAGCTGGCGCTGGCCTGGCTGGTGATCTGCCTGGTGACATCGGTGATCCGCAACGCCCTCATCGTCCGTCTGGTGTCGCTGGGGGCCTGGATCGTCGCGGCGCTCAGCATCATCGGCCAGCTCGATGCGACGGCGGAGGCGCTGGATTCGGTCGCAATCGAGATCGGCGGCCTGCGGCTCACGCCGCTGCTCCTGATCAAGGCCGGCGCGCTGGTGATCCTGGCGCTGTGGCTGACCAACATCGCGAGCAATTTCGTCGAGAGCCGCATCAACCGCGCCACCGACCTGACGCCGTCGATCCAGGTGCTGCTGATCAAGATCATCCGCATCGGGCTGATGGTGGTTGCAATCGCCATCGCGCTAAGCGCGGTCGGCATCAACCTGTCGGCGCTCGCGGTGTTCTCCGGCGCGGTCGGTGTCGGTATCGGTATCGGCCTGCAGAAGATCGTCGCCAACTTCATCTCGGGCATCATCCTGCTCGCCGACAAATCGGTGAAGCCCGGCGACCTCGTCACCATCGGCGACAGTTCGGGGCGCATCAGCGCGATGAAAACGCGCTACATCTCGGTTGCCGCCGGCGACGGCCGCGAATTCCTGATCCCGAACGAGGACCTGGTGACGCAGAAGGTCGTCAACTGGACCTATACCGACAAGAACACGCTGGTCAAAATCCCGTTCGGCACCAATTACGACGCCGATCCGCGGCTGGTGTGCAAGCTTGCCATCGAGATCGCCGCCGCGGCGGCGCGGGCATTGAAGGGCAAGCCGCCGAACTGCATCCTGACCGAATTCGCCGAGGCCGGGATGAAATTCTCGCTGACCTTCTGGATTGGCGACCCTGATGGCCTCGACAACGTCAAAAGCGACGTGATGCTGGCGCTGTGGGACGCCTTCAGGCGCGAGGGCATCCGCGTGCCCTATCCGGTGCGGGAACTTCGGGTCCGCGGCGCCCTGCCGGTCGAGACCGTGATCGAGACTTCCAGCTAAATCCATGGCAGGAAAGGCCATTTCGGCCCCAACCTTGGCTTGCGCTGGCCGCCTCGATCATTAAATTAGGTGAATTACCGCCAGTCCGACAGACCCCGCCAAATGACCCGACCATGAGCTATATCGAAGCAACCGACACCTCCCTACGCAAGACCGGCCAGATCAAGCTGCACGGACAAAGCGGCTTCGTCGGCATGCGCAAAGCAGGTGCGCTGGTGTCGAAATGCCTCGACGAGCTCACCGACATCGTCAAGCCGGGAATCCCGACCTCGCAGATCGACCAGTTCGTGCGCGAGTTCGCCTTCAGCCATGGCGCCTATCCGGCGACGCTGATGTATCGCGGCTATCGCTATTCGACCTGCACCTCGCTGAACCATGTGGTCTGCCACGGCATGCCCGGCGACCGCCCGCTGAAGGAAGGCGACATCGTCAATATCGACGTCACCTTCATCGTCGACGGCTGGTATGGCGATTCCAGCCGCATGTATGCGGTCGGGCCGATCGCGCGCAAAGCCGAGCGGCTGATCGAGGTGACCTATGAGGCGATGATGCGGGGCATCGCCGCGGTGAAGCCGGGCGCCACCACCGGCGACATCGGCCATGCGATCCAGAGCTATGTCGAGCCGCAGGGCATGAGCGTGGTGCGCGATTTCTGCGGCCACGGCCTCGGGCGTATGTTCCACGACGAGCCGAACATCATCCATGTCGGCCGGCCCGGCGAAGGCGTGGCGCTGAAGCCCGGCATGTTCTTCACCATCGAGCCGATGATCAATCTCGGCAAGCCGCATGTGAAGATCCTGTCCGACGGCTGGACCGCGGTGACGCGCGACCGCTCGCTGTCGGCGCAATTCGAGCATTCGGTCGGCGTGACCGCCGATGGGGTGGAAATATTCACGCTGTCGCAGCGGAGCGGCGAGAAGCCGTGGACGGTGTAGCCGCGGAGACCCGTCCGCGAGTCCAAAATCACTTTCGATCACCATCGGTTTGACGGGAATGGGCGAAAGCTGTTGCGACGCACACGTCGCTGCCGATGCAGCCCGGCGGGAGAAGTGCGCCGGCCGTGAAACGTGTCGAACGCATCCCCTTTAAGAAGTAAGTGCATTCAAGTTTATTACAATCTATCATTGCATCTATCACAATCCATTTGCAACAGGGGGTTGGCGATGGCGACTGCAAGACCCGGCTTTCGAGCGCGACAGATTGTGGCTTGTCTTGCCGTAGTCGCGGCTTTCGTCGCTGGCCCACGCGCCAATGCGCAGGACACCCTGTTCGTGAGTCAAAGGGTCACAACGCCGGGCGAATACACTGCCGGGATTGAGGGGCCCGCGGTGGATGCATCGGGCAATCTCTATGCCGTCAACTTTCGACAGAGTGGCAATATCGGCAAAGTCGCGCCAGGCGCATCTCAATCGCAACTCTTCACGTCGCTTCCTACCGGCAGCATCGGCAATGGCATCCGCTTTGACCGCGACGGGCGGATGTACATCGCCGATTTCAAGAAGCACAATGTCTTCGTGATCGAGCGCGGCGACTCGACGCCGCGTGTCTACTTTCATTCCGATCTTTTCAATCAGCCGAACGATCTGGCGATAGCGGCAGATGGCACGCTCTACGCCAGCGACCCGCGATTTTCATCAGGCTCGGGTCAGATTTGGCGAATCACCCGCGACGCCGACGGCAAGGGCCGCGGCGAAGTGATGTCCAGCACGCGACCGCGCATGGGCGTGACCAACGGGATCGATCTGAGCCCGGATGGCACGACGCTCTACGTCAGCGAGTCGGATTCCCGGCAAGTATGGGCCTATCGGCTCGAAGGCAGCAGACTGCTCGATCCACGACAGGTCAGGCGGTTCGCCGATTTCGAAGTCGATGGCCTGCGCACCGACACCAGTGGCAGGATTTTTCTCGCGCGGCCTTCGGCAGGCAATATTGCCATCTC
>NZ_PSRR01000411.1 GCF_004296405.1 Bradyrhizobium sp. Leo170
GACGGGTAAGCCACTCCAGACGGCATGCGGCTTCGACGGCGCTCTTGCCTTCACAGATAGCCGCCGCAACAGCTTCGATCTGGTGCTCAGTCATTTTGCGGAGAGTTTCGGTACGGGACTCGTCACCCATCGTGCAGCACTCCCGTGCGGAACAAACGTTGTGAGCTTAGCAGTTCCATTTGCTAAGTTCCCTGCGAGACTGACAGTTGTCCTCCAAACCATCTGGCGTTGCCGCGAGGGTGTTCGCCGGGCGGAACACCTGGTTCGCATTGCGTTCGCCAAACGTACCAGTGGAGAACAGTCGCCTGAGGCGGGCTGCACGGGAATCACAATGCACGATAGTTAAAGGGCAGCCCGGCACTTCAGCCGAACCGCGCCCTATCTGAACGTCTGTCAGTCCAACCGGCTGACTGCCCCACGCCTCATCGTCATCCGCCGTCCGAACTCGAACGTCTTCGGCTCTGGCTTCGAGTCGCCCCGCTTGTACACACTCACAGGTTTTCGAGGCCCTCGTCCTTGCCGCCGCCTTCACACACAGCGAGCTATGCGGGATTTTGGGTGACGAGGTGATCCGGGGGACGTCGTTTGCCGGCATTGGATGACCTCGATGCCGTCATTGAATCTGACACCCGCGATCAGCTTCGGCAACTGATTTGTGCCTTTGAGCCGCCGCCAGGCTTTTGATGCGGCGATCACCAGCTTGCGCGACAACGAGCCGCGCACCGTTCTGTGCCGCACGGTGCGAAGTGCTCTCGATGGGGTTGGTAATCGGTATGAGATGTCTCGGTGCCAACGTTCCGCTGCGGTGTGCAACATCGTGGCGTATGGTGCGACCATCGGGACAGAGCCACCGGGAGCACGGTGCGGGCAGGCCGATACACACGATTGGCCAAGAGCTCGCGTCAGTAGCTGGCCGCCTCTGCGACTCGCCCGGTTGCGCCGAGAGCGCGAATCCGTAGTTGTCGTGTCGCCCGCAGCTCCCGTCATGTGTCTGGCAGAGACGCGAATGCGACGCTGATTGGTATTGATGTCCAGCGAACCTTCGGGAAATTGTTGGGAGAACGGCAGGCTTCGACATGCACGCCGCATTGATGACGCGGACTGCGCTGCAGGGATTTGGCAAGACCCTGTTGGCCAGTGAGAAGTTGTGCTCGAAGCGACCGGCAACAGCATGGCGGTCTCGCGAGTGCTGGCGCCATTTGTGGCGCGGGTGATCATCGCTAATCCGTTGCAGGTGAAGGCGATCGCCCAGGCCTACGTCAAGACCGAGAAGATCGATGCTGGCACGCTCGCCAGTCTGCAGGCGGCGGATACCTGCCGCAGATCTGGACGCCTGACGCGAAGACCAAACGCAAGCGCAGACTGGTGGCACGGCGCTACCAGGTCGTGCGGCATCGCACGCGGCTCCAGGACGAGGTGCATTCGATCCTGCACGCACACTTGATCCCGAAGTGTCCACATGCCGATCTTTTCAACGCCCGCGGCCGGGCGTGGTTGGCCACTCACAAGTTGCCGGACGATGAGCGAGCGGCCATCGATCGGCACGTCCGTGAGCTTGACCGGCTGCGGAAGATCTGCCCTGCTCGACCGCGACATCGCGCAGGACGCAATTGAGGATTCCGCGGTCAACAGACTGATGACGATCACTGGCGTGAATCTGGCGGTCGCCGCCGGCATCGTGGCGGCGATCGGCGACATCAGCCGGTTCAACAGCGCGCAGAAGCTGGTGAGCTATGTCGGGCTGAACCCGCGGGTGCGGCAAGTCGCCACTGGGAGCCGCCCATCACGGCCGTATTAGCAAGATCGGCCGCAGTCATGCGCGCGCCATGCTGGTCGAGGCGGCCTGGTCAGCCGCCAAGGCGCCGGTCCACTGCATGTGTTTTTTCGTAATGCCGGTTCTGGCCGCGGCGGACGATCCTAGCGATAGGCTATAGCACGTGGGGTTAACTCCAGGGCCGCACCCCCATCTCACAGGTCGTCCGTCAAGGTGAGTCCTAGTGGCTCCAAAATCTCGCTGGCGGAGGATCCGGAGCTTTGGCTATGCCAACGTATAGCTTTCGAAGGAATTCCTCCGCTGCCATTTTTGAGGCCGACGCGATGACTGGGGCAGGCTAGGCGACGCTATGGGAGGCCATACAGTTGGTCACACTCAAACCTGTTCAAATGAGTTTCGCCATCCTGATTGGGACTGTACTGCGCATTCCAGAACACGAACGCGGAGATCGCAAAAAAAGCTTGGCAATGCGCTCAGCACGGTACAGCCTGGCCAGGGCTGGCGGATAGTTCTTCTCCAGAACCGCATAAATTGACTTCAACAACCAGGCAACCAAAAGCCAGCGCCGCCACGCTGTCCGCGATTTAGCGAAACTACTGTCCGTTAGTTAGCGAAAGCCGTGTTGTTGATCTGGATCGAGCCGTCTTGCAGTTGCTGGCGCCCGATCGAAGAGGCATCGCCGACGATTGACAGCAATAGCGCCGAGCCGAAGCGCTCCCAGAAGTGCGTGTCGATGTCGCCGTCGAACCCTGCGCGACCGAGCGCATCCGTGGCGGGGGAGGCCAGCGCCACGATGACACCTGTCGGCGTCTTGGCGCGAGCCCATAGAACGAACATCCGTTTGGAGCCGCGCCGGACATTGCCGCGATATTCGCCAACGACTTGCGTGCCCTTTTCCATGAGCACAACGTTGCCGGAATCCGACATCACGTCGCGCAGCACGACGCAGGAGACGAAGCCGGCCACATCCGACGACATTGCGGGCTCGAGCACGCAAGGGATTGATGTTCCCTGGGTAACCAGAAGATTGCGATTGGTCAGCCGCGCCGCCCGCACGCCCTCGATGGCCGTGGGTTTGAGCTTGTCGGCAAGCTCATTGCGTGGCTCGGCCCGCCCGAAATCATAGGGATTCACGGAGACACCTCCGGTCGGGTCGTTGCGGGCCGAACGTCCCGATGCGACCGGCCGATTATAGGCCAGCACCGGTGCGCGCCGCGCGCTTTCGAGCATCTGGTCGGGAACCGGCGCGGGGGCCGTCGGCGTGGCTGAGATAGGTGCGACCGGAATGGATGCCGTGGTGACCGGTGCGGCGGGTGTTTCCGCGACGGGCTCGAAGGCCGCCGCCTGGCGGATCATGAGCTTTCGGGCCGAATCCGTGACCGGCTTATCGCTTTTCCAGGTCCCTAGATGATCAGAAAGGCGAATGCGGTAAGCGCGAGCGCGCCGAGGCCGCGTTTGAGCATTGCTGTTCGACCATTGTCCGCTCCTCCCGCCGAGCAGCCCCTTTGTCACGATCCCGACGCCCTCCTGGGGCCGCCGACTGATTGTTCATCTTCGAAGTCCTATCCGTGGTAAGCGCCGGGGAAAACCATGTCCTGGTCGACGAGGACGTTGAACACATAGCCCGGTCGAATCTCCAGTGTGGGCTGGACGTTCAGGTTCTTGCTAATCGTCTGTTCGGCGACCCGGCCAAAGGTCTCGGCAAAGCTGTTTCGCGCGGCATCTGCGGGTGTCTGCCGATATGAATACGGCGAGCTCGCCGGCACCGACATATCGATGCCCGCACCGATCGCGGCAATGAGGATCGCCGAGCCGAACACCTGGAAATAATGATTGTCGACCTGATCATTGAAGCCACCATAGCCTTCCGCGTCCGTGCCTGCCATGCCTCCGATCTGCAACGTCGAGCCGTTCGGGAAGATGATGTCAGTCCAGACGACAAGGACGCGGCTTTGCCCGAATGAAATCTTGGAATCGTACCGTCCCAACAGTTTGGCGCCCTGCGGGATCAGCAGTTGATGCCCTGTGGCGCTGTCGTAGACGTTCTGGCTGACCTGGGCGGTGATGCGCCCGGGAAGATCGGAATTGATGCCGGTGATCAGCGTCGCTGGAATGACGGAGCCGCGTTTCAATTCGTAGGCGGATGTCGGCGCGACCACCTTGTTGGGTAGGTAGCCGAGTTTCTTGAGGTCCGCGTTGAAGAAATCCTCTTTCGCCGCTTGCCCGTTCGGATCGATGTTCTGCATGCCAAAGCCGGCACGCAGCGCCGCCGCGTAAAGGTCGGACGCGCCGCCTGTAAGACCGCGTGGCGTCGTCGTTGTTGATTGTGGTGCATTGCTCACGGGTGCGCTCGATGTTTGCAGCTTGCTGACATTGACGGCGAGCGGTGAGTCATAGGCGGCATCGTTGGCCTGCACGCGGGCCATACGCTGGCGTTGCCGCTCGCGCAGATATTGTTCTTGCGCCTCGCGCTCGAGACGCGCCCGCCATAGTGCGTCGGGTTCGAGCTGCGGGCCGGCCGCCGCCTCGGTCTGTTGTCGGCCGGAGAAGGGATTGCCTGCCGGCTTTCGTCTGTCCGGCTGCGGGGGTGCCGGCTGAAAGGTCTGTGCCTCTTGATCGCCGATGATTCCGTTAGCGACGCCCTTCTTCAGTTGATCGGCATAAGTCGATGCCGAGTTCGATGAGGCGGTGTCGATGCCGGCCTCGCGACGGAAGTACAGACCGCGCGAGGTCAAGCCGTAGAAGATGACAGCGAAGAACACGATCACCAGCACGATGGCGACGATGATCGGCAGCCGGTTCAGGCGACGGATTCCCCTGCCCTCCGCTCCCTCCGGAGCGCCGCCGAGCTTCAGCGATTGCGCCATGATGACCCCCTTTACCCGCGCTGCATAACGGAGAGCGGGCTGGCCGGCGATGCGCCAGCGGCGGTTGCGCTATAAGCACGGCCGAGCTCGACGCTGCCGGTCGACAAGCGCGCCAGGACCTGACCGTTGTAGGACTCGATCACATAGGCGAGTGGAATGGTCTTCTCGCCCTTGGTCTTCTGATCGGTCGCGACCGCATATCCCCAGCTCTTGAGCGACGTCTCCAGCGCCTGGCCGAAGGGCGTGCCGTCGGGCTTTAGGATGATGGTGCGATCGCCGGGCCCGACCTGCTCGGCAAATTTCGTCACCATGTCGCCGGCGATCGCAGAAGCCGCGGGACTGGACAGATCTGATGGCGCCGAGCTCGCCACCAGGGCGCCGCCGCCGCCGAAGGTCGCGCAGCCGGCGAGCGGCAGGCTGAGCACGGAGAGAAGGACAAGCCGAGGCATCGAGGAGAGCTGGCGCATCATCAACCTCCCCTCCGGATCGTCACTTTGTCTTGGTTCCAAAAGCCAACGCCGGAGACCAGAATGGCGGTGTCGATCTGATAGTCGACCACCATCATGTCGCCCTTCAGCCGATAGTTGACGATGCGGTTCTGACCGCCCGACACGACGAACAGGACCGGTGCATCCTGGCCCGAGAGCGACGATGGAAACTGGATGTAGGTCTTCACGCCGTCGCTGTAGACGCGCGTTGGCCGCCAGGACGCGTTGCCGCTCACGCTGTAGGCGAAGCTCAACTGCTCGGCGGGAACACCGGCGCCTGGAATCGTGTCGGCGCCAATGCGCGCGTTGACGTCCGCGAGGCGGACGCCGACATCCTCTGGATATTCAAAGCCGACGCGCGCCATGTATTGGGTCGCATTCGACTTGAGCTGGATGTGATAGGTTCGCCGCGAGGTCGTCACCACCATCGAGGTGACGAGCCCTGGCTCCGACGGTTTGACGATCAGGTGGATGGCTTGTCCGCCGACCGCTCCGGACGTCGCCGGTTCGACCTTCCAGCGTACGGTATCGCCAACCAGCACATCGCGCACGACCTCACCGGCCTCGAGCTCGATGTCGCAGACCTCGAGCGGCGAGCAGACGACGGAGGGCTGGACCTCGCCGAACAGGAAGACGACCTTGCCGTCCTTTCCGCGCGTCACAAGGCCGGTCGATCCGCGCCACTGGCTCGAAATTCTTGTGCCCTTTCGCTCCTTGGCGTTCATTGCCTGCGCGTGTGCGCTGACATTGGCAAGCAGCAAGCCGAAGGCGGATGCCGCGAGAACAACGCATGTATGAAGTCTGATCATGTTTGGGTGCATCGGCGTCCCCGCCCCTTTCATAGTTGCGCCGTCCAGTCGAAATCGCGCAGGTAGAGACCGATCGGATTGAGCCGGATGGTCTGCTCGTCCTGGGGCGGAGTCAGCGTGACAGTGGCGATGCCGCGAAAGCGGTGCTCGCCGGTTTCCTTACCTTTCCTGTCGCGCTCGAATTCAGTCCAGTCGATCTGATAGGACTGGTTGGACAGAGCGACGATGTTGTTGACCTCGACGGCGACCGTCGTCGTCTTGGCCTTCTCGAACGGCGAGTTGCTCCGGAACCAATCATTGATCTTCTGCGTGGCGGGATCGGAGGTCCGCAGCAGCGCGTAGGTCCGATCGATATATTGCTTCTGCACGACCGCATCGGGCGTCACCGATCGGAAGTTCGAGACGAAGCTTCCGAGCGTCGCGCGCACCACCCGCGGATCCGCATATTCGATCTGCTGCGGATAGCCGGCGCTCAAGGCGGTCCCAAGCTTGTCGACTTCGACGATATACGGGACGAGCTTGACCTGCGTGCTCTGGAACAACGCGTAGGCGAAGCCGATCACCGCCATCACCATGGCGACAATGCCGATGGTGCGCCACGTCGCGGCCGCTTTTACGTAGGAGCCGTAGCGCTCGTTCCATTCCTGTCGGGCGGCGAGATAGGGGTTGTCGGGCGGATTGCGCGCGGCCATTCGAGAAAGGGTCTCCACTGATCACCTATTGGGTTGAATCGGTTCAAGTCTTTCCAGTCGATTGTCGCTGCGAGCGCCGCTGATCGAGCTTGGCGTTGGCGAGGCCGAGCGTCGACGTACCAAAGGAGCCTGGCGCGCCGATGGCCTGGTCGCGCGCGGCGGAGGCGAGCGCGCCGCCCGCCGAGCCGATGCCTTGCGTCATGGCCTTGAGGGCGGCTGCGCCAAACGAGGCG
>NZ_PSRR01000412.1 GCF_004296405.1 Bradyrhizobium sp. Leo170
CGCGCCCCTGACCAACGGCGTGATCCAGAGCCAGCCGATGGCCATTATCCCGGGCTCGGCCGAGCCGATGAAGCCGGTCAAGGTGAAGACGGTTCAGGTCAAGGCCGGCACCACGAAGCTCGCCTCCGCCGCTCCGTCCCAGCCGGCGCCACCGATCACCAATGCGATCCCGGCGCGTCCGGAAGTGGCAGAGACCTCCAGCGCCGTTGTGGCGAGCGCCGATGTCGCCAAGACCGACGCGTCCAAGACCGAAGCCGCCAGACCCGCAGCCCGGACCGAAATGCCGCCGCAGCCCGCCGGGTTCGGCACCGGCAACGGCATCCTCGGCGTGTTGCCCGCGTCGAGCCTGCAGCAGCCCACCTCCTCGCCGCAGACGGTCGCCGCGTTCCAGCCGCAAGCGGTGCAGCCGGTCGCGGTCGCCAAGCCTACGCAGCCTGCCATGCACACCGGCTGGATCATCCAGGTCGGTGCGCTCGAAAGCGAGGACGAGGCGCGCCAGCGTATCGATCTTGCGCGCAACCAGTCGCGCGGCCTCCTCGGCAAGGCAGATCCCTTCACCGAGCCGGTCGTCGGCAAGGATAACCGCAAGCTTTATCGCGCCCGCTTTGCCGGCCTCGAGCGCGAGCAGGCCGAGGCGGCGTGCCGGACGCTGAAACGCGCCGACATCTCCTGCATCACCATCCGCAACTGATCTTTCGGCTAGAGCATTTTCGGTTCTGATTGAATCAGAACCGAAGCTCTAGATTCTTGTTTTGACGCGTTTTCTTCACGCGAACCGGTGTCCACTTCGCTCGAAAACGCTCTAACCTGAAAATCGCAAAGCCGGCGCCCACCAGCGCCGGCTTTCTTGCGTCGGCCCGTGGCAGCGGCGGCTACTCGTTCCCTCGCGAAACTTCTCGGCAAGGATTTACGGTTAAGCTTTCGAGAACAGGGGATCGACCACGCCGGACAACGGCGGGCGAGACCGGAGCGTCAGCACAGAGAAGCAGCGGCAACTCTCGGTTTGTAGCGTTGGTAGCGTGCCGGAGTTAGCTAGAATGCGTGCGAAGCAAGGTATCCTTGGCCTCGTTTACACGGGCAGCGAGGTACGTCGACCCCCCTTGATCGGGATGCAGTTTCTTCATGAGAGCGCGGTGCGCCCGGCTGATCTCGTCACGCGAGGCTCCCGGCTGCAGGCCAAGGACCTGGTAGGCCTCCTCTTCCGTCATTTTGCCGCCCGGCGCCGCGCTGCGCTGCCCCCCTGCCCCGTTGCGCTGCGTGTCCTGACGCCAAGCGGGAAACCGGCGGTCCAGATAGCTTTCAAGTAACGTGACGCTTTCGGCGTCGAAGCCGGCGGCCATCGCCAGCAATCCCTGCAGGTCGAACTCGTCGAGCGAGCGGCCGGCATTCGGTCCTTCCACGATCTGGCCCGACAGCGCGCCGGTGTCGTGGTCGAGGCTCATGTCGAGATATTTCGAGCGCACGCGCGAGCTCTGTCCGGCGGAACGCCGCGCGCCGCCGAAGATGCTGCCGAAATTGCCCAGCACGTTCGGCGACCAGCCGAGCAGGCCGGCGCCAAAGATCCCGAGTGGGATCGCCACCGCAAGTTCTCCCCTGATGCCGGTATAGGCGGCGACTGCGAGCGACAAGACGCCGCCGACGATCTTGATCGCGCGCGCCAGCATCGCCGGGTTGGCGGCCCGAAACATCTGCAGCAGGAGATAAAGCATGACAACGGCGACGACGCCGGCAATCAGAGTTGGCATGGGCGCAATATAATCGCGGCGGCGAGGAAAAGCATCGCGAACCATCGGCGCCGATCTGCCGCTGGAGGCCCTGGTGTGGCAGGAGGCATCCGGCGCCACCTTTCTAGCCTACAATGATCCGGCCTGGCTTGCGCACCGCCACAAGCTGTCGAGCGAAGCGGCGACTGCCGTCAGCAACATGTCGGCCGCGCTCAATGCGTGGCGAAAGCGGCGACGTCATAGGTAGAGCTGAGGTGCAGTCACTTCATCTGGCCGATCAATTTGGCCGCACCGCTTGCCGTTTTCGACAATTGCAGCAGTGCCTCGCGGCCGCCGGCGGCGTAGGCCGCAGCCGCCCGCAGCAGTTCGCGCAATTGCGCCGCTGCACCCGGATCGAAGCGGCAATAGGCGCCGCCGGTCAGCCGCGCAATCTCGCGGAACGTCTGCTCGGCAGTGGCGTCACCGCCTTCCTGGAACATGAAGACGGGTACCTTGAGCAGCCCGAGTTCACCGGCCTTGGCGCAGAGATCGTCGGCGGACTCCTCCATGGCGTCGCCGACGAACACCACGGCCCGCACCCCGGAGGCGACCGCCTCGCGGCGCGTCTCGGACAACACTTTGCCGATCTGGGTATTGCCGCCCTGGCAATCGATCTTGCCCATCAATCTGGCAAGGTGAGCGCTGTCGGAAATCCATCCGGTCGCCCGGCATTCGTTGAAACCGCGGTAATAGACCAGGCGGATATCGAGACTGCCCAGAGAGGCAGCCTCGCGAAACATGTCCGCCTGCAGCGCACAGGCCATGTCCCAGGTCGGCTGCCGGCTCATCGTGGCGTCGAGTGCAAAAATCAGCCTTCCGCGCCCGCTGGCGTGATGCGGCGACATCGCGCGCGCCTTGGCGACGAAGGCGGCGATATCGTCGGAGCTGGACGGAGATGCTTCCGGCAAGCGACCGGACTGGCGGGCCTCGGCCGCCTGCGCAGCGATGTCGTTACCGGATTTCGGTTTGGTCGGTTCGGCAGCCATGAATCCTCGCCGTTGCTGCGAGGATTATGTGGGCCGGGATCAGGAAAGCGTCAATGCGCTCGCGCGGGTGCGCCGAGCGGAGGGGCAGAGGTCAGTTTGGTACCGCGAAGCGATCTTTCTCGGTCTCGGTCTTCTGGACCTTCTTGGCCGAGGGATCCGGCACGTAGAGTGAGACCGGCCCTGGCTCGAGGATCTTCGGCGGCGCGCTCCTGGTGTCGACCGGCGCCACCTCACTGTCGCTATCGACCAGGAACTTGTCGAGCATCGCCTGGATCGAGTTCTTCGCAACGTCCGGTCCGGTGTCGCGCATGTCATTGTGCTGGAAGTTGGTGTTCACCACCGTGATGCCGGACTTCTCGCACTCGTCGGCATCGGGCACGACGCCCGGATCAGGCTTGAACTGCGTGTCCTTCGAGCGGAACGACAGGATCTTGAACTTGGCGTCGGTCAGGAACGGCACGCGCAGATTGTCCAGCGTCACGACCTTCTTGATCTCGTCAGGATACTGCTTGGCGAAGTACATCGAGATGTCGCCGCCCATCGAGTGTCCGACCATGGTGACCTTGGCATAGTCGGCGTTGGGCTGGAGCTTCTTCATTTCGTCGATGGCGAAGTGGATGTTGGCCACGCCGCGCTGGATTTGCGGCAGGCGGCCGACATAGATCTCGCCAGCCTTGGTCACCATCGGCGGGTCTGTCGGCAGGTCGTGCTGCGGGCTGATCACCAGATAGCCGCGCGCGGCAAAGATGTTGGTCAGGAACGAATACTCGGTGTTCTTGACGGTGTTGCCGTGGTTGAGGATCGCCACCGGCAGGGTGATCATGCCGGCGTTGGCCTGCATTTCCTTGTCCCAGCGCACGGCCACGTCGACGGGAACGAGGCGGTTGTCGCGCGCCGGATCATAGAATTTGAGTGTCTCGTGACGGATAGCCCACTTGCTGGCGGTGAAATACGCGCCAGTAACAAGCACGGTAAGTGAAAGCAGAACGGTAATTCCACGTTTCATATTCGTCCTCGGCGCGCCCGCCTCTGGCGCTATATCCCATTTGTCCGGACTCTGACGGTCCGTCTGGATGATATATGTCACAGCGACGTGACGGGAAGTCCAAATGTTGTGTGTTGACCGCCTGATCGTTGTGCGATGCACCTAATCCTTGTGCATCTGCACAAGTCGCTGTGGGATTTGGCTTTCCTCCTAACCCTATGACGGCGCCGCGAAATTCGGGTTCAGGCGCTCGGTACATTTCTAATGAAACGGGCCAGTTTGAGGTTTGTTCCTGGGTTTTTGGCCCTCCCCCGTAGTCGCACGGGGTCCAAGCCGGGGTGACGGGCGAGTTCCATCGGCGGACGACACGGGCCGTCGGTTTCTGCAGCCGGCGTGAGCCGACCCCGTCAAGTTGCGATGATGTCGTGGATCTCGAGCGGCTTGTCGACCTGGTTGAACCATTCGGCCCGGTTGGCCGCGCGGCGGCGGCCGCGCTCGTCCAGCGGCAGCTTCAATTGGCGCAGGAGGCCTGTCACCTCCTCGCGCGCCGTGACGTGGCCCATACTGGGCCGGGTGCCGAGCGTCTGCTCGTCGATATCGTCGAGCGCGGTCAGGCCGCGCGGGAAGAATTCGCGGTAGACGACGCGCTCGGCAAAGCCGTCGATCGAGCGGAAACCGAGCCGCAGCGACAACTGTTTCAGGCCGCTTGCGACGAGCTGCTTGTTGCGCGACCCAAGCATCGAGAGGCGGTTGCGGACCACGATCCAGTCGGTGGTCGCGCCGTCCACCTGCCGGCGCTTGCGCCTGACGTCGCGCACCATCTCGGCGTAATGGCTTTCGCCCGTCACCGAATAGGTGGCGGGATCGATGGTGCCCAGCACGTCGAAATCGAGGAAGCTGTCATTGATCGGCGTCACCAGCGTGTCGGCCATCGAATGGGCGAGCCGCATCAGGTAGGTGTCGGTGCCCGGCGGATCGATGACGATGAAATCGAAATTGCGCTCGACCGCGCTGATCGCCGCCATGAACTGCTGGAACTCGGCGTTCTCGTTCTCCGCGATCTGCATCGTCTCGCCGTATTTGATGCAATGATGCACGGGGATTTCGAGGTCGAGCTTGGTGCGCCGTGCCCAGGCGCGCCGGTTATTGATGTAGCGGGTAAAGCTCTGCTGGCGGCAATCGAGATCGATGGTGGCGACCCGCTGGCCGGCCTTCATCAGCGCGACGGCGATGTGAAGGGCAGTGGTGGATTTACCCGAACCGCCCTTCTCGTTGCCGAGCACCACCACATGGGCGGAGCCGGATTGCCCCTGACTAGCCTGTACCAGCATCACCTGATCCCCCTCGATATCTTCAAATCGGGCGCTTCGACGGTCAAGTGAAATGCGCCATGCGCTTAAGGGGCAGCCGACTGTCTTAATCATGAATCGGTCGCCGGACATGTCAGCCCACAATCGTTTGACGTCACCCAAACGGGTCAGGTGCGCGCGCCTGCCGCCTTGGCGTCGACGCCTTCCCCTTGGTATGGTCGCGTGCCCGCCTCATCGAGCGAGTCCAAGCCCGTCTCGCCCGACCAGACCTTCCCGAACCAGCCCAAGAGATTGAATCCAGATGTCGCGAAGTCCCGTGGTCGTCCGCACCGTCCCTGCCTTGCGCCGCGCCGTTGAGGCTCTACGCGGCAGAAAGGCGATGACAGCGCTGGTGCCAACCATGGGAGCTCTCCATGACGGGCATGTGTCGCTGGTGCGCCTTGCCAAGCGACGCGCCCAGCGCGTCATCGTCTCGATCTTCGTCAATCCGACCCAGTTCGCGCCGACAGAGGATTTCGGCTCCTATCCGCGTACCTGGAAGGACGACGTCGCAAAGCTCGCCGCCGAGAAGGTCGACCTGATCTGGCATCCCGACGTCAAGACGATGTACCCGGATGGCTTTGCCACGCGGATCGCGCCGGAGGGGCCCGCCACCGTCGGCCTCGAAGACCGCTTCCGCCCACATTTCTTCGGCGGGGTCGCAACGGTCGTCGGCAAACTGTTCACGCAGTGCCGGCCGGATTTTGCGATCTTCGGCGAGAAGGATTTTCAGCAGCTCCGCGTCGTGACCCAGATGGCGCGCGACCTCGACCTCGGCGTCAAGGTGATCGGCTCCAAAACCGTGCGCGAGCGCGACGGGCTCGCAATGTCATCCCGCAACGTCTACCTCTCGCCTGAAGAACGGCGCGTGGCGCCGGAGCTCTATCGCGTCATGAAGGAAACCGCCCGCCGCATCCGTGCCGGTGAAGCGATCAAGCCGGCTGTAGCCGGAGGCGCCGAGCTGATCGAAAAGGCCGGCTTCAAGCTCGACTATCTGGAGGTGCGCCACGCCGAGACGCTGGCGCCGATCGCCTCGATCAAGGACGGCCCGCTGCGGATGCTGGTCGCCGCACGGCTTGGCACCACGAGGCTGATCGACAATATCGCGGTGTAACCCGACCGGATATCGATGTAACCCGACCAGCCGTTACAGCAATCCAAGATCGCGCAGTTCGCGCCGCATCGGTTCGGGCATCGCCGCGACGCCGGAAGCGGCCGATTTGGTCAGGTCGGGCGGCGCGGCATCGGCGGTGAGATAGCGCCAGCCCTGGAAGGGACGCATCGGGCGCGGCGATACCGTGATCACCTTGGGCTGCATCACGATGCGGCAGCGGCCGATGCCGTCCTTGTCGCGGAACGGCTCGATCGCGATGATCTTCTCGCGCGCGGCGATCTCGCCGCGGATCACCCAATAGAGCGAGCCGCCGGCAAGGATTTCCTCCTCCCGTTTCGGCGTCATCCGTGTGATGTGGACATGACGCTGCGGCAGGCCCTTCTTCTTCGCGGTCGCCATCCGTTCGGCGACCCAGGTCTTAAGTTCCTTGACCGAGTCACAACCGACGGCGAGCTTGATGAGATGAAGCGGCATGATCGTTTCGCTTTAGCCGCCGGCACCGGTTTTGAAAAGATCAGTCGTCCGAAGTTGCAGGAGCGGCTGTGGACGCCGGTGGTGGCGGCGTGATCGGCACCGGCGCGGGTGCCGGCGGACGTTTGGCCACCGCCTGTTTCTTGGCAGCGGCCGGCGGCGCGGGCGAAGCCGCTGGCGCGGA
>NZ_PSRR01000413.1 GCF_004296405.1 Bradyrhizobium sp. Leo170
GCTAAATGACCGACGTTGACGTTCCATTCAACACCTCCGGGCGGTCGAACTGGATGTCCACCGGGCGACGGCTGCCGACCAAGTCAGGCAGATCGGACCGGATCCGGTGCGCAGGCTTCCCGGCCCCGCGCCAGCCCCTAGACTATTTACCGCTCCACCGTGCTGGGGTGAGACGGATCTCGTCTCTTCCGGAGTCGCACGCCGTCGTGGGAGCCGCGATACCGTCTGCCTGTTCCGGCTCGACCTTCTGCAGACCAGCGTATCGCTTCGCAACTGGCGGCAATTGCCAACCAACGTCTATAATAAGAACGGCCGGTATGCGTCCGAGACTATTCGCTTGAACATCGGTCCCTTCGCTGCGATCGAGGCTAGAATCCTGAAGCGCCCGCACTCGGGCACGGAATGCAATCCGCAATTGACCAGGCATGCGCACATCACGCTTTGGCGGAACGCCGGTTTCCTCGGCCGCGCAGCCTTTCGCGAAAGGTTCTATCCCGCGCGGGATACACTCGTCCGAAACGCCGACCTCGGCGCTGGCCGCAGAAGACTGTTTGACGATTGGCTCGCAGGGCGCTGCAGCAAGAGCGCCCTCGAATCGCACACCCGGACGATCTCGCTCTTCGCTCGCTATCTGGCGGCGGTCACGACGGATCGAGATGAAGTTACCGCATCACTCGCTACCGCTAAGGTCCCGGTATGAATGTCGTCGCGTCACTTCGGCGCGCTCTGGGCATCTGGGCTTGCGAGCTCGACGGCGATAGGTCTGCAGGACTGGAATTGTCCGGGCTGCCAATTAAGCATCGTTGTCCCAGCTCGAGTGATCGGTCCAAGTCATGGCCGATGAGGCGTTGATTCCGCTCCTCGTCCGATGGAGAATACTGGTTTCGGTGACGATCAACAACGATCGGCGCTTCGCTTCTCAGATCGAGCTGGTCGCCGCGGGCGTGTATGTCGAGGACAAGAGATTACCAAAGATGAACTCGTTCCGAAGCCATGCACATTTGCTGGCGAATCCGATGGAAGTCTTTGGACGCGTTCGTGCAATTGAGCAGCCTGTCCGCGACCTGGACTTCGTCGTCGTGGCGCGTATGGAGCCCACGGTCTGTCGGTTGAAGCTCGAAGCCGCGCTTGAGCGCTGCAACTGCCATCGCGTGGCCGGTGCCGATCAGAGTCTCGTTCACTCGAAGAGACGTGATGCCGAGGAGATCAAGGCATTCGCGCAGGCATGGGGGGCAGCCTTGCCCCGCTATCATCGGCCGACCACCTCCGCCTCGACCCCGATATCTTTCGGTGATAGCCGCCTGCCAGACCACCGAGAGCCGCTAGCCAGCCTTCTTCGGGCAGTTGGTCGACCGACCGCCGAGAAGGGGATTTTGGACAGGACCGCCTGTCGTCATGCTGTGACGGCCCCTATGGCTGAGCGCCGGCGGCACCCAACACGCCGGGAGCGCAGCGATTTTCCTAGCCGTCGTGATCTTCCCACGTCCCGCACCGTCGAGTGTTCGGCGTCCGTCGCGCCGCTGCTGTCCGCCACCGTCAACACCGACCGCCCAACGACATCCATCGCCCAATCGACGAAGCGGGCCAAGTGCTCCAGCCTACCGGGCCGATCGTCGGGAGACTTCTCGCCGCAAGCTCGAGTTGCTGGCTACCATTCATTTATGCGATCAGCCCTGCGGCTCTTCTCCGGCTCAGTTTGGCGCGGGGCGGATGGCCGCGTGAGACTTCCTGAGCTGCCTCCGCCAGATCCTCGCCATCGGAGTTCTGCTCGCCCTCGTGACGCTCGATTTCATGGCTATCACGTTGTGTGGTGCTACCCGCTTTTGTCGATCGTGCCTTCGGGCAGGCCCATGGACGCGGCCTGCTTCGAACGATGCCTCGGGCCGGTGCTATCGCTGGATGGGTCACGACAACCCAGCTCCAGATCCGCGAACCCTGCTTCCAGATGTTCCTGTGCGCCCTTGCGGCCTGTGCAGCTGTCACCGCGTGTTTCGTATCGTCCGGTCACTTTGGTGCCGGCGGCCGCGGCTCGCCTCGCGGCCGGCACGGCCAATACGGTCAGCGTCATTGGCGACGGTACATCATCCGGACCCGTCCCCCCTGACGAGAGCAGTGAACGCGTCAATCCGTCGGCAGGACCGGTGTTCAGCCTTGCGAAGCAGATTGACGACCTCTGCGCGGGGTCGACAGCCGACCTTCTCGGTCCGTGCCGGCTGTTCTCAATGGAAGCGGCTTGATTGGCCAACGTGCTGGTCGCGGTGCACCGAAGGTGAGGCGTTGGATGATGCGTGCGCCACGCCGGAATCCATCCGTAGAGCAACTGGAGACGATTGATGAATGTTGACCATCACGACTTCCTGTTTGACGCTAGCCATGCTCTGCCGAGCGACTACCGTGCGTATCGGCGTTCGGTTCATACACGCCTGCTTCAAATACTTCGACAGAATCCCGGATGCCGCTTTCTCGAGATCGGCGTAGGACCAACATTCAGGCAGGAGCGGTTCAGGACCATCGACGATCTCGGGATTCACTATGTGGGCCTGGACTTCGAACATGTTTGCGCCGAACGCCGGGCCGACTTGGCGGCGGCCGGCATCGCGGATCGAGACATCAGGTTTCTGGGAAATCGCGTAGGAACATACCTGTTCAACCTGATCAGGTTGGCCAGAAATCGGGAGACTTTCGATATCATCTATCTCGACGGCAACCATTCAATCTATGTAGATTTGGCGGCTGCCATCGCAGCAGTACGGCTCTTGAAGCCCGGCTCCCTATTCCTTTTCGATGATGTGAGGTTCGCCTTCGGAAGCAGACATCTGATCCAAGCGACCGCTCAATATGCGGATGGCGGGCAGACCAAGGAGTTGACTGAGGACGAGGCAAACGAACCTCACGTCACGATTATCATCCGGGACTATCTGATCCCTTTGTTCAACTTTGAGGTGGAGCGGTCGTGGTCGGATCCTGATTGGATCGCACTCCGAGCCCCGAGGTCCGCTCCCTGGATACGGATATGACGGTTCTCGCGCTATCGCAGAGACCCCGTCTGGCGCAGGGGGTGAGCAATCGGCTATCGGCTGCTGAGTTTGTGAGCCGATGTGAGCTACTATGTCTGCGCCTAGTTCTGGAACTAGAACCTTCCATATGATCGAAGCGGTCGCCGACCGTCTTGAGGGAGCGCCGCGGCAGCTTCGCCGACGCTGGTCGGACGAGTTCAAGGCCCAAGTCGTGACAGAGGCGCTGGAGCCTGGCGCGAGCGTCTCGGCGATCGCTCGCCGGATTGGCATTCACCCGTCGCAGCTGTTTGCCTGGCGCCGTGATGCTCGGGCGGAACGACATTATCGCGAGCGGCACTCGAGTTGCGGGGGTGAGGTGGCGTCTGTGTCAGGCGCTGTGATCGAAATTGCCATTGGCGAGGTGATCGTGCGCGCCGGCGTGGACGTCGACGAGGCGCAGCTGCAGCGGGTGATCCGGGCGGTCCGTTCGGCATGATCCCCTCCGGCGTGAAGGTGTTCCTGGCCAGCCATCCAGTCGACTTCCGCAAGGGTATCGATGGCCTTGTTGCGCTGGTGCGCGATGCGGGCTCAGATCCGTTCGACGGTGCGCTTTACGTGTTCCGGGCGAAAAGGGCCGACCGAATCAAGATCGTATGGTGGGATGGCTCCGGCGTGTGCCTCTATTTAAAACGGCTTGAGAAGGCGAGGTTCTGCTGGCCGCGGATCGGACATCATCGGGTGCAGCTGAATGCTGCGCAGTTGATGGCCCTGGTCGATGGGATGGACTGGAAGCGGGTCCGGACCGCGGCGGTCAAGCCGCCGGAGATTGTTGGGTAAAAGCACTGCGGCGAAGTGAATCAGTGAGCTGAAAGGGCAAGAGAACCGGGGCAAAATGTGCTCTGGTCGGGTCAATGACGCCGCCCGATCTCAGCCTCCCGAATGACGTAGAGACGCTGAAGGCCATGGTTCTTGCCCTGGCCGAGAAAGCGGCCCGCGCCGATGCTCTGGCGAGCGAAGTCGCCGATCTCAAGGCCCGCAACGCCGATGCCGATGCGCGCATCGAGCGGCTGACGCAGATCCTGAAGGCCTTCGACCGCGCCCGGTTCGGCCGACGATCGGAAAAGCTCGGTTCGGCGAACGGCGACGATGAACAGCAGGCCTTCGTCTTCGAGGAGATCGAGACCGGCATCGCCGCGATCAAGGCCCAGGTCAGCAAGGGCCGTGCGCAGGCGGATGGCAAGCGTGCACCGCGTCGGCGCAAGGGCTTTGCGCCGCATCTGGAACGGATCGAAACCGTCATTGAGCCGCAAGAGCTGGCTGAGCATGCCGGCAAGCAGAAGGTGCTGATCGGCGAGGACGTGTCGGAGCGCCTGGATGTAGTGCCGGCGAAGTTCCGTGTGATCGTCACGCGCCGTCCCAAGTATACCTTCAAGAACGCGGACGGCGTCATCCAGGCGCCGGCCCCGGCCCACATCATCGAAGGAGGCATTCCGACGGAAGCGCTTCTGGCCCAGATCGCCGTCGCCAAATATGCCGATGGCCTGCCGCTCTACCGGCAGGAGGCTATCTACGCCCGCGATCATGTCGAGCTGGACCGCCAGTTGATGGCGCAATGGATGGGTAAGCTCGGCTTCGAGCTCGAGATCATGGCCGACTACATCTTCAGCGAGGTCAAGAAGGCCGAACGGGTCTTTGCCGACGAAACCACTTTGCCGACGCTCGCTCCGGGCTCCGGATCGACAAAGACGGCCTACTTATGGGCCTATGCCCGAGATGACCGAACTTTTGGCCGCAACGGTCCGCCGATGGTGGCTTATCGCTTCGAAGACAGCCGCGCCGGCGAATGCGCGGTCCGGCACCTCAATGGTTATCGCGGCATCCTGCAGGTTGATGGATACGCCGCCTATAACAAGCTCGCGCGATCCGATCGCGGCAATGATGGCATCACATTGGCTGGCTGCTGGTCACACTGCAGACGCAAGTTCTACGAGCTGCATGTTGCGGGGAGCTCAGAAGTGGCAACGGCGACGGTCGAGCGGATGGCGAAGCTCTGGCAGGTCGAGAAAACGGTGCGCGGTCAAAGCCCCGACACTCGCGTTGCCGCGCGCCAGCAAGCTTCCGCAGCGATCGTCGCAGATCTCTTCGATCTCTGGCAGCAGACCTTGCGGCGGATCTCCGGCAAATCAAAACTGGCCGAGGCGATCCGCTATGCCGTCTCGCGGCGTGCCATCTTCGAACGCTTCCTGACCGATGGTCGCATCGAGCTCGACTCCAACATCGTCGAACGCGCCATCAGGCCACAAACAATTACGAGAAAGAATAGCCTCTTCGCTGGCAGCGACGGCGGCGGACGAACCTGGGCGACCATCGCAACGCTGCTGCAGACGGCGAAAATGAACACCGTCGATCCGTTCGCCTGGCTCGCCGTAACACTTCAGCGTATCGCCAACGGCTGGCCGAGCAGCCAAATCGACGCGCTTATGCCATGGAACCACGCCGCCTGACGGCCTTAGCTTGCCGCTTACATACTGGAAGCGGCGTCCATCTGTTTCGGATCCTGCGTAATGGCGCCAAAAACGCTGAAATTCTGCGCAATTTGGCGTCTGCTTTGCAAGTTTGTAGGAAAACAAACTGCTATCCCGATTAGAAAACGTCGTCCGAAAAAGGAGATTGTTACCGAAGGTTGGTGTTCCCAAGAAATCAAGACCCATGAACATCGTGTGGCCTTACGCCTAGAGCCCCGTGAGCGGCGGCCGGAAACAGCGTGGCAATCGAGACCAATGCCGGCGTCGGCAGTGGCGACACTCACTCAAGCCCGACTCGGGAGCGAGAACATTGGCCGATTTTTTTGAAATCGATTTTTTGGACGTTGAAGCGAAAAGCAGCGGCGCGCTATTTGCGTCCGCTATGAGTTGAACGGTCAGACCCTCATTCATGTCGTTGACGGCGGCTATCAGTTAACCGGAGAGAAGGTCGTCAACTTCATAAACAAGTACTATGGCAATCCGAAACGAATCGCGCATGTTGTCGCAACACACAACGACGGTGATCATGCCGGAGGTTTGCAACGAGTCTTGGAAGATTTTGAGGTCGGCGCGCTTTGGATGTTGCGGCCGTGGATCTATGCAGAAGAACTTCTGCCCCGGTTCAAGCGCTTCACAACTGTCGATGGATTGGGGAAAGCCCTAAAGGAAGCTTACTCAAATCTCGCGGCACTTGAAGAAATTGCTGTTCGCAGGAAGATTCAAATCTACGAGCCCTTTCAGGGAGCTACCATTGGCGCTTTTCGGGTAATGGCCCCGACACGCTCGCGCTTTCTAGACCTGGTTGTTTCCTCAGAGAAGACGCCCGAGGAAAAAGGCCTGCTCGAAACCGCGCGCGATGCAGTTGTACGTTTAATGAAAGAGGCCGCTGTGCTTGTTAAGGCGGCTTGGGGGCGATGAATATTTTCCGGGAGGTGAAACAAGCAACGAAAACGAGATGAGCGTTGTCCAATATGCCAACCTAAATGAATGCAAAATTTTGCTGACCGGAGATACCGGACGCAGCGGTCTTCAGGAAGTCATTGATTGCGCGCCTTTGGCAGGATTGATGTTGCCCGGCATCGATCGGTTTCAAGTTCCACACCATGGCGGTCGCCATAATGTTACGACCGAACTGCTCGATGCAATCTTAGGTCAAAGGAAAGCAGCGCAGGAGGGTGTCAGAAAGAATGTGTAAGCAGGTTTCTGTGAGTTTACCTTACCGAGGAGACTCACATGACGACCGACACGACGATTACT
>NZ_PSRR01000414.1 GCF_004296405.1 Bradyrhizobium sp. Leo170
AGGCCTCTGGTGCGGTTTGGCCCGCCTCCGGCGCGGGCGAGCTGTCTTATTGTATAATGCGCGGGGTGGAGCGGTGAGTCGCCACCCACGCCCTGTGCGCCGGTTCGGCCGGCGAGGTAAGCAGAGTAATTTTATTTCTCAGGGGCGTGCTTTTGCCCAATCCCGCCAACGACAACAACCGCTTGCTCACACCCGAGCAGGCGGCTTTGAGGCTGAATATCACCGAGGACCAACTCAGCGCGCTCACCCACGACGGTGAGATATCTTACATCAACGTCGGGCGCGGTAAAAAGCGCCCGCGAAGGCGGTACACTGAGGAAGACATCCAAGAGTTCCTTGACCGACGCCGCAGGAGGGAAACACCGTGTCCGTCTATCGTGACAAGCGCTCGCCGTACTACCAATTCGATTTCCAGCACGAAGGTCATCGGTTTCATGGCAGCACGAAGTGCACGTCTCGACGAGACGCAGAGAAGTTCGAGGCGGCAGAGCTAGAGAAAGCCAAGGCGCTGGTGAGGGCGACGCGGCGCGCAAAGGCGTCGCTGGCAATTGATGACGTTGCAGGCCGCCTGTGGAATGACAGCGCACAATATGATTCCGAACCGAAGGCCACCGAGACCAACCTCGCGCGCCTAATCGAGTATTTCGGCAAGGAGAAGCCGCTGACCGATATCGACCACACGGCGGCCAAGGATATGGTGGCGTGGCGACGCGGGCATCGCGTCAAGCGGCGTGGCAAACGTACCAAGGAAGAGGAGAGTGCCCTTCCGCTGGTCTCAAATGCGACCGTCAACCGCAGCACCACCAAGGTGCTGCAAAGGCTGTTTTCCTTCGCTAAAGCCGAGAAAGCGGTGTTCGAGAACGAGCCGGACTGGGAGGCTCTGTTGCTTGACGAGCCAGAGGAGCGGGTCCGCGAGTTGCAGGACGCTGAGGCAACCGCCTTCGATGATGCCATGCGCGCCGATTACGAGCCGTTCTTCGCGTTTGTGCGCGCCAGCGGCATGCGCCTCAAGGAGTGCGTGACGCTCTGCTGGAAGGAGGTCAACTTCGGCACCAAGCAGATTGTGAGGACCGGCAAGGGTGGCCGACGCGTGGTGTTCCCGATTACGCAAGCGGTTCGCGAGATACTGTTCCCGCTGCAGGGGCGGCACCCCGAATTCGTGTTCACCTACGTTGCGGTCTACGGCAATAAGCGCCTCGGCCGGGTGAGGGGGCGACGCTATCCTCTGACCTACAACGGCGCCAAGACCGCTTGGCAGCGCCTCCGCACCATCTCTGGCGTGGCCGACTTCCGTTTTCACGACTTCCGCCACGACTTCGGAACTAAGCTGCTGCGCGACAGCGGCAACTTGAAGCTCGTCCAGAAGGCGCTGAACCACCGGGACATCAAGAGTACCCTGCGGTACGCCCATGTGCTCGACGAGGATGTAGCCGACGCCGTTGAGCGGCTCGCAGAGTCCCGGAAAAAGTCCCGGAGCAATATCCGGGTTAAAGGACTGAGTTAAATAGAGAAATAGGAATCCGCGTCGAACATTCCAGATGTCGTTTGCGGCGACGCTCGGGCTGGTGGCGCTGGTGCAGATCGGCATGCCGCATCTGTTTGCCGCGCCAGACCATTCCACGACCGCGCGGATCGCGCTGTGGGGCGGGCGTGAGGTCGCGATGCTGCTGCTGGCGTCGTTGGTGGCGGGGCTGGCGACCACGCCCTATGCCGCTTTTCATTTCCACCGGGTGGCGCCCTTTGGCGTGCTCGCCAACCTCGCGGCGATGCCGGTGGTGTCGGCGCTGGTGATGCCGGCCGGGCTGCTTGGCCTGCTGGCGATGCCGTTCGGTTTCGACGGCGTGTTCTGGGCGATCATGGGCAGTGGCATCGACTGGATGATCGTGGTCGCGCAGGGGGTCGCCGCGCTGCCGGGCGCGGTCGGCCACGTCAGTGCGTTCGGGATCGGCCCGCTGATTGCCGCGAGCCTGGGCGTCATCCTGCTCGGGCTGTTGCGCACGCCGCTGCGCTTCGGCGGCGCGGCCGTGCTTCTCATTGCGGTGGTCTGGGCGGTGGGGGCGCCGCAACCGGACATCCTGATTTCCGGCGACGGCCGCAATGTCGCCGTCCGCGGCGGTGACGGGCGGCTGCACCTGATGCGGACCGCGAAGGACGCGTTTCTCGCCAAGGAGTGGCTGGCCGCGGATGCCGATGCCCGCACCGCGGGCGATCCGTCGCTGACGGAGGGCGTGTCCTGCGATGAGAGCGGCTGCGTGACCTCTGCGGCCGGTGGCGCGTTCATCGCGCTCACCCAGCGATCCGAGGCGCTCGCGGACGATTGCGAGCGGGCGGTGCTGATCGTGACCGCACGGCCGGTGCCGCAAGGCTGCGCGGCGGCGGTCATCGATGCCGAGCGCCTGCGGCGGCAGGGTGGGCTGGCGCTGCGGCGGAGCCGGAACGGCTTCGTCATCGACGCCGTCAAGCCCGCCGGCCTCGACCGGCCGTGGTCGCCTGGGATGTCAGGCGAAGGCGAACCCGAGACCACGATCCGGATCCAGGGGGCACCCGCGCCGCGCGCCATCGATGCGACCCCGTCCGAATCCGACCTGCAGTCGGAAGACTGAGCGCCCCGTTCAATCTCCGCCGGCGTTGGCCGCTAGCTCGAAGGCGCCGAGCCGAAATTCATCCGGATCGCCCGAATGCGAGGGCATTTGCACGAGCGTAAAGGTCGCATCCGGAAATCGCTCCCAGATCGCGAGATCTTCCGCTGCGACGGTGAGCCAGCCGAACCTGAACATGTATCGGCCGGGCTCAGCCACTCGTCCGGCTCTTTGCCATGTGATCTTGGTGACCACCGATCACGCCCCCTGGGCGAATAAAGCGTCCGTTCAACACAAAATCACGTGCGCCCCCGGATGACCTCCGGAGCCGCTCAAAACACTTTGCTTTTCACTCGCGGCAACGCTCCGCCGGCCGAGACCGGCGGCGCACGCTGCCCGAAGCTGTCAGCCGATGAACAGCGGGTTCGGCGCGGGGCGCTGCTCGACCGCCTTCGGTGCCGGCTCTGCAACATGATGCGTCACTGGCAATTGCAGCACGGTCGCCCGCTGCCCTTCGCAGAGCTGGGTCACCAGCACATGGCTGCCATCGGGGAATTCGATCGCGTCGTGATGACGATCCCGAATATGCGGATCGATCTGGTTGAACTTGCCGACACGGAAGCCGGTCGTCTTGGTCCAGATCCAGCGATTGTCGTAACGGACGTTATCGGCGAACGCGAGTTCGGTCCCGGGAAGCATGCAGACTGCGACCGTCGGATCGCTTTCCGAAGCGAAGCCGCGGGTCGAGGTGCCGCGGAAGGTGGTGGTGATGAGCGTCTCTCCAACCTGGGCGGGACGCGTCGCCACGGCATGCAGGCTATAGTCACACATCGGATTGCTCCTCATTCGAGATAGCCGACCCGTGCCTGGGAAGAGGCGCAGGCCTCTATCAGAGTGGACGATAACTTATAAGCCTCTGCTTCGTTCTTGGCATTTGTACGGCCCGCGCCTTCGGTCCGTTCACAAACACGATAGCGAGACGCTGCCGCACATCACCTTGCACCGAAGTGCCCCGGCGAATTTACCGGGGCTTTCATTCTAATCATTCTAAGTCGTTCTTGTCATCGTCCTCTAGGGCAGAGCACCCACCTAAGTACCAGACGGGGCTGCTGCGTCCTGGTCGGCTCAGTACTTGCGATAAAGCCCGATCAGCTTGCCCTGGATCCGCACCCGGTTCGGCGGCAGGATGCGGACTTCGTAGGCCGCATTGGCAGGCTCCAGCGCGATCGAGGCGCCGCGGCGACGGAAACGCTTCAGCGTGGCCTCTTCCTCATCGATCAGCGCCACCACAATGTCGCCGGTGTTGGCGGTTTCGTTGCGCTGGATCAGCGCCATGTCGCCGTCGAGGATGCCGGCCTCCACCATGGAATCGCCGCGCACCTCGAGCGCATAATGCTCGCCGGAGCCGAGCATGTCGGGCGGCACGCTGATGGTGTGGCTGCGGGTCTGCAGCGCCTCGATCGGCGTACCCGCCGCGATCCGGCCCATCACGGGAACAGCAACGGGACGGTTGCCATCGTCTTCGGCCACGGCCGCGCTGGTCGTGCGCTTGCCGAGCGTGCCCTCAATGACGCTCGGCGTGAAGCCGCGGCGACCGTTGCCGGCGGCGGAGAGCTCAGGCAGTTTGATCACCTCGATTGCGCGGGCACGGTTCGGCAGGCGACGGATGAAGCCCCGTTCTTCCAGCGCCGTGATCAGGCGGTGGATGCCGGACTTCGAGCGCAGGTCGAGTGCGTCCTTCATCTCGTCGAAGGAAGGAGGCACGCCGGCCTCTTTCAGCCGTTCGTTGATGAAACGCAGAAGTTCATACTGTTTGCGCGTAAGCATCGCGAGCATTCCCCCGGTTGGTAGCGTCGTTCGATCCGAGACTTGAGAAGAGCTGATCTCGGGAGTAACGCACTCCCATTCGTAGACAGCGAGTTTCGAAACAAATCATGAACGGACACTATATGTTCGATATGTGTTCCGCAACCACTTAATTTCTGGTGAACGCGATCAGAGATGCTCCAGTAGGTGCTGGTCGCGGCGTCATTCAGGCAATCGGAGAATGTCGCAAGGCGCGCCTTTTGCGGCGGCCGGCGCGAATGGCGGACGGATCACAAGTGCCTGCGCCGCAGTGAGATTCCCAAGCAGCGAACTGTCCTGCTTGGTGACTGGCGTTGCGATCAGCGTGCCGTCGTCGCGCTCTTCGAGAAGCGCGCGAAGATAATCTTCGCGCTGATCGTTGGCGGCGAGATCGCGGCCGAGCAGGGCGCTTTCGCTGACGTGATGAACAGCCGAGCGGCCGAGGAGGGCCCGAATCAACGGCACCAGGAACAGGTAGGCGCAGACATAGGACGACACCGGATTGCCGGGCAGGCCGATCACTCGCATCGTGCCGAGTCGGCCATGCATCATCGGTTTGCCGGGCCGCATCGCGATCTTCCAGAACGCCATGGTGACGCCCTCGGCCTCGAGCGACGGCTTTACGAGGTCGTGGTCACCGACTGAGGCGCCGCCGGTGGTGATGAGGATGTTGGCGCCCGCGGCATGCGCGCGGCGGATGCCCTCGGTGGTGGCGGCAACCGTGTCGGCGGCGACCCCCAGATCGATCGCTTCAGCGCCTTCCGCGCGCGCCAGCGCCCGCAGCGCATAGCCGTTGGAATAGACGATCTGGCCCGGGCCCGGAGAGGTGCCCGGCATCACCAGTTCGTCGCCGGTCGCGAGCACGGCCACCTTCGGCCGGCGCCGCACGGGAAGTTCCGGATAGTTCATCGACGCCGCCAGCGACAGCGCGCGGTCGGTCAGCCGGCTTCCGCGCCTGAGCAGCACGTCGCCTTCACGGAAATCGACGCCGGCGGGACGGATATGCCGCCCGGCGATGGCAGCTTCGGTGATGGTGATGTGATCGCCATCGACCCGGGTGTCTTCCTGGATCACGACGGCATCGGCGCCGGCGGGAATGACGCCGCCGGTGAAGATCCGTGCCGCTTCCCGCGGACCAAGTTCCCGATCGAACGGCCGGCCCGCGGCGACTTCGCCGATCACCTTCAGCCGCGCGCTGAGATCGGCGGCATCGGCGGATCGCACCGCATAGCCATCCATCGCCGACATCGCCAGTGGCGGCTGAGTACGCTTTGCTGCGACGTCACGGGCGAGCGTGCGGTGATAGGCGGCATCGAGCGCGACCATCTCTTCCGGCAATGGTTCCGCGCCGGCGAGGACCGCGGCTAGCGCATCGGCGACCGGCATCAGGGCCACGGGCAACTCCTAAATTCCGAGCGCGAGAAGCGCGTTCGTCACATCATCTGACGATGTGACGTGAATGGCTGTGAGACCTGCCGCCCGTGCGCCGCGGATGTTCTCGGCGGAATCGTCGAAGAACACGATGCGCGAGGCCGGCGCGCCGATCGCCTTGACGACGTAATCATAGGCTTCCGCGTCGGGTTTCCGTAGCCCGATCGTCGACGAGAAGAAGATCTGGCGGAAGTGGCCGAGCACGTCCGAATAGGCTGTCGAGAAATGCTCGATATGGGGCGGATTGGTGTTCGAGAAAGCATAAAGCGGCAGGCGCGTCTTGGCGCGCGCCAGGTGCGCGGCGATTCCCGGCATCTCGCCGGCGAAGATCGCGTTCCAGCCTTCCAGGAACTGGGCGTCGGAGATGCCGATGCCGAGCGACTGCCGCAGGCTTGCGAAGAAGGCGGCGTCATCGATCTTGCCGACCTCGTGATGTCTGTAACTCTCGTCCATCACAAAGCGGGTGGCGAGCTCGCCGGGCTCGCAGCCGGCATGGCCGGCCCAGGTGGTCATCACCTTGCCGAAATCGATATCGAGCACGACGCGGCCGAGGTCGAACAACAGGACATCGGCGGCGCCGGGGGAGAGGGACGGTTGAGTCATGGCGAGGGCTGTGTACGAAAATCCCAAGGAGGCGGCAATGTCTTCGATTGTAACAACCGGGAACGGTGACACACATACCGCTGTCGTCCCGTCGAAAGACGGGACCCATAACCACAGGCGATTGTTGTGGCGTGAGCAAGCGGTGGTAGCGGAGCGCACTACAAAGGCCTGTGGTTATGGGTCCCGGGTCAAGCCCGGGACGACGGGGGAAAGGTCCGATTCAATTTTCAAACAGCTTGAGGATGCGAGTCCACATTCTCGCGGCGCTTTGCGTCCGAGCTTTGCGTCACTTCCCACCCTCCT
>NZ_PSRR01000415.1 GCF_004296405.1 Bradyrhizobium sp. Leo170
CCGGTTGCGCGGTGGTCGGCACCTGGCCCGGCGCGGGACGCCGGGGGCCTGGAGTGCCGTCGGAAGCGGGCTTGGCACGGGTGCGGTTGTGGTCGCCGGGCGCTCTGACCTCGACCGGTGGCAATTGTTCGGAGGACGCTTGCTGCGCCAGCGCGGCAGAAACGTACAAGGCGGGCGCCAGCATGCTCGACGCGAGCAGGAGTGCCCGGCGTTGCTTGGTGGCGGTGATAGCAGAGAACATCGGCGAGACCTCGGTATGACGTCAGTGGCACGTCACAGCGATCCGAGGCTCACCATCGCGTTTCGCGCTTCAGGTGAAGCAAATGTCTGTACTCCCCGACCGACATCGTCGCGTGTGACCACGTAAGACGGCAGGTCTCCTGGCTCGCGGGTCGTTACCCTTCGTCGCCTTCCCAGGACCGAGACGCCCAGTGGCATATGACGAAGGATTCACCGCATACAGTTGCGGGGGCAGCCGCGGCTTGAGGGAAGTTTCCCGGTACCGCATTCCCTTTTGATCCCGATAGGAACCGTCGGAGCCATCTAGGATTTTGGCGACGCCCGAGTCAATCCCGGCGAAACTGCGGCGCCCCATCCCCAATACGCTTTTTTGTTCCGGTGTCGCTTGTCTGCCACCGAATTCGCTGCAAGAAGCAGGGCGCGATGAGTGCACAGGATTTCACGATAGCGGCGGGTCTCGCCGCGCGGCGGCGGTTGGGGGCGACCGTTGCGATGATTGCGTTGGTTGCCGTGCTGATGCTGATCTCGCTCGGCACCGGCCCGGTGCGGCTGTCGCCGCTGACGGTGATCGAGGCGTTGTTCGGTGGCGGCAGCGATGTAACGCAGGTGATCGTGCGCGAGATCCGCCTGCCGCGGACCATCCTGGCGTTCGCGATCGGCGCCATTCTCGGTCTGTCAGGCGCGGCGCTGCAGGGCCTGTTGCGCAATCCCTTAGCCTCGCCCTCGCTGTTCGGCGCGCCGCAATCGGCGGCGTTCGGCGCGGTGCTGGTGATCGCGCTCGGGCTGGCCGATGTCCGCTCCTACGCGCTGCCGGTCGCCGCCATCATCGCCGCGTTCGGCTCGGTGTTCGTGCTGCTCGCGATCGCTGGCCGCAATGCGGGGCTGTTGATCCTGATCCTCGCCGGGCTTGCGATTTCGAGCCTTGCGGGCGCTGCGACGGCGCTGGTGATGAACCTCGCCAGCAATCCGTTCCTGGTGCTGGAGATCGCGTTCTGGCTGCTCGGCTCGCTGGAGGATCGCAGCTTCCAGCATGTCGCGCTGGCGCTGCCGTTCATCGTTGCCGGTGCGGCCATCCTGCTCTCGCAGGCCAGCGCCTTCCGCGCGCTCACGCTTGGCGAAGAGACCGCGCAAAGTCTCGGCGTCGACGTCGGCCGCCTGCGGCTGTTCGTGATCACAGGCGTCGCGCTCGGCGTCGGCGGCGCGGTGGCGGTCACCGGCACCATCGGCTTCATTGGCCTGGTCGCGCCGCATCTGATGCGGCCCGTGATCGGCCACGACCCGGCGCGGCTGTTGGTGCCGAGCGCGCTCGCCGGCTCGGCGCTGTTGCTCGCGGCCGATATCGCGGTGCGCATCATCCCGTCGACCTCGGACATCAAGGTCGGCGTCCTGACCTCGATCATCGGCGTGCCGTTCTTCCTCTATCTCATCGTACGCGAGCGCCGCGCGCTCGGCGGAGGCGTCGCATGACGGCGCTTGTCGCAGAACATCTTAACGTCGCGCTCGCCGGCCGCCGCGTGCTCAGCGACGTGTCGCTGCAACTCGCCTCAGGTCATCTCGTCGCCCTGGTCGGTCCGAACGGAGCCGGCAAGACCACGCTCTTGCGCGCGCTCGCCGGTCTCATTCCCTCCGATGGTGTCATCAAGGTGGGTGGCGAGGCGCTCGCCGCGCTGCCGCTGCGCGAACGGGCCAAACGCTTCGGCTATCTTCCGCAAGGGCACATGGTGCACTGGCCGCTGCCCGCGCGCGACATCGTCGCGCTCGGCCGCTATCCGCATGGTGCCACCGATCCGGCACGGCTGTCCCCGCGCGATGTCGAGGCGGTGGTGCGGGCGATGCAGGCGGCCGACGTCATGGAGTTCGCCGAGCGCCGCGTCACCGAGCTTTCCGGCGGCGAGCGCAGCCGCGTCGCACTGGCGCGCGTGTTTGCGGTGGAGGCGCCGATCATCCTGGCGGACGAGCCCACCGCCTCGCTCGATCCGCGCCACCAGATCGACGTCATGAAGGGGTTGCGTGCGGCAGCCGACAAGGGCGTGCTGGTGATCGTGGTGACGCACGACCTCGGCCTTGCCGCGCGCTTTGCCGACCATGCGCTGGTGCTGTCGCAGGGCCGCCTCGCCTCGCAGGGCGCGCCCGCGGACGCGCTGTCGGAAGCAGTGATGGCCGACGTGTTTCGTATCAGCGCCTTCCGCGCCGAATATCAGCGCGAGACGGTGATCGTGCCGTGGGCGGAGATCTGATGCGGCGCCTCGCTGCATTCCTTGCAGCGTTCGCCCTGTCCACCACTGTCGCGCTTGCGGCGAGCGCGCCGCGCATCGTCTCGATGAACGTCTGCAGCGATCAATTGCTGCTCTCGCTCGCCGATCCCCAGCAGATCCTGGGCCTCAGCCGATTCTCCCGCGAGGCCTGGCAATCATTCGCCGCCGACAAGGCGCGCCGCTTCCCGATTCTCTCCGGCGGCGCGGAGGACGTGCTGGTGCTGAAGCCCGACATCGTCGTCGCCAGCCTGTTCGACAAGCGCGCAACGCGCGAGCTCTTGAAAGCAAACGGCCTTCATCTCGTCGAGTTCAGCGTGCCGCGCACGCTGGACGAGGTGAAGGACCAGATCCGCGAGATGGGCGAGATCGTGCAGCATCCGGACCGCGCAAAGGTCGCGATTGCAAGGCTCGACGCCGCGATCGCCCAAGCGCGCGAGGCCGCGACCGGCAAGCACTATCGCGTGCTGCCGCTGGCGCGCCGTGGCTGGGTGTCCGGCAGCGACAGCCTGGTGTCGTCGCTGCTCACCGAAGCGGGCCTCCTCGATCCCGCCGGCGACCTCGGCGTCGCAGCCGGCGGCTACGCCTCGCTGGAAGCGATCGTGCAACTGAGACCGGACTTCATCCTGGTGTCGGAGGCCGGTGATCGCGCCGAAGACAACGGCCGCGCCTTCCTGCTGCATCCGGCGCTGGAGCACTTCTATCCGCCGGAGAAACGCATTGTGCTTCCCGAACGTCTCACCGTCTGCGGCGGCGTGATGCTCGCCGACGCGCTGGACGTGCTGACGAAGGAATTGCAGCGCGTGGCGCGGTAGCTCCATCCCCCGTCATTGCGAGCGCAGCGAAGCAATCCATCTCTCAGCTCGTCATTCCGGGGCTCGCCAACGGGTCCGCGCAAAGCGCGGCCCGATGACAGGCTCCGCGAGAACCCGGAATCCATTCTTCCACTTGCGCATGCGGCGCAATGGATTCCGGGCCTGCGCCTTCGGCTCATCACGGGATGACGAGCGGAGAGATGGGTGCGCTCGCCCCGAATTACGCTTCCGCTTCATCCGGGGCTACGGCCGTAACCATTATGATGAAGGCGCGCCCAAATCGCGCATTGCGACGGCGCGCGCGGAATAGCAGGATTGCGCCGGTGTTGCGCTTTGTATGACAGGAACAGGAGAGCATCGTGCCAGAGTTTGTGGTTGAATTCGGCAAGGACGGCGGGCGGGTCGAAGCCGACGGCCGGCTTGATGCGGCGGCCTTTCATCGCAACCATCAGCCGATCTGGGCAGTGCTGGAGAAATTTCTTTTGGGTCGATCCGGCGACGTGCTGGAGGCTGGCAGCGGCACTGGCCAGCACGTCGTGTATTTCGCGGAGCGGACCCCCGACATCATTTGGTGGCCGAGCGATCTCAACGACGCGCATCTGAAGAGCATCGCGGCCTGGCGCGCATACGCCGCCCTTCCGAACATCCGTCCGCCGCTGAGGATCGATCTCTCCGATCCGGCCTGGCCCGGTGCTGCGCCTGAGGGCGGCGAGCTGCCAAAGCTGCTCGCGGTGTTCTGCGCCAATGTGATCCACATCGCGCCCTGGCGCGTCGCCGAGGGCCTGTTCGAAGGCGCCGCATGCCGCTTGCGCGATGATGGCCGGCTGTTCGTCTATGGTCCCTTCAAGCGCGACGGCAAGCACACCGCTCTCAGCAACGCCGTGTTCGACACATCCTTGCGCAACCAGGATCCCGACTGGGGCGTGCGCGACATCACCGATATCGAGAAGCTGGCGGGGCGCGTCGGTCTGTCATTGGAGGAGGCGGTAGACATGCCCGCGAACAACATGATCCTGGAATTCGCGTGCGCGTGATCGCTCCCCCGCGTCATTCCGGGGCGCGTCATCGGGCCGCGCTTTGCGCGGACCCGTTGGCGCGCCCCGGAATGACAGCGGTGAGTGGAACAATCACGCACCATCCACCCACCCGATCTTCTCCCGCAAGAACCCAAGTCCCAGCGCCATGAACGCGGCGCGCTCCTTGTTGTCCTTGCCATAGCCGTGGCCGCCGGCGGCGGGCTCGTAGAGATGGGCCTCATATCCCATTGCCTGCAGCTTGGCGGTCATCTTGCGGGCGTGGCCGGGATGCACGCGGTCGTCGCGGCGCGTGGTCGCGATCAGGATCGGTGGATATTTCTGGCCCGGCTTCGCCATGTGATAGGCGGAATAGGTTTGTAGCCAGGCCCATTCTTCGGGCTTATCGGGATCGCCATATTCGGCGATCCAGCTCGCACCGGCGAGCAGCTTCGTGTAGCGGCGCATGTCGATGAGCGGGATGGTGCAGAACAGCGCGCCGAATCGTTCGGGGTAGCGCACCAGCATGTTGGTGATCAGGATGCCGCCGTTCGATCCGCCTTCGGCCGCGATCCGCCCGGGCCGCGTGACGCCGCGCTTCACCAGATCGGCGGCGACGGCCGCGAAGTCGTCATGCGCCAACCGCTTGCCCGCATAGCGGCCGGCGTCGTCCCAGCGCGTGCCGAACTCGCCGCCGCCGCGGATATTGGCCTCGACAATGGTGCCGCCGCGCTCCAGCCACAGCTTGCCGAGCGCCGGGTTGTAATACGGCTTCATCGCAAGACCGAAGCCGCCATAGGCGGTCAAGTGCACCGGCGCATCGCCGGTCTCGGTCGCGGGGCCGGTCTGCACGTAGGGGATGCGTTCGCCGTCGATGGAGATGGCCTCATGCTGGGTCACCACGAGTCCATCCGCGTTAAACGTCTTCGGCGCCTGCTTCAGCACCGTGGGCGCTCCGACCTTCTCCATCAGCATCAGCGAGGACGGCGTCAGCGGGTCCTGCACATTGGCGAGCAGGTCGCCCTTGCTTTCGGAAATATGGCTGTCGAGGCGCCAGACATCGACGACGCCGATCCCGGGCAGCCCTTCGAGCCGCTCGCGCGTCCAGCCACCAGCCGATGGCGTGCAGATCTCGAACACCGGCCGCAGTTCATCGAGGATCGACAGCACCAGCCGGCCCTCGGTCCAGAAGAAGCCTTGCAGCGCCCGCCGCGGCTCCGGCTCGAACACGACGGTGAAGTCGCGGCTGCCTGCGAGGAAGGCTGACAGCGACATGCCGAGCACCGTATCGGGCGCATAGGTCTTGCCTCCGATCGTCCACGGCTCGCGCAGCTTGACGACGAACCAGTCCTGATAGGCGAGCAGCCAAATGCTGGTGGGCAGATCGAGCTTCGTCTTCGTACCCGTCTCGTCGCCCAGCCAGGCACTTAAGTTGAAGAAATCGAGCCGGTCGACGAACCACATCCGTGGGACCGGCCCGGAATCATCGAGTTGAGCGGATGCGCTCATATGGTCGGCCGGCACCTCGAACACCACCGGCGCGCGTTCGGCGGCCTCGCCGCGGCGCCACAGCCTGACAGTCCGGGCATAGCCCGATGTGGTCGCCATGCCCTCGCCATAGGCGCTCGACAGCAGCAGCGTGTCGTCGTCGACCCAATCGACGCCGCCCTTCGCCTCCGGCAGCATGAAGCCATCGGCGACGAAGCGCTTCGCCTCCATGTCGAACTCGCGCAGCATCACCGCGTCGCTGCCGCCGCGCGACAGGCCGAGGATCGCGCGCCGATCATTTCCCGGCCGCATGGACGTCCAGTTCAAGAGCCAATCCTCGCCTTCATCGGCGGCAAGCTGGTCGACGTCCAGGAGGATTTCCCAGTTGTGATTGGCTTTGCGGAATTCCCCGAGCGTCGTGCGCCGCCACAGGCCGCGCGGATTCTGCGCATCCGTCCAGAGATTGTAGAGTAGCCCACTGCGCCTGGTGACATAGGGAATGTTGTCCGGCCGGTCGAAGATCGCGACCAGCGCGTCGCGATCGGCGGCAAATGACGTGCCGGTGAATTTCTCTAGCGTCAGGGCGTTCTGCCGCTCCACGAATTCCAGCGCCCGCGCGCCTTCGATCTCCTCCAGCCAAAGATAGGGATCGTCATCGGGCGCAACGATCGTCGGCCTGTCGTCGATGGTCATCGTGAGAACTCCCGGGGTCACGGTCCCATCGATGTAGGCACTCGCACCTGCGCTGTCCAATGGGCGCGCCGCTCGCGCCAGCAACACCGCCCCCGTCATTGCGAGCGCAGCGAAGCAATCCACGCCTCCACTTGCGGCGCTATGGATTGCTTCGCTGCGCTCGCAATGACGATGTGGATGCTTTGGGTGCGACATAACAACCCGACGGGCAAATCAGCAGAAACGTGTCCATCCCTCACGCGAGAAATATTCCGCTTT
>NZ_PSRR01000416.1 GCF_004296405.1 Bradyrhizobium sp. Leo170
CGGCGGGAAAGCAAGGTTCGGCTCACGTGTTCGCTCCCTGATTTGATCTTGTTTTCAGGGAGCGTAGGGGACCGCAGGGCGGTCCGGCAAGCGAGGAGTTAAGCGGCGACTTGGCGCAGCGGGCCGATGGTTAGTTGAAGCTCAAGAGCTTGAACAGCGGCGTCAGGTAGCTGAGCTCCTGGCCCGAGGTCGGCGTGGTGCGGCTGACGAAGTCGAAGATCTTGCCGTCCTGCAGGCCGTAATTGGCGATGCGGCGGACGGTGCGGTTCTTGTCGAAATAAACGGCGATCACGCGCTGGTCGACCACCCGCTGGTTCATGAAGGCGACTGGGCGCTCGGTGCGCTGGGAGATGTAATAGAACACCTCGCCGTCCAGCGTGGCCACCGTCGACGGCGTGCCCATCACGATCAGCACCTGGTCCTGGCTCGCGCCGATCGGGATCTGCTCGAGCGCGCCCTGCGGCAGGATGTAGCCCTTCTGGAATTGCTCGCCGGTGCAGGCGGCAAGCAGCGCGCAGACGAGGCCGATGGCCGCCGCGGCGCGGCAGCGTGCTAGCACACCGCGTGAGAAGGACACGCGTGGGCTGGTCTTGTTGGCTTCGGTCATCGGCGGAACTGATCCGTCCCCTTGCGTCGCGCGAGGCGTTGACGTACCGGGCACGGCTGAGGATTGCAACAGAAGCGGGCGCTTTGGGCCCGCGGGCGGAACCCACAATGCTTTGGCCGTTCAATCAATTCAAGAAACCCCGGCTACTCCCGAGCGGCACCATTGAGACCATCTATGGCATGATCGTGACGCAGGCGCGAGAACCGGTGTTTTACCGACAGTTGGCCGTCGCAGACACGGTTAACGGCCGATTCGACCTGCTCTTGATGCATTTGTGGCTGGTGCTGCGGCGCCTGAGGGCAGCGGAGGGCGAATCAGGCCTGTCGCAGGCGCTGTTCGACCGCTTCTGCGAGGACATGGACGACAATCTGCGCGAAATGGGGGTTGGCGACCTCACCGTGCCGAAACGGATGAAGGCGTTCGGCGAGGCCTTCTACGGCCGTTCCGTGGCCTACGACCTTGCGCTCATCGATGGCCATGAGGCGCTGGCAAACGCATTCTGCAAGAATATCTTTGATGGCAAGGACATCGAGAAGGCGCGGCAGCTTGCGACCTATGCCGAGCAGGTAGCGGCCGTGCTGGACCAGCTCGACGCGGCGACCCTGTCGGGCGGATCGTGGAAGTTTCCAGTGCCGGAGCAGGTGGGCGCGGCCCAATGAAAGATACCGAGACAGAGAGGCCGCTTCCTCCGCGCGATCCTTCGCGTGACCCTTGGCGCGCGCTGGTCGCGGTGGCGCAGGTGCCGGAAACCGGCCTGCACCGCGACATCGAGGCCGATCCGCGCCAGCGCCAGGCATTGGCCGATATCGCGAGCCTGCGCGAGGTGCTTTCGGCTGAGGCGTCGTTCGACGTCACGCCGAAGAGCGGCGGCCGCTTCCATGTCGTGGGCTCCGTGCGCGGCCGCGTCGGACAGACCTGTGTGGTGACGCTCGAGGAGATCGAGAACGAGATCGACGAGGAGATCGACCTGATCTTCGCCCCGCCGGAGCAGATCCCGCGGATGGCCGCGCTGGCCGAGGAGGCCGAACGCAGCGAAGCTGAGATACCCGACCCGCCGGAGCCGATCGAGAACGGCATGATCGATCTCGGCCGGCTCGCCACCGACGCGCTGTTCCTCGCGATTGATCCCTATCCGCGCAAGGCGGATGCCGTGTTCGAGCCGGTGGTCGAGGCCGCCGATCCCAAGGACCACCCGTTTGCCGCGCTGAAAGCGCTGCAGGCCGCGCCGAAAACCCCCGGTGGGAACAAGCCGAAAGGGAAATCCAACGGGAAATAGGCTCCGGTTAAAGTGGATTATGAGAGCGAACCATCGCGCGAAGTCGATCCGTTGCGTTCTCATAAATCTGAGATAAGATATTGAATAATTTGAAATATCCTCCGTCGACGCCTCCGCGTTCCTGCAACCCTGAGCCGGCCGGCAAAGCATGGTGAAGAGGTTGTGTCAGAATGGGGACAGGTTATTGTCGCGGCCCAGCCGGGCGCGCCGTTGCCTCCGGCCGTACATCGCTTGTCGCGATGGACATCGCTGACCGCGACAGACATCGCTGACCGCGATAGACATCGCTGATGGCGGTGGCTTTCAAACGGGTGGCTGGTCTGCTTCAAGGCCGCCGAGAGCAGGTTTCCGGGACGTTCATGCCTAAAAAGGTTCGAATCGCGCTTGACGCCATGGGTGGCGATGACGGCGCATCGGTCGTCGTCCCCGGCGCCGCCATCTCGTTGAGCCGGCATCCTGACACCGAATTCCTGCTGTTTGGCGACAGCAAGCTGATCGAGCCGGAGTTGGCGGCGCATCCCGCCTTGAAGGCGGCCTCGCGCGTGATCCACACCGACGTCGCGATCAGCAACGATGAGAAGCCGAGTCAGGCGCTCAGGCGCGGCCGCAAGACGTCCTCGATGTGGCTTGCGATCGACGCGGTGAAACAGGGCGAGGCCGATGTCGCGATCTCCGCCGGCAACACCGGTGCGCTGATGGCGATGGCGCGCTTCAATCTGCGCATGCTGCCGGAAATCGACCGCCCGGCGATCACGGGGCTTTGGCCGACCGTGCGGGGCGACGCCATCGTGCTCGACCTCGGGGCGACCATCGGCGGCGACGCGCACCACCTGGTGGCGCTGGCCTTGATGGGCAGCGCGATGGCAAGCGTGCGGTTCAATGTGGAGCGGCCGACCGTGGGGCTGCTCAATATCGGCCGCGAAGAGATGAAGGGACATGAGGAGATCCGCGAGGCCGCGGAGCTGTTGCGGGCGATGAACCTGCCGCAACTGAATTATATCGGCTTCGTCGAGAGCGACGGCATCGGCAAAGGCGTCGCCGATGTGGTCGTCACGGAGGGATATGCCGGCAACATCGCGCTGAAGGCGGCCGAGGGCACCGCGCGGCAGATGGAGGGTTTCCTGCGCAACGCCCTGTCCCAGACCTGGCCCAGGCGGATCGGCTATCTTCTAGCCCGCGGCGCCTTCCGGGCGCTGCGCGACAAGATGGACCCCAACAAGTCCAACGGCGGGGTGCTCCTGGGTCTGAAGGGTTTGGTCGTAAAAAGTCACGGCGGAACGAGCGCCGAAGGCTTTGCCTATGCCGTCGATGTTGGCTATGAGATGGCCCACTACGATCTCCTCACCAAGATCAATCAGATGCTCAACCGCGACGGCAGCGCGCTGGCCTCAGCGCAGACCGCGCAGGAGGCTGTCTCGTGACTGCGATACGATCGGTCGTGCTCGGCTGCGGCTCTTATCTGCCGGAGCGGGTCCTGACCAATGCCGAGCTGGCGACCCGCGTCGATACATCAGACGAGTGGATCGTGCAGCGCACCGGCATTAGGGAGCGGCACATCGCCGCCGAAGGGGAGTTCACCTCCCATCTCGGCATCAACGCCGCGCGCGCGGCGCTGGCGAACGCCGGCCTCGATGCTGAGGATATCGACCTGATCGTGCTCGCGACCTCGACGCCGGACAATACGTTTCCCGCAACCGCGGTCGCGGTGCAGAACGGGCTCGGCATCACCCATGGCGCAGCCTTCGACCTGCAGGCGGTGTGCTCCGGCTTCGTCTTCGCGCTGGCGACCGCCGACAATTTCCTGCGCACCGGCGCCTACAAGCGGGCGCTGGTGATCGGTGCCGAGACCTTCTCGCGCATCCTCGACTGGAGCGACCGCGGCACCTGCGTGCTGTTCGGCGACGGCGCCGGCGCGGTGGTGCTGGAAGCGCAGGAGCAGCCGGGCAAATCGTCCGACCGCGGCGTGCTGACCACGCATCTGCGCTCTGACGGCCGCCACAAGTCGAAGTTGTTCGTCGACGGCGGCCCGGGATCGACGCAGACGGTCGGCCATCTCAGGATGGAAGGCCGCGAGGTGTTCAAGCACGCGGTCGGCATGATCACCGACGTGATCGTCGACGCTTTCAACGCCACCGGCACCAGCGCCGAGGACATCGACTGGTTCATCCCGCATCAGGCCAACAAGCGGATCATCGATGCTTCGGCGCACAAGCTTCATATTGCACCGCAGAAGGTGGTGCTGACGGTCGATCGCCACGGCAACACTTCGGCGGCATCGATTCCCCTGGCGCTATCGGTCGCGGTGAAGGATGGACGCGTGAAGAAAGGCGACCTCGTGCTGTTCGAAGCGATGGGCGGCGGCTTCACCTGGGGCTCGGCGCTCGTTCGCTGGTGAAGCGTGCAATCAGAAAAGACACATCCCTGACGATTTTTGGCAGGCTGCTGCATTATCGCCACTGTTGACCATTGCCTGCTAACCCTCTAATTTCAGGGGACAAATTTTGTTCGCCGAGAGTGCGGGGCAGGCGATGACCGGAACCGGTAAAACAGTCACACGAGTCGATTTGTGCGAGGCGGTCTACCAGAAGGTGGGATTGTCGCGCACGGAATCCTCGGCGTTTGTCGAACTCGTCTTGAAGGAAATCACCGATTGCCTGGAAAAGGGCGAAACGGTGAAGCTGTCGTCCTTCGGCTCCTTCATGGTGCGCAAGAAAGGCCAGCGCATCGGACGCAATCCGAAGACCGGCACCGAAGTGCCGATCTCGCCGCGGCGGGTGATGGTATTCAAGCCGTCGGCGATCCTGAAGCAGCGGATCAACGGCCACCACGGTTCGACCAACGGCGAAGACAAGAGCGGATAATTCCTTCTTGGGCGTGATGGCGTTTCTTCGAATCGTCATCCCGCGCTATCGTTGTTTGAGCGTGATCTCGGCGCAAGCGCTTGGCGTTGTCACGAGCGCGTTTGTGCGGATCGTACTCCAGGAGAAGGAGCGGGCAGTTGGAGAAGGCGCCCGATGCATTCCGTACCATCAGCGAGGTCGCCGACGAGCTCGACATCCCCCAGCACGTGTTGCGTTTCTGGGAGACGCGGTTCGCGCAGATCAAGCCGATGAAGCGTAGCGGCGGCCGCCGCTACTATCGCCCTGACGACGTCGACCTGCTCAAGGGCATCCGCCGCCTGCTGTATGGCGAGGGCTATACGATCCGCGGCGTGCAGCGGATCCTGAAGGAGCACGGCATCAAGTCGGTCCAGGCGATCTCCGACCAGAGCGCGGCGATCTCCTTTGGCGCCGTCGAGGAGGCGATCGGGCAGAGCCTGCGGGAATCCGACGAGGAGGAGGAGACCGCCGGCCACGATAACGATGCCGAGGACGAGGAATTTGATGACGGCAACGCCATCGAGATCGACTACCGCTTCGTCGACCCCGACGAGGACGGCATTCTCGCCCCGTTCAAGGGGCGGCAACCCCCGGCCGCCCAGCCCACGGCGGCAGCCGCACCCGCCCGCGGCATCCCCGCCGCCGACCGCGAACGCCTGCAGCGCGCGCTCCAGGACCTGATCGGTTGCCGGGAGATGCTGGATTCGGCAATGAAGGACGGCGAAGGCCGGTAAGTCGCGCGGCCGGACCGTCTAGGAGATGGCCGCCGGATGAACCGGCTCGCGATGAATCTCGCGACCGGACTCGCTGACGACCACGATCGCAAGGTCCGGCTCAGCGGGAGCCTCTTTTCGGAAATGTGCGGCGAGCGTCTTGCTGTATTCGATAGCTTCGGCGTCCGATGAAAACTGCTTCCCGATCCGGTCGCGGATCGGAACACCGTCCTTCCGGTCGAAATAGAAGGTCTGCACGTTGGTTTGCCTCTGATTTTTGTGGCGCAGGCGGGTTGGCGGAAAGGCACACCAAGGCTATGGCGCCGACGGGAACTTTGGCTTGATCTGCCTCAATCTGGGCTGACCGGCTCGAACCGAGCGGGTTTTGGCCGCGGCCATTGCTGCGAGAACCGCGCGAGGGACCGGGCTTGGCGAGCACCATCCGATCGCGCCTTGCGCGAAGCCCTGATCGCAGCTAATGGAACGGGATCGGAGCGTGGCGCAGCCCGGTTAGCGCACTAGTCTGGGAGACTAGGGGTCGAAGGTTCAAATCCTTTCGCTCCGACCAATACTTAGCCGGATTTCCTGATATCTGAAATTACGCCGGGGTAACGGATCGGGTAACGTGATGGCGCCTTTGCTGGAACTGCCTGACCCGGAACGCGGCAGCCAAATATTCGAATTGATTTTCGGCAGGCACGGACGCCGCGGATTCAGAGCTGTCCTGCTAATTTTGCCACCGCTTGGCGTTATCGCCGCAATTTTGCTCCTGATTGAGAAGATCAGCGGCTCCCTTACGTCGATCGGTCTGTCAATTCCCAACATAACATCCCATTCACCTAGAGCATGTCTGCATCTGCGTCGACACGAACCCTCCCCAGCTTCCCGTTACCCCGGGTGATTCGTCACTGAAGTGGTTTTCGCCAGGGGCGGTCATCCGGATGACCAATCATTGCTCTATCAATATTGTCGTGGTTTTGCTCACCGATAGTGATGACTCGGCGACATCGATATCGAATTCTACCGCGGTGCCTGGGCGATCGTTCGCGACCGAAACGTTGGCTCCTAACGACTGGTTGAGCGCTGATGTGGGCGATCGCTATCAATATGGATATTGGGTGGACGGTTGCCCCAAGGCGAGTGTGATTGCCGAGCAGAGCAGACGACCTCTGCGCGCGCTAGAGCGGGATGAAATTAGATTGAATCGATTGAGGATTCCCAAATCAGATCGGTTCTGATTCAACATGCTGGCTGGGAAGGAGGCCA